>JBGVPD010000075.1:0-63786 GCA_045126815.1 Eubacteriales bacterium
CAAACGGACATACGTCATCAAGAAATACTACTGCAAATATTGATATCGTTACAAAAAAAGAACAGAACGGCATTGATATCCACATAAAATCAGGCACAAAGAACGAAAGTGTTCACATACCCGTTGTTATAAGCGAGACAGGTATTGACGAGACGGTTTATAACGATTTTTATATAGGTGATGACTGTGACGTTGTTATAGTTGCAGGTTGCGGTATTCACAACAGCGGCGAATACGATTCAAAACATAACGGTATTCACAGATTTTTTGTAGGTAAAAATTCAAAAATTAAATACGTAGAAAAACATTACGGCGAGGGTGACGGTAACGGAAAGCGCATTATGAATCCCGGAACTGAAGTTTATCAAGAAGAAAACAGTACTGTTGAAATGGAAATGGTACAGATCAAGGGTGTCGACTCAACCGTTAGAAAGACTACGGCGACACTTAAGGCCGGTGCGAAGTTACTTGTAAGAGAAAGACTTATGACACATGGTAACCAGACGGCTGTAAGTGATTATATTACAGAGCTTAACGGTGACGATTCGGGTGTTGATATAGTTTCACGTTCTGTTGCAAAGGACAGTTCTTATCAAAAATTCGACTCAAAGATCATAGGAAACTGCGCTTGTAACGGTCATACCGAGTGCGATGCGATCATTATGGATAATGCAAAGGTCGTTGCAGTTCCTGCTCTTGAAGCGAACTCGATAGATGCTATGCTCGTTCATGAAGCTGCGATCGGTAAAATTGCAGGAGAACAACTTATAAAGCTTATGTCATTAGGTTTATCCGAAGCTGAAGCAGAAGAACAGATCATAGGCGGATTTCTTAAATAATAATACTTAATAATCTGTTGTAAAGTCTTTTTACAACAGATTATTGTATTTTTCTTCACTTTTTTGTTAATGATAAATACAGAGAGGTGATAAAATGTTAGAATCAATAGCAGGTATGTTTTTTGGCGGTTTGGTAGGTGTTGTAACGATGTGTATTTTTCAGATAAACAATCACAGGTGATTTATAAAAATACTTTTATTGACTTAATATAAAAAACATACTATAATATCTATGTAAAAGTATTTTTTGGAGTGTGCGTTGTTTTGTTTAAGATTTCTAAAGAGGCGGAAACTGTTTTAAATTTGCTTGAGGAAAATGATTTTGAAGCATATCTTGTAGGTGGATGTGTCAGAGATTTTATTTTAGACCGTCCTTGTAATGATTACGATATAACCACAAGTGCATTTCCTGAAGAAATAAAAGAGGTTTTTAAAGAGTATAAGACCGTTGATACCGGTATTTCTCACGGAACTGTAACAGTTATTGTAAACAGGCAGCCGTTTGAGGTTACGACTTATAGAATTGACGGAGAATATATAGACAACAGACACCCCGAAAAAGTTTTATTTTCACGTAATTTAGAGGATGATTTAAAACGGCGAGACTTTACAGTTAATGCTATGGCATACAATAAGCAGTTGGTTGATTTATACGGTGGCATTAACGACCTAAAAAATAAAGTTATAAGATGCGTTGGGGATGCTGATACTCGTTTTAAAGAAGACGGTTTAAGAATTATAAGAGCTTTGAGGTTTTCATCTGTGTTAGGATTTGAAATAGAAGAAAGTACATCAGATGCGATTATTAGAAACCGAGATTTATTAAATAACATTTCACCCGAACGAATTTTTGACGAACTGAAAAAGTTGTTGTGCGGTAAGAATGTTAAAAGTGTAATTCAAAAATATAATGCTGTTTTTGAGACGATTTTTACGGGTAAAGAATTTAATAAAAGAGCCGAATATATTGAAAAATGTACAAGTGATCACGATATAAGGTTTGCATCGCTGTTTTTATATAATCCCCATTATAAAACAGATTATAAATTTTTAAGACCGGATAATCAATCGTATAAAAGAGTTATATCGTTAATTGAAAATTTTGATATTGATATTTATCCAAATAAGGTAGACCTTAAAAAGAAAATTTCTAAATACGGTGTTGATTTTATAAGTGATATTATTGAGCTGAAAGGCGCAGAAGGACATTCAGTTGCTGATATTAAAGAGACTTTTCATAGTATCATAAACGGAAATGAATGTTATACACTAAAATCACTTAACGTAAACGGTGACGATATAAAAAGTCTGGGGTTAAGCGGTAACGAAATAGGGCTTTACCTAAATGATTGTTTGGAAAAAGTGATTGAAGAAAAAATAAAAAACAATAAAGAAAATTTATTAGATTATGTTAAGGAGAAAATAAAATGAATATTGCTGTAATAACCGGCGCATCGTCGGGACTCGGAATCGAATATTTGAAAACTATTTGCGAAAGATATAGCGATATACAACAGTATTGGATCGTTGCAAGACGAAAAGAGAGACTTTTGGAGATCGTAAATACATATCCCGATAAGAATATTGTGCCTATCTGTCTTGATCTACAGGAGTATGATTCTTATAGAGAGTTTGAGGATTTATTGAAGAAAGCTAATGCTAACATCAAGATACTTGTTAATAACGCAGGATACGGCGTTTTAGGCGACGTTTATGACGCTGACTATATCAAACAGTCCGGAATGGTAGATTTGAATTGCAGAGGCCTTACAGCTCTTACAACGATAGCTTTAAAATATATGACCGAAGGAAGCTTTATTGTTAACGTGTGCTCGATAGCTTCATTTTGTCCTAATGCACGTATGACTGTTTACAGTTCAACTAAAGCTTATGTAAACAGTTTTTCAAGGGGCGTTCGTTTTGAGAACAAAAAAAGAGGTATTAACGTGTTAGCTGTATGTCCAGGCCCTATGGATACAGAATTTTTGTGTGTTGCGGGAATTAACGGTAATTCAAAAACTTTTGACACTTTACCGTATTGTAAACCCGAAAAGGTTGCTCGTAAATCAATTATATATGCAGAAAAGGGAAGAGCTATCTACACTCCTACAGCTTTCTATAAGTTTTATCGTGTGCTTTCAAAAATTCTTCCAAAAAGTTTGCTTATGTATTTAACAAGAACATAAATAAAAACTCCCTAGTTTTTTTAAACGAGGGAGTTTTTTAATTACTTATTTTTGTTTTTTGCGATTGAACGCTGTACGAACTTTACAATTTCAACGATGGGAATGATTGAGAACGCAAGGCCGAGAGCTATAAGATATTCAGTCATACCTATTGTTTCAAACTTAAATGCAGTTGCGAGGAAGGGAATTTCGATAACGCACGTTGTGAGTACAAGAGCTATTATCATAGCGCCCCAGAGGAAGAAGTTGTGGGTATTCATTTTGAATATTGAGCCACGCTGTGAACGCATATTCATTGAGTGGAAGATCTCTGCCATACTCATAGCTAAAAACGACATTGTTACACCGTGTGAGCTCGGGTTTGTTCCCCATATACCAAACTGGATCTTGTGACCAATCAAGTAAGCTGATAAAGTTATTAATGAAACCAGGATACCTTGATAGAGAAGGTCAAGTCCAAGTCCGCCTGCAAAAATGCCATCTTTTGAATCTCTTGGCTTTCTGCTCATCAAATCTTTTTCGCCTTTTTCCATACCGAGAGCAAGTGCGGGAAGACTGTCGGTGATGAGGTTTATCCAGAGAATGTGTATAGGTTCGAGTATTGTGAAACCTAATACGGTAGCCGCAAATACTGAGAATACTTCACTCAAGTTAGAAGAGAGAAGGAACTGAATAGCTTTACGTATATTGTCGTATATTCTTCTGCCTTCTTCTACTGCTGATACGATCGTTGCAAAGTTATCGTCTGCAAGAATCATATCTGCAACGTTTTTGGTTACGTCGGTGCCTGTGATACCCATACCGATACCGATATCTGCACTCTTAATTGAGGGGGCGTCGTTAACGCCGTCGCCTGTCATGGCAGTAACCATGCCTCTTTCTTTCCAAGCCTTAACAATTCTTGTTTTATGTTCGGGTTGAACTCTTGCGTATACAGAGTAGTTTTGAATTGTGTTATATAATTCCTCGTCGCTTATCTTGTTAAGTTCAGCGCCTGTGATAGCCTGTGATGCATCTGAAATTATATTGAGTTCTTTTGCTATTGCTACGGCAGTATCTTTGTGGTCGCCGGTGATCATTATAGGTCTTATAGATGCTTTTTTACATTGTTCAATAGCAACTTTTACTTCGGGACGGACAGGGTCGATCATTCCGACCAATCCAATGAAAGTAAGGTCTTTTTCGAGATCTGAAGGTTCAAACGAAGAGGGAACAGAGTCGTATGTTTTATAAGATGCAGCAAGTACACGTAAAGCTCTGTCTGCTTTTGCTTTATTTTCTGCCATTATCTTTGAACGAACGTCATCGGTTAACGGGAGAACCGTTCCACCGGAAATATACGTTGTACAAGCTTTCAAAATTTCGTCGGGAGCGCCCTTTGTGTACTGAATGATCTTTCCGTTTTCGTTGTGAACGGTAGACATCATTTTTCTTCCTGAATCAAAAGGAGCTTCACCTATACGGGGACTGTTTTTCTTAAGATCGTTTTTATTAAGAGCGCATTGGTATGCGAAATCAACAAGCGCACATTCCGTAGGCTCACCAATTGCTTTGTTGTCTGTATCAAGTTCAGCGTCAGAACAAAGAGCCATAGCAGTTGCGAGTAAAATTTTATCTTCCGAAAAATGTTCGGTAACGGTCATTTTGTTCTGTGTCAACGTACCTGTTTTGTCTGAACAGATTATCTGTGTACAACCCAAAGTCTCAACTGCTGTTAATTTGCGTATAACAGCATTTCTTTTGCTCATTTTTGTAACGCCGATTGAAAGAACGATAGTTACAACCGTAGCGAGACCTTCAGGGATAGCTGCAACAGCAAGACTAATTGCAACCATAAATGTGTCAAGCATACCGTCAAGGGTATACGCTTTATTTACAATAACCTGGAAAGCAAATATAAATACACAAATAGCTATTACAACGTATGTTAATACTTTACTTAACTGTGAAAGCTTGATCTGCAAGGGTGTCTGTTCATTTTGAGCTTGTGCAAGAGCATCGGCAATCTTGCCCATTTCCGTATCCATACCTGTAGCTACAACGATAGCAGTGCCTCTTCCGTAGACTATGGTAGAACCCATATAAACCATATTCTTTCTGTCACCGAGAGGAACGTCGTCGTTGTTTCCGTTATCAAGTACGTCAATATTCTTGTTAACGGGAACAGATTCACCTGTCAATGCAGCTTCTTCTGCCTTGATTGATGCGCATTCAATAAGACGGGCATCTGCAGGAACAGCATCGCCTGCTTCGAGAACGATTATATCACCGACAACAAGCTCTTCGCTCTTAACGTGAACGAGCTGTCCGTCTCTTATAACCTTTGATGTTGCGGCTGTCATTTCTTTTAGTGCATCAATGGCTTTTTCTGCTTTGCTTTCTTGCACAACACCGAGAACCGAGTTAAGAATAACAACAAAAAGAATAATAAAAACATCGGTAGGCGGTTCATGTTCAAGAACAGCAACTACTGCTGAAATTGCGGCTGCGACCAAAAGAATAATTATCATAGGGTCAGCCAACTGTTTAAGAAAACGTTGAATAATCGTTTCTTTTTTTGCTTCAACCAATTTGTTTTTTCCATACTTTTCAATTCTTTTTTGCGCTTCGGAGGCGGATAGACCTTTTTCCGAAGAAGCAAAATGTTCGAAAACTGCGGAAATAGGGTTTAAATAAGCTTTCATTTTCTTCTCCTTATAAAAATGTAAAATTATTTTGTATTAAAAAAAGACTTAATACAGCAAAGTTAGCCGTAAAAGTCTTGCAAGATACGAAAGTATAAACTGACCGAATCCATAAAATGAATCGTCTTGACGACCAGTTAACGCATATTGTTATGCATTTGCTACTCCCTTTTACAACCTTATTTTATCACGATTGGAATTTACTGTCAAGATATTTTGTATAAATAAATACATATTATTATTTGTTGTAAATTATCAATTCTTGACAATCAATTCCGTCGGATGTATAATTTGTATATCACAAGTGTTTGGAGAAACTTATGGATAATATGTTTGAATTTGTCGCCACTTGTTTGTTTGGTCTTGAAAAACTTTTAGGCGAACAAATAGATGAATTGGGATATAAAAGAATAGAAACTATCGACGGCAGAGTGACCTTCAAGGGTGATTTTACTGTCTTTTCAAGATGTAATATAAATTTTAGATATGCCGAAAGATTGTATTTGAAGTTGGGAAGTTTCACTTCAACGACTTTTACTGAACTTTTTGACAGTGTTAAATTATTGCCATGGGAAGATTGGATCGGTAAAGCTGATGAATTTCCGGTAAAAGGACATTCCATAAAATCAAAACTATTTTCGGTTCCTGATTGCCAGAAAATAATAAAAAAAGCAGTTGTTGAACGTCTTAAAGATAAATATAATATTAATTGGTTTGATGAAACCGGTATAAAAAAGCAAATAGAGTTTTTTATATTTAACGATATTGCAACTTTGATGATCGATATTTCAGGTGTTCCGTTGCACAAAAGAGGTTATAGAGCCTTGTCGGGCGGCGCTCCTTTGAGAGAAACTTTAGCTGCAGCTATGGCTAAAATCTCTAGACCGCGAGAAGACGTTTTGTTTTGGGATCCTTTTTGCGGATCTGCAACAATACCGATCGAAGCGGCTCTCATTATGACGAATACAGCACCAAATATCAATAATAGATTTATATCCGAAGAGTTTGAAAATGTACCTAAGGATATTTGGATAAATGCACGTGAAGAGGCTTTGTCAAATATAAAACACGATACTTCATTTAAAGTTTATGCAAGTGATATTGATCCTACGGTGCTCAAAATTGCCGAGGGAAATATAAAAAAATCGGGAATGGATAAATATATAAAATGTTTTGAGATGAATGCTCTTGATATAAAAACTGACGGGATGAAGGGAACTGTTGTTTGCAATCCCCCGTACGGAGAACGTTTATCTGATGCTGATAGTGTATTTAAGCTTTATTCTGAAATGGGGAAAGCATTTCGAAATCTTGACAGATGGCAGATATATATTTTGACCAACGATGAAGAGTTTGAGAGAAAATACGGAAGAAGAGCAGATAAGATAAGAAGATTGTACAACGGTATGATACGTTGTAATTATTATCAATTTTTTAAAACAAAATTCTGACAGAGGTATAAAATTGAAACTAATTATAGCCGAAAAACCAAGTCTTGGCAGAAATATAGCCTCGGCGATCGGTTCAATGAAAAACAAAAACGGTTACTATGAGGGAGACGAATATATAGTTACTTGGGCATTTGGACATTTGTTTTCACTCGCTGATATAGAAGACTATACCCCTCTTCCTGAAGGGCAAAAACATTGGAGTTTGGATAATATCCCTTGTTTCCCTGAAGAGTTTCGTTTTGTTTTAAAAAGAGGCGCTGACAAGACAGTTGATGCAGGTGTTGAAAAACAGTTTAATACAATTAAATATTTATGCAACAGACCTGACGTTGATACCATAATTAATGCAGGAGACTCGGACAGAGAGGGAGAAATTATTATTAGAACGTGTATCAATAAAGCTCTTGAGTCCAAAAAAACACTCCAAAGGCTTTGGATGCCCGATCAGACGCATCAGACTATAATGGAAGGTCTTATTATCCCTAAAGACGAATCTGAGTATGATAATTTGGCAAAAGAGGGATTTGCTAGAACGTATATAGACTGGCTATACGGTGTAAATTTAACCAGATACGCAACGTTAAAAAGCGGTACGCTTCTTCGGGTCGGCAGGGTAATCGTCCCTATCGTAAAAGCTATATATGACAGAGATATGGCAATAAGAAATTTCGTTCCCGAAAAGTATTATTCTATTCAAAGTTGTGAAGTTACAAATGGAGAAGAAGTCGAGCTTATCAGTAAAGAAAAATTTTCTAAAGATAAGTTTTTATCAGCAGAAGAGTTGTGTAGGAAATATAATTCTTCTGAAGCTACCGTCCTCTCGGTAAAAAAGAAACTTGAAACAGTTTCTCCCGGTAAACTTTTTTCTCTGACAAAACTTCAAAATTTTCTTGGCAAAAAATACAAAATGCCAATGGAAACAAGTTTAGCTATCTTGCAAAAACTGTACGAAGAGGGATACGTTACGTACCCGAGAACGAACTCGGAGTATCTTGCGTCTGCTGAAAAAGACAAGGTAAGAAATTTGCTTGAAGTAGTTTCTAAAATGGGATACCCCGTTACTTTTAAAGATAAGAAAACTATATTTGACGATAAAAAGATCGAGTCGCATTCAGCTCTTACTCCCACTTATAAAATTCCTGATAAAAACAGACTTACCGAAAGTGAGATGCAGGTCTATTCAGCTGTATTTAGAAGGTTTGTTGCTGTTTTTTGTTCCGAAGAATGTTTGGTAAACAGATCAGAAATAAAAATTTCAGTAGGAGGATACGAAGAATTTACACTTAAAGGTGTAAGTATGCTTGAAAAAGGCTGGACGAAGTATGATGATTATACTAAAAAAGATAAAATGCTTCCTCCCTTAAAGACGGGGGACATTGTAAATATTGATTTTAAACCTGTTGAAAAAGAATCGTCTCCTCCAAAACATTATACGATAGAAACTTTGAATAATTATTTAAAAAATCCTTTTAAGGATGATAAGAATAATGCAGAGAATGAGAGTGATGAAGAAGAGTATAGAGCTATTTTTGAAGGACTTGAGCTTGGTACTGAGGCGACAAGAACGGGAATTATAGATAACGCAAGAAAAAGCGAGTATATACAGCTAAAAAAAGACGTATATACTATCTTACCGGGCGGAGAGTATTTGATCGAATCTCTTTCGATGATGGGAATAAGTATGGATAAGTACAAAACTTCCGAACTCGGAAAAGCGCTGAAAAAGGTGTTCAGAAGCGAGATGACAGTTGAAGAAAGCGTTGAACTTGCAAAGAATGAGATTGCCGAAGTTTTTTCAAAAAAAGAATACGCATTACAAGATGATATTGATTACGGTTACTTCGGTGATTACGTTGGCAAATGTCCCTTATGCGGTTCAGACGTTGTTAGAACTCGTTTCGGATACGGATGCAAAGGATATAAGACAAACGATTGCAAGTTCTCTATAGGATTAAAGATATGTTCACGTGTAATCTCACTTGAAAATGCGCGAAAACTTTTAAGCGACGGCGAAACTCATAAAATTAACGGATTTGTATCAAAAAACAATAAGAATTTTGATGCTATCCTTTATTTAGAAGACGGAAAAGTAAAATTTAAATTTTAAGAAAACGTTATTGAAAGGATGATATTATGAAAGTAAATATTAAAAAACTTGACGAGAGAGCTGTTATACCTACATACGGAACTGAATTTTCTGCAGGTGCAGATCTATACGCGTTGTGCGAAAGCGATATAACTATAAATTCAGGAGAGACAGTTTTGGTTCATACGGGTATTTCCGTTGAAGTTCCCGAAGGTTATGCGGGATTGATCTATGCCAGAAGCGGTCTGGCAAGCAAAAAAGGACTTGCCCCCGCCAACAAAGTAGGTGTTGTTGACTCTGATTACAGGGGAGAGGTAATGGTTGCGCTTCATAATCACGGCAGTCAGCCTCAAGTAATTTCAAACGGCGAGAGAATAGCGCAGTTTGTTATAGCTCCGTTTTTGAAAGCAGAGTTTGTTTTATCTGATACTCTTACTGAAACTGTACGAGGTCAGGGTGGATTCGGTTCAACAGGAACTAAATAATAAGAGAGTCGGCAGTAAGTTGTCCACCAACTCTCTATTGTCTTTAAAATAACAATGAGCTGTGTATGGTTTAGAATACACAGCTTATTATTTTATATAACCCATTGATCAAGATGCACATCAAAATTCCGCAAATTGTAGGAATTATTATTGAAATCATCGTCCATTTTATTGATTTTGTTTCTGATTTTATAGTGAGACATGTAGTTGAACACGGCCAATGCATTAGCATAAATATTATAGTGTTTAAGGCTGTTATATAGGTCCATCCGTTTGATATAAGTAATTCTTTAAGCGAATATAAGTCTCCCGTTTCGCTCAAAGTTCCGCTTGACATATACATCATAACTATCAAGGGTAACACTATCTCGTTCGCAGGAAAGCCTATAATAAATGCCGTAAGAATTATACCGTCAAGTCCCATCAAGTTGGCAAACGGCTCAAGAAACAAAGCTATATGGGACAAAATTGATATACTGTTTATTTCAATATTGGATATTAACCATATAAAAAGACCTGCCGGTGCAGCGACAACAACAGCTCTTCCCAATACGAACAAAGTTCTGTCGAAGACCGAACGTATTATCAGTTTGCTTATTTGAGGTTTTCTATAAGGCGGCAGTTCCAGTGTAAAAGAAGAGGGAACTCCTTTTAAAAGCATTTTTGACAGCAAACGAGAAACTAACAAGGATGCTATGATAGTTAGAATGATAAAAGCAGTTAGAATCAATGCAGAATATGCGTTTGAAAAGAATGATTTGTTTTTGCCGACAAAAAACATAGTAATAACAGCGATTAAAGCGGGAAATCTGCCGTTGCATGGAATAAAGCTGTTTGTGATTATTGCCAACAGTCTTTCTCTGGGGGAGTCTATTATTCTGCAACCGACAACACCTGCCGCGTTACACCCGAACCCCATACACATGGTAAGTGCCTGTTTTCCGCAAGCAGAACATTTTTTAAAACATTTATCCAAATTGAAAGCTATACGAGGCAGATAACCTATATCTTCCAAAAGAGTAAAAAGAGGGAAGAATATAGCCATAGGAGGAAGCATCACCGAGATTATCCAAGTTAATATGTGATAGACACCGTATACGGTCATATCGCACAGAGCAATTGGAATTTTTGATCTAATAAGAAAATCGTACAAAGGTTTCTCGAAAGATAAAAACAGATCACTTAAAAAACTTGACGGGTAATTTGAAACTGATATAGTTAACCAAAAAACAAGAACAAGAAGACAAAACATTGATAGAAAGCCCCAGAATTTTCCTGTCAAAAATTTATCAATTTTATATTCTTTTGTTGATGTATAGTCGATGTTGTTTTTTACGCATTTTTCGGCGATTTTTTCTGCAGTATATGATATTGTATAAGAGATATCATTTTTTATTTCCGTAGGAGTTTTTTCGCATATAATTAAATTTGTTTTTTCCAAAGATTTAATTGCCGATAATCTGTTTTTCTTTGGTGTATCATTGTATTCTTCTGATAAATGAGAGATGATCTCTTCTATGTAATCGGGATATTTTACTATACATGGAGAATTATTACAAATATTATCAATAGAATAATTGGATATTGTATCAAGAACCTTTTTTACACTGCTTTTTTTGTGGGCGACACAACCGATTACCTTTATTCCGAGTTCATCGGAAAGGGCTTTTAGATCAATATCTATATGTTTTTTTCTAGCCTCGTCCATTAAATTGACACACAAAATAATATTGTCGGTAATTTCAGTAATTTGCAGAGTTAAATTTAAATTTCTTTCAAGTGAAGTGGCGTCACATACGATAACTGTAATATCAGCTAAATCTGAAGTGATAAAGTCTCGTGCGATCTCCTCCTCAGGCGAGTTTGATTTAAGAGAATAGCATCCGGGAAGATCAACAAATATATATTCTTTTTTGTCTATTCTACATGATCCTACAGCACTCATTACAGTCTTTCCGGGCCAGTTGCCCGTATGTTGTTTCATGCCTGTGATCTGATTAAAAAGGGAACTCTTTCCTACATTTGGATTTCCAACAAGAGCAATTATTTTGTTATTGTTATTTTTTCTGTACTCGGTTAGATTGTTTAACAAATTTGTTCCTACCGATTTTCTTGTCAATCCCATAATATATCCTCTCTCTTATATCTGAATTATTATCTTATTTGACTGTTCTTCTCGTAAAGCTATAGTCGTACCTTTTATTCTATATGCCGTCGGTTCACCGAAAGGACTTTTAAAAGCACACAGAACATCAGTTCCTTTGATAAAACCTATATCTTGCAGACGTCTTTTTGTTTTTTCGTCTGCCGTTATATCAACGATACTACCGATTTGACCGATCTTTAATTCATACAGCGTTTTGTTATTCATTTTTTAGAAACCTCTTTTATATAATTGAATGTACATCCTTTATAACAAAATATGCATTTTGATTATATTTTGCAACAAATTTTAAAGGGAAGAGAGGGGGGATTTTCAAACAAAAATGAATAATTGGGTGTGTTTTATGCATAAAAAGTATTGTGCAAAATGCAGAAAATGAAAAGTCGGATATGCAAAATAACAGAGTAGTAAAAACATAATACAATGCTTTTTTGACTTTTATGCATTGTTTTTTGGTATAAATGTTAATATTAACATATACCTTTGTTAACTTACAGAATATGGAAAAAGTTGACAAAAGTGGCTTGTTATGCTATAATTTTAATGTTTCCCGCCGGTATATGCCGTCTTAAACTGATCGGCAAATATGCAATTAAAGGAGGATAGTATGCAAGTTCAAAATGAATTAAATAACTACGAACTGTATTCGACTTCTGCACCGAGCGCAACAAAATTATCAAAACTAATGAATAAAAAGAGTAAAAAAACGATATATAAATTAACTGTTGTCGTTTTGATTATATCGGTTGTGTGTTCATTGTTTTTGGGAGCAAATTATATCTTTGACAGATGTGTTTTTTCCAATACTCCCAACTATTCAATGAGATCTCCCGAGTACTCTGCAAGAAACAATGTTTTTGCTAACGTAACTGAGAAAGTAACATTCTCACTGTTTGTTAGGGGAGGTAACGAGTTGATAATATCTTCTGAAGCTTTAAAACTTTCAGAGGTTTTAGCAAATGAAGATATTGAAATTGACGATACGTGTGTATTAAGTCACCCTCTTGATACGGTAGTTTACGAGGGTATGGAAGTTGTAATTGATTCTATTACATACGAAAATGTTGACGTTACTACACCAATAGCCTATGACGTGACCACTGTTGAAGTTCAAACCATCCCCAAAGGAACTAAAAATGTTTTAACAAAAGGTCAGGACGGTTCTCTTATTACAACTTACCGCAAGAAATATATTAACGGTAAATATGACAGCGAAGAAGCAATTGGTGAAAAGATAGCTTTAGAACCTGTAACTGAAGTTGTTGAGCTTGGTATAGGCGGTCAGTATGTCGGCAAAGATGGAGTAACTTATAATTATTCGTATTATCTTGACGTTGTCGCCACCTGCTACGGTCCTTCAGACGGTACGACAGGAACGATAACAGCAACAGGTACAAAAGCAAGAGAAGGTATAATAGCTGTTGATCCCAAAACTATTCCTCTCGGTTCAAAAGTATACGTAACCAGCAGTTACAGAGACCTTGGCGTCCTTACAGCCGAAGATACAGGTGGATTTATAAAAGGCAATCGAATTGACGTCTATCTTGAAGGAACTCTTCAGGAACTCTTACAGTTCGGAAGAAGAAATATGAGAGTATATATTATCGAATAAATTTAAAACTTAACCCCTCTGCAATAGTGGAGCCGGTTTATGCGGGCGGTGCAAATGTTTGTACCGCCTATCTTTGTAGCAAAAAAACAGACGCGATATTTTATCGCGTCTGTTTTTTATAATTAATTAGTTTTTTTCAATGATCTTTATATCAAGTGGATTAATTGCCGCTTGTTCGTAAACGATTTCTTTGATTTGAGATATTTCGTTTGCTTGTAAACCGTCACTTTTTACTATGACGTTACATTTTCCTTCGCTGATAACTGCAACACATTCTTCAAATCCTTTTGAAGTGATGAGAGATTCTATGTTTGATTCTTTCTGCATATCATCGGCTATCTGCGACATTTGTTTTAATGCAGAATCTTTTGACTCAGCAAGAGCTTCTTCGTTTCCAACGACAATTTCAAGAACCTCCAAAGCTTCGTCTCTGGCTTTTTGTCTGTCTATTACAGCTTGAGCAAAATAATCGTTTTCCTCTAATGATGTGTTTATTACGTTTGTCAGATCTTCACCGTTGTTTGTACCTGCATTTAAAGAAGCATCATCAAGAAAGAAAATGTAATTTAAATATACGGCAGCGCCGATCAAAAGAACCGAACATCCTATCATTACTTTCTTTTTATCAAGCTTCCAAAACTCCTTTTTTTTGATTTTTTCTTTAGTTTCCTTAAACTTCGTAGTTAACTGATTTCCAATATGTTTTGGACTGATGCAAAGTGATTTTATTTCCATTTTATGTTCCTCCCGGATTATTAAGTTTTGTTAAATTATATGATGAATGCTTGTATATTATTACAATAAACATTTTATTCAGTTACATATACATGCGAACTGTATATACCTAGTACTGAGCATATAAGTTCGGTTATTTTTGATTTTATGTTTGGGTTGTTTCCTCCTTTACAGACAATTGCAACACCTTCTATTTGCGGAAGGTATTCTTTTATATATACAAGGCTGTCGTCAACAATTACATGTTTTTCATTTACTTCGTTACCGTCAGATGCATAAACAAATTCGGTACCGCTTTTAAGTGTTATCATAACTTTTGGCGCTGATACTCCGTCTATCTCTTCTATGAGATCTGCAAGTTTATTTTCGGTTTTAGAAGTGTAGTTTTCAATAAAATCTGTATAATCCGATGTATTTTTGTTGGTAGGCTTTTCTTCTTGTTTATCAGAAAAAACAAGAATAAGACCTAAAACCAGGCAAAATAACAGTATTAAAATCGCTTTTTTCTTTCTTATGTATTCACTTAACTTGATTATTTATATCACTCCCGTATGTTTTGTGTTACTTCTATTTCAGCACCAAATTCAGAATTAAGATATGCGTTTATCCTCTCTGCATAACCGTTGTAACTTTTGTCTTTTATGCTAACTTTTATTTTATTTATAATAATTTCTTCATCATCTTCTTGTATGTCGATTGCTAAAGAAATACTTTCTTGCGGAATATTAAATCGTTTTAGCAAATTGTCTTTAAGTGATGTTTCAACTGTGTTTTTTATATACATATTTTGATCAATGTTTTGCTCTGTGTGGTTTAGTGTTAATGAATTAAAATTTAGCAGTTGTTTAATATCAGAAACATTAAAAGTAGAAAAAATAGAGTATATCACAATAAGTGATACAATATATTTAACGTATTTTTGCAATTTCCCGTTTTGAAAAAAAGTATTTAGAGCCCCCATACATACCGATAAGGTTATCAGCATATACAGCCCCGTTTTAATGTTCGTCATAATTACACCCCCAATGCAGGAGATATTGAAACAAATACCGTTAATTCAATGATAAACAAAACGGTTATACACACAATGATCGCTAATGCAAAATTAAATATAGAGCTGAATTCTTTCAGAAGATTACCCTCAGCATCGCAATCAAGTATATAGCAAATCGTACCGGTTATATCAATACAAAATTTGTTTAATATTATCTTTAAAATAACGGGTAGTGAAATGACAGATATGATCAATATACCTACGATTCCGACAGAGTTTTTTATAACACTTAAAGCTGACATAACACTCCTTACAGATTCGCCGAGAGCTCCGCCGACAACAGGTATAAAACTTCCTGCAAATTTTACCGTTCGCGCCGCAGCACTGTCTGTGGCGAGTGATAAATTAGTTTTGAATATCAAAAATACTGAAAAAAGTGTCATAGTTCCTGCAAGGAAAAACGTCATAATATTTTTTATTACTTTGGTTAAATGAAAAAGACCTTTAATTTCCCCTGCAACAGAACTGAGAGTGAGAGCAAAACAGATTTTTAGCATAGGAAAAAGACCGCTGTTCATTAACATATTG
Source organism: Eubacteriales bacterium (assembly GCA_045126815.1). Classification (GTDB taxonomy): domain Bacteria; phylum Bacillota; class Clostridia; order Oscillospirales; family CAG-272; genus RGIG1995. The sequence goes on from JBGVPD010000075.1 coordinate 15,825, forward strand.
ATTAAATTTAATATAAAAGTTATACCAATTGAGTTTACGACGGCTGTTGATACGTTGCCGCCTGACGTATATAAAACCGTCATTATAGGCACAAGGGAAGAGATGAAGACGTTTATACTTTTTATGTAAATTTGAACCGATGCCCATACCCCCGATAAAAGCTCGTAAAATATCACCGATAAAACTATTTGGGAAACGTATTTTACTGCTTTTGAAAAAGTAGGTTTGCCTATACTCGTATTTATTGTATTTATGAGAGAAATAATTATAACTGTACATATTAACGATGATAACGTTTTTAACGTAGGCGCGATCAGGGGATTAAAAATGTTTAGAAAAAGACGCCAAATAAACGAAATATTAAAACTGTTAGCTGTATTTAATAGATCCTGCTCGTTTGTTGAAGTGTCAGGAAAATAGTCTAACTGTTCTTCCGACAAAGTGTTATATAAACTTTGCAAATCCAATTCCTGTTTTATATACGAGTCGTTGAAAGCTGCGACATCTAGAGGTATTGCCAGTAAAAATAATACACAACATACACTTAATAATTTTATTTTTTTAAACAATTTATTTAAACCTCTTAAAGCATAATTTCCTTCGTGATGGTCAGTATCTTTTCTATTAACGGTAAACTGATTACAAGTATTTCGATTTTAGCAATAAATTCAATTTTAGATGCAATTGACGATTCTCCGATATCACGGCATATATCGGAAGTTGTTTCGGCAACCAAGGTTATGCCGAATGTTTTCAGCAAAACATTCCCCCATTCTCCAAGGTATGTGTTTTCAAAAAACAAGGAATAAAGCTTCATATTTTGCCAAACGGTATTAAAGGCGTGTTTTAATAAAAGTATCCCAAAAAGTATACTTAAAAATATTGTATATTCACTTTTTAATTGGCGAAGCAGACTTAGAAGTGCTATAGCTATCAGGGTATATCCGGACAAAATAAAAATATTCATCAGATACCGAATACGCTTTTTATAGTGTTTATAAGGTTTGAAATTTCTTGAACTAAAAGCATCAGAACGATAATTATGCCGGCGATCGAAACAAGCATAGCTTGTTCATCGCGTCCGCTTTTGCCGAGTATCTGACACACGACACTAACAAGAAGTCCTGCCCCCGCAACCTTTAAAATAAGACTTATATCCATATGTTTACCTCTAAATTCATATAAATAAAATTATTAACATTAGTCCCGAATAAATCGATAAAGCCATTGACAGTTTTATCTTATCGGGAGTTGTCAAAACCATTTCTTTATACTTTTCTTCAAGCATTTGCGTGTAATGGATGCTGTGTTTTAATTGCTCTTGTTTATTGGTCTTACCTAAATTTTCACCGTACTCCAACAATAAATCTCGTATACTGTCGGGTAAATGATTACAGTTTGTCTCAAGAGATGATGCCCAACCGTTTTTTGAGATATTTTCAATAAGTTCTCTTATCTCGCATTCGTTTTTTTCTGCATATTTTTTATAAATTGCATCAAGAGGTGTATTAAAACATTCAATTTGCGTTTTTGTATAATACATAAAATTCAAAATATTTTTTATAAGAAAGAGTATTCTTTTGGTTTTGTAAGAAGAGAATACCCCAAAGAAAATTACAGAACCAGCTAAAATTATAAGCCCTAAAGTTTTCAAAATGATATTTCCTTTCTTTTCTTATATTCAAATTGTCTCTCATTATTTTTTGAATATATACCGACGTAACTTTCAAAAACATTTAACTCGTGCATTTTTCGTATGTTTTTTCTTTGTAACAGATCATCAATATTTTTTGCATGAGCTGTACATATGAGAGATATTCCACAATTTTTACATTCAATAAGTTCTTCAACATCATCATCTATTCCGATCTCGTCACAGATTATAATTTCGGGCGACATATTTCGAACGGCTATATCGATCCCATTCTTTTTTGGGTATGAGAAAAAGAAATCAACAGGACACCCTTTATGTAGACTATCTACGTATAACTCATTTTTACAATCGATAACAGATATTCTGTGGTTATACGGAGGAGTTGATAAAATCTTTATTATCATCTTTAGAAGAGTTGTTTTTCCGTAGTTTGGAGGAGAGTAAATAATACAGCTTTTATCATTAGCTATTTTCTTTAACAGGTACGGCGGTAGATCAAATTTTTGTCCGGGCACTCTTATATTAATGCCGGTTATAGATGACAAATTCGTTATTATACCGTTTTCGGTAACGGCATTTCCGCACACACCGATCCTGTAACCGTTTTCAAAAGGAATATATCCGTTTTTTATGCAGTCGAAATATGTATAAACGGAATTTTTACAAAATTTATTTACTGAATATTCGATATCGTTTTTTGTTACTAAGTAGTCTGTAACAAGATTTTGAGTTCCCGATGTTATACACAGGGGACATGATTGTCTTAATCTTATTTCGTTTACTAAAGAATATTCTTTTATCTTGTTTTTTACGTCTTCCGTCAGACATTCAAGTACAGAATTATCAATCATTTTTATCATTCCTTTCACAACAATTATATGTCGGACAATCCTTTATATTACAAAGGCGCAAAAAATAAAAATAAAAGGGAAAATCCCTTTACATATAGTGAAAAAAATGTTATAATATAATGATTTTAAATATAGTGGGAGTTTGTATGATTATATTGGGTATTGACCCCGGATATGCTATTGTCGGGTACGGTGTAATTGAATATAAAAACATGAAATTTAAGACCTTGGCATACGGCGCTATCACTACTCCTGCGCATACAGATCCGGAGGCGCGTTTTAAGGTTATTTACGATGAACTTGACACGCTGATAAATATGTATCATCCCGATTGTATGGCTATTGAAGAGTTATTCTTTAACACCAACCAAAAAACCGCTATCTTGGTTGCAGAAGCAAGAGGTGTAATGCTTTTGTGCGCTGTACATAGAGGGGTAAAGATTTACGAATATACACCGTTACAGGTTAAACAGGCGATAGTAGGTTACGGAAGAGCAGAGAAAAAACAAGTAATTGCTATGGTGGTCAATTTCCTTAACCTTGAGAAGAAACCGAAGCTTGACGATACTGCCGATGCTCTGGCTATTGCCGTTTGTCATGCTCACACTAACGGTTCTTTATTATCTAAATTCCAATAAAGGAGAGTAAAAATGTTTTATCATATTTCAGGTGAACTTGTTACCGTTGAATCAAATATGGCTGTTATTGATTGTAACGGCGTAGGGTATTGTCTTACCGTAAGTCTTAACACCCAAAGACATCTTACATCTCCGGGGCAAAAGATAAAACTTTATACTCATTTTTGTGTAAGAGAAGACGGTGTTGAGCTGTTTGGTTTTTACGATTTAGAAGAAAGAGATTGTTTTAAGCTTCTTATCACGGTTTCGGGGGTTGGTCCTAAGGCTGCGATAAACGTTATGTCGGCTATGACACCCGCAAGTTTTGCTTCAGCGGTTATAAACGGCGATACAAAATTAATTTCCAAAGCTCAAAACGTCGGAGCTAAGACGGCGGCAAGAATCGTACTTGAATTAAAAGACAAGATTTCAAAGACAGTTTCGGCAGATAGTGATGATAATTCTTTTGATGGTATTCCCGTAAATAATAATTCAGAAAAATTATCAGAAGCACAGAATGCGCTTATGGTTTTAGGATATAAACAATCTGAGGCTTTGTCGGCGTTAAAGGGTATAAACGTTGATGCTTACGAGCTGGAAGATCTAATAAGAGAAGCTTTAAAAAGGCTTATGAGATAAATCAGGAGGTAATATGTTTAACGAAGAATTTGATACAGAATTTGAAAACCGTATTATGTCTACCTCCTATACAGAAGAAGACTCATCTACGGAAGTCAGCCTCAGACCTACAAGTCTTTCTGAATATGTCGGACAGATTAAAGTTAAAGAAAACCTTAAGGTTTATATTGAAGCTGCAAAACAAAGAGGAGACGTACTTGACCACGTTTTACTTTACGGACCTCCCGGACTCGGAAAAACTACTTTGGCTTCAATTATTGCAAACGAGATGGGGGTTAATATCAGAATAACCTCCGGACCTGCTATCGAAAAGCAGGGGGATTTAGCAGCACTCCTTACCAACCTTGGTGAAAATGATATTTTGTTTATTGACGAAATACATAGACTAAACAGATCGGTTGAAGAAATATTATATCCTGCGCTTGAAGATTATGCGTTAGATATTATTATCGGAAAAGGACCTGCAGCGAGAAGTATAAGACTCCCTCTCCCAAAGTTTACGCTTATCGGCGCTACAACGAGAGCAGGTCAGCTTTCCACGCCTTTAAGAGATAGATTTGGAGTTATATCAAAACTCGAGATGTATACTCCGGATGAGTTAGCGCAGATCGTCACAAGAAGCGCGGGCTTGCTCGGTGTTGATATTGACGAAGACGGTGCTTATGAAATAGCCTCCCGTTCAAGAGGAACTCCTCGTATTGCAAACAGACTTTTGAAGAGAGTTCGCGATTTCGCTCAAGTTAAAGGCGATGGTAAGATCACCCTTGATATTGCACAGTATGCTTTAAACATGCTCGAGATAGACGAACTCGGACTTGATAACGTAGACAGACGAATGATGGAAACCATTATTAATATTTATAACGGCGGACCTGTTGGTCTTGAGACGCTTTCTGCAACCATCGGCGAAGAAGCGGTAACCATTGAAGATGTTTATGAGCCCTATTTGATGCAGATAGGTTTTATAAGCCGTACGCTTCGCGGCAGATGTGTAACAAAGCTTGGTTATGACCATTTAGGTATACCTTATAAGCAAAGTACCGATAACGTACAGTTATCTATTGATGATGTTGAATAAAACGGATACGAGGGATATAAATGCGTAATACGAATAATTGGACTGAATATGAATTGCTTGATACAAGTGATGGAGAACGCCTTGAAAGATGGGGGAAATACATTCTTGTCAGACCTGATCCTCAGGTAATTTGGAAAGGCATGAAAAAACACCCAAAATGGAAAACTCCACACGCAGTTTATTCCAGATCTAAGTCGGGCGGAGGAGCATGGAACAATAATAAACTTCCTGAAATGTGGAGTATTAGCTACGAGAAGCTCGGACTTAAATTTATGATTAAGCCTATGGGATTTAAGCATACCGGACTTTTTCCCGAACAGGCTGTTAACTGGGAAAAAATGTACGATCTTATTAAAAATGCAGGACGTCCCATTAAGGTTTTGAATTTATTTGCGTATACAGGCGGAGCTACAGTTGCCTGCGCTAAGGCAGGAGCTTCTGTTGTTCACGTTGATGCATCAAAGGGAATGACAATACAAGCAAAAGAAAATGCAAAGTTGTCGGGACTTGAAAATGCTCCTATCAGATATATCGTTGACGACTGTCAAAAATTTGTTGAAAGAGAAATACGCAGGGGAAATAAGTATGATGCCATTATAATGGATCCTCCTTCATACGGCAGAGGCCCCGGTGGAGAAGTATGGAAGCTTGAAGATTGTATCGGCGATTTTATAAATAAAGCTTCGTGTATATTAAGCGACAGACCGCTTTTTATGTTGGTTAACTCATATACAACAGGACTTTCTCCGGCGGCAGTCGGATATATATTAAACACGACATTGAAATCAAGATTTGGAGGAAGAACCGAACTTGACGAGATCGGACTGAAGGTAACACAAACAGGAGAAGTTCTCCCTTGCGGAGCGTCATCTTTCTATATTGGAGAGTAATAAATGGGAAATCCTTTCATAAAAGTTGAAAACGTATGTTTCAGCTATAAAAATGAATTTGATAATGATGTCAATGTTCTCAATAACATTTCTTTTGAAGTAAAAAAAGGAGAGTTTGTTGCAATTCTCGGTCATAACGGTTCGGGAAAATCTACCTTAGCTAAACTCCTTAATCTTATTCTGACGCCTAACAGCGGAAAGATATATATTGACAACAAGGACATTACTTCGGAAAATATAACCGAAGATGAAATATACGATGTAAGACAGCGTATAGGTATGGTTTTTCAAAATCCGGATAACCAGCTTGTATCATCTGTAGTCGAAGAAGATGTTGCTTTTGGGCCTGAAAACTTAGGCGTATCTCCCGAAGAAATAAGAAGAAGAGTAGATAACGCTCTACAAGAAGTTGGCATGTCAGATTTTTCAAAGCATGCGCCGTCACAGTTATCGGGAGGACAAAAACAGAGAATTGCAATCGCGGGGATTATTGCTATGATGCCCGACTGTATCGTGTTTGATGAAGCAACTTCTATGCTTGATCCATCGGGTCGCAAAGAGGTTATGTACTCCATCGAGAAATTAAACAAAGAAAAGGGAATTACTATTCTCCATATCACTCACAATATGACTGAAGCCATTAACGCTGACAGAGTTATCGTTATAAACGACGGACGCGTTTGCATGGATGATGTACCTAAAAAAGTGTTTTCAAACGTTGCAAAACTTCATGAGATAGGACTTGATGTACCTCAGGTTACCGAGTTGATTTACGAACTGAAAACAAACGGGATCGAACTTCCCGATGATATTATCGATTTAGACGAAGGGGCGGAAGCTATAGCTTCTATGTTCAGATAAATGGCTAGTTTAAGTTTATCAAATGTTTCATATATTTACAGTCCTAACACCCCTTTTGAAAAAAAGGCTTTAGACGATGTTTCTCTTTCTTTTAAAGAGGGTGTTATAACGGGATTGATCGGACATACGGGCTCCGGCAAATCAACCCTGGTACAGCTTTTAAACGGACTGAATAAGCCAACAAGCGGAACTGTTTTTTTAGACGGTGTTGACATTTGGGAAAACCCAAAAGATATTACGTCTGTAAGATATAAAGTCGGACTTGTTATGCAGTATCCCGAATATCAGCTTTTCGAGGAAACCGTAAAGAAAGATATTGAATACGGTCCAAGAAATATGCATCTTTCTGAAGATGAAATAGAAAAACGTGTGAAAGAAGCAGCGTTTTTCTGCGGTATTACGGAAGACCTGTTTGAAAAATCTCCATTTGATCTTTCGGGGGGACAAAAAAGACGTGTGGCTATCGCCGGAGTTATGGCGATGAATCCTCAAATTCTGATACTTGACGAACCGGCTGCAGGCCTTGATCCTATAGGCAGGGAAGAGATCTTGGGAGGTATTCGTACATTCCAAAAAGAAACGAACACAACTGTAATAATCGTTAGTCACAGTATGGAGGATATGGCTGTTTACTGCGACGAAATAATTGTTATGAATAAATCAAAAGTATATATGTCGGGTAAAACGAGGGATATATTTGCTGAAGCAGACAAGCTTATATCCGTAGGACTCGATGTTCCTCAAATCACCCACTTAATCAAAAAAATACGCAAAATGGGCATTGATATTCCCGAAAACATTTTCACCGTTGATGAGGCGAGAAAATCTATTCTGTCTCTTTTTGAGAGGACGGTGAAGAAATGATCAAGGATATTACTTTAGGTCAATATTTTCCCGGTAATTCTATATTGCATAAACTCGATCCAAGAATGAAGATTATTTTAACGTTATTTTATATCGTATTGATCTTCCTAGCAAAATCGCTTATTTCGTATATATTGTTGATTGGATTCGTTGTATTTCTTTTTGCTATCAGCCAATTGCCCGTAAAACCGGTTTTAAAAGGGATAAAACCTGTTTTATTTGTTATAACGTTTACAGCAATCATAAACATATTCTGGACAAAAGGCGATAACTTGCTTGTTGATTGGGGTTTTATCAAGATTTATTTTGAAGGTATCTTATTTGCTCTTTATATGTTAATAAGAATTGTTACTCTTATAACGGGTACGAGTATTTTGTTGACCTATACGACGTCACCGATTGATATAACGGATGGTATTGAGCAGCTTCTTTCTCCCTTGAAAAAGATAAATCTGCCCGTCCATGAGTTTTCAATGATGATGTCAATAGCTTTAAGATTTATACCCACACTTATTGAAGAAACCGATAAAATCATGAATGCGCAAAAAGCGAGAGGCGCTGACTTTTCGTCAAGTAAATTACTCGAAAGAGCAAAATCGTTAATTCCGGTTCTTATCCCTCTTTTTGTTTCTTCAATAAGAAGAGCCGATGACTTAGCGACTGCTATGGAGTGTCGTTGCTACAGAGGCGGAAGCGGCAGAACAAGAATGAAATCATTGAAATACAGCAGATACGATTTTATAATGCTTGCCGTTCTTTCATTATTTGCTGTCGTGATCATTTTGGTGAATATTTATATACCGATGTTTGTGCTGTAAATTATAGGAGAAATTAATGTGAAGATCGTGCTGAGATTAGCATACAACGGGAAAAGATATTCCGGTTGGCAGGTGCAAAATAACGCTGTTACAATACAAGAAACTTTGCAGGATGCTATATTAGCTGTATTTGGTGAGCGTTATCCGGTTACCGGATGCAGCAGAACAGACAGCGGCGTTCATGCAAATGATTTTTGTTGCTCCGTTAATTTACCTATTGAAACCAACATTCCCGAAGATAAGATACCGATAGCGTTAAATCATCATTTACCAAATGATATTTCTGTTTTATCCGCAAGATATACCGATGATAATTTCCATGCTCGATACGATGTTAAATACAAGGAATATGAATATCTTATCTGGAACAGCCCGATAAGAAACCCATTTAATGATAATCTTGTGTACGAATACCCTAAAAAACTTGATGAGAACGTTATGAAAAATGCTGCGAAGTTATTTATTGGCAAACACGATTTTGCTTCATTTATGTCCTCAGGATCAAGTGTTGAAAATACAGTCAGAGATATAAAATATTTTAACGTCATCCGAGAAAACGACATCATTAAGATCAATGTTGCAGCTGACGGCTTCTTATATAATATGGTCAGAATACTTGTTGGTACGTTGATAGAGGTGTCCGAAGGAAAAATCTCAGAAAAAGATATACCCGAAATTATTAATTCAAAAGATAGAAAAAAAGCAGGGTTTACAGCCCCGCCGCAAGGTTTGTATTTAAACAAAGTAGTTTATTAAGGAGATAAATATGCTTCCTGTTCGTCAAAAAGACAATCAAATAAAGGTTCAGGATAAGAAGAGTGTAAATCCGTATTATCTTGTAATGTCAGGCAGATTTAAGACCGCTAAATATATAACACTTTGCGTTCTTGTTTTGTTTTTGCTGACGTCTGTTATTTTGTTCAGAAGCGAGATCACACTCGAGAATTTACGCTATCTTTTTAAGGATTTTGAGTTTGGAGATAACGTAAACGTAGGCGCGAACGATACTATTACGTTCGACTCTGACGTACAAGTAAATTTCGATATGTTTAAAGGCGATCTTGTTATAGCCGGAAGTTCAAACTTTTATCTTACCGATTTGCAGGGAAACAAAAGACTTAACGAAAAAAGTATGTATTCAAATCCCGTTATAGTCAGTGGAGAAAAGTACTTACTTGTTTATGGGTTAAGTGAATACAGTTACTCAATATATAACACGTTCTCGATGCTTCATACGGAAACTTTTGATTATCCGATTTCAGCTGCAGCTGTTAGCGACAAGGGAATGTATGCTATAGTTACAAGATCTGCAAAATATCGATCAGTAGTTCATTTATACAATGAAAACTTTGAATGTATAGGCGTTGTATCAAAGGATAAATACGTCATAGACGTTCAATTTAACCAAAACAGTACCGAATTGCTTATTACATCCGTATTTTCAAAAGACGGAAAGTTCTGTACGGAGTTAGTAAATTATGCCCCGTATTCAGATAAGCACAAGTCGCTCGTTGAGGTTGAAAACTCTATGCCTTTAAAAACGGGTTATAACAGACACAACGGATATTCCATCGTGTTTGATAATAAAATAGAATTTTATAACAATACCGCAAATTTAGTCAACACATTTGATTTTTCATCAGATATAATCCCCTTGGTTGTAGAGATATGCCAAGATTACACGATCATCGTATACAATAAAAATATTGTAGGTGATGATATAGAAATTATGGTTTTTGACACAGATGGAAATCTGGTAAAAAGTACCGACGCAAACGGTCAGCCGAAAAAGATAAAACACTATAAAGAAAGTATATATGTTTTGCTTGACGGCAATATTTGCAGATTTAATTTATCAGATAAATCAATACAGTATTTCAAAACAGAAAAAAATCCGTGTGATTTACATATAATAGATGAGAACACGGCTCTCGTATGTTTTTTAAATCACACCACGAAAGTAAATTTAGATTGATTTGCGAAAGGATATTATATGGCTATTGCTCTTGATATAATTGTTCTTCTGATTGTATTGGCAACTTTTGTTTCTGTTGTTAAAAAGGGGTTTGTAAGAACGGTTCTTGACCTTGCTTCATTCATATGTGCATGGTTGGCTGCAAAATTCTTTTCTCCTTCGCTGTCAGGATTTTTCTACGACGGACTTTCAAAAAATATATCCGACAGTATAAACAGAGTTATTTCCGAACAGATCGAAAAAAACAGTTTACCTGAACCTTTATATGAAAATAATTTGTCAAACCTTCTTGATAGATATAACATAGACATTAATCTTGACTCTGTTAACAATGCGGTTGACGGAGTAGTAGAAAACACGGTGCATACTATATCTAATTATTTAATATCGATTCTATCTTATGTACTTGCGTTTATAGTGATTTTTGTTTTGGTTTTGATTGCTTTCAAAATCGCATCAGTGTTATTGGGCGGTATCTTTAAGTTGCCCATACTTAACACGTTAAATAAAACGTTAGCTATTATACTTGCCATAATTATGTCAGTTGTATATTTGCTTTTGTTTATAGCTTTGATGCAGATAATTATGCCTTTTCTTATGTCTGTATATCCACAATCGTTTAATGATACGGTTATTGGTAATACTGTGATATTTGAATATTTATATAACTTCGAATGGCTTAAATTTTTTTGTTAAATTATTATAGGTGATATTATGGAATTGTGTGCAAGATGCAAAAAAAGAGTAGCGGTTGTTTTTGTATCAAGAATAGAAAACGGAGAAACGATAAACGAGGGAATTTGCCTTAAATGTGCAAGAGAACTTGGAATCAAACCCGTTAATGATATAATCGAAAAAATGGGATTAACCGACGATGATTTAGATCAAATGGATTCTGAAATGGAAAGTATATTTTCATCTGCCGAAGAAGAGGGATTTGATGAAAATGATACCGATGAAAATCAAGAAGGAAGAGCCCCCGCTTTTGATCTGAGAAAAATGTTCGGTGCATTTCCGGTAAGCAACTCTCGTCCCGATAATAACGGTGAGAGCGATAATGCAAAAAATACAAAAAAAGACAAGAAAGACAAAAAGAAAAGCGGAAAATTTATACCACAGTATTGTCTGGATTTAAATGAACGGGCAAAAAACGGTAAGATAGACAGAGTTATAGGCAGGGAAGACGAACTTGCGCGAGTAACGCAGATACTTTGCAGAAGACAAAAAAATAACCCTTGCTTAATAGGTGAACCTGGAGTAGGTAAAACGGCAATTGCTGAGGCTTTGGCTCTTAAGATCGTTTCAGGCGACGTTCCTTTTAAACTTAAAAACAAAGAACTACAGTTGCTTGATTTGACAGCACTTGTAGCAGGTACTCAATTCAGAGGTCAATTTGAACAACGCATGAAAGGTCTCATCGAAGAAGTCAAGGCAAAAGGAAATGTTATCCTTGTTATTGACGAGGTGCACAGTATTGCAGGTGCAGGAGATGCGGAAGGCAGTATGAACGCTGCTAATATACTTAAACCCGCACTTTCAAGAGGAGAAATTCAGGTTATCGGCGCTACAACCTTAAAAGAATACAGGAAATATATAGAAAAAGATTCTGCGCTCGAAAGAAGGTTTCAGCCTGTAGTCGTTGAAGAATCATCTGTTGAAGACTCAATTGAAATTTTGAAGGGAATTAAATCATATTACGAGGAATTTCACGGCATAAAAATCCCCAATGAAGTTCTAAAACAAACAGTTGTTCTTTCAGAAAGATATATAACTGATAGATTTTTACCCGATAAGGCAATAGATCTTCTTGATGAAGCCGCATCGTATCTTGTTCTGAATACACCTATTATAGATGAATTATCATTACTGAAACAAAGACTCGATAATTTAGCTATTGAGAGGGAAGAGTTAGAAGCATTAGAACCCCAAAATGAAGAAGAAACTGCAGATAAATACAAAAAATTAGCTGATATAAAAGTAGACGAGATGAATACGCGTCCCAAGATAGAAGAACTTGAGGAGAAGTGCGACAAAATCAAGCTTTCCTTGGGGGATTTGGCGTGTGTTATCGAAAGATGGACAGGAGTTCCTGCAAGTAAAATTACATCAGTTGAATTCGAAAGACTAAACGGACTTGAAGAAAGACTTAAAAGAAGAATTGTCGGTCAAGATAAAGCTGTTGAGGCGATAGTACGCGCAATCAAGAGAAACAGGGCAGGGGTTTCTTATAAAAAGAAACCTGTATCCTTTATCTTTGCCGGACCTACGGGCGTTGGAAAAACAGAGCTTGTAAAAACATTGGCTATGGATATGTTTGACACACCCGAATCAATAATCAGACTTGATATGTCCGAGTTTATGGAAAAGCATTCAGTTTCAAGGATCATCGGAGCTCCCCCCGGATATGTCGGTTATGATGAAGCCGGACAGCTTACAGAAAAAATCAGACGTAAGCCTTATTCGGTTGTCCTTTTTGATGAGATAGAAAAAGCTCATCCTGATGTTTTGAATATTATGCTTCAAATCCTTGATGATGGTATTGTGACAGATGCACAGGGAAGAAAAGTTAATTTTGAAAACACTATTATAGTTATGACAACAAACGCGGGTTCTGATATAAGCTTGAATTCAGCCGGATTTTCTATGTCTTCACAGTCACAATCCGAAGACAGAACACAAAAGGCACTTCTAAGCTTCTTACGCCCCGAATTTATAAACCGTGTTGATGAGATCATCGTATTCAGACAGCTTGATGAACATGATTTTGAAAAAATAGCTGTTATTATGCTTAAAGATCTTGTTTCAGTTATCGAAGATAAAGGAATTACCCTTAAATACAATGATGACTTGATTTCTTATATAGCAAAAGAATCTTTTAGCGTTAAATTCGGCGCAAGAAATATGCGAAGATTTATCCAAAAACATATTGAAGACGAGATTGCAGAATGTATTATAAGAAATTATTCACAAAATATATCTGAGATAGAAGTCGAAGTTATCGGTGATAAGATCGATGTAAAAATTATTTAAAGAGAGAATTTAAACAATGAACGAAAGATGGTACGACAAAACTGTCGCTCAAATTGAAGAAATATTAAATACAAATTCAAATACCGGTCTTTCGTCGACTGTTATTAAAACCAGATTAAAGACCGATGAACCTAACGTAGTTTATCCTATAAAGCACCACTCGCTTGAAGCTTGTTTTAAGAAAATCATCTCTGAACCTGCTACTGCCTTGCTGTTTATAATTGCAATTATAGCAGCTTGGCTTAATCAGAGCATGATTGCGCTTGTAATCGTATCCTTGTTGGCGTTTAATATGATAGTCTCCGTTATAATGTACAACAAGGCATACCGCATTATTGAAGATATGAGTAAGCTCTCATTACCTACCAGCAAGGTTATGAGAAATGGCAAAATGTATCTTGTAAAAAGCGAACAACTGCTTCAAGGTGATGTTATATATCTGTCTGTTGGCGATATCGTTCCTGCTGACGCTAGAATAATCGAATGTGACAGTTTACAGGTTCTTGAAGTTAACGTAACAGGTGAAATAAAACCTACCGAAAAAGACCAATATTTCCTCAGATACACCCATGACGTTCCTCCGGCACAACAAGCTAATATGCTTTTTGCATCATCTATTGTGATAAAAGGAACTGCAAAAGCGATATGTTGCTGTATGGGCGAAGATACTCTTGTAACCAAATTGAGAAAGAATAAGTATTTGGCAAACTACGACGATTTAAAAGCTCTTTCAACTGTAAAAAAATACAGCAAATGGTGGTATTTAGCTTCAATCGCTTTAGTATTTCTTATTGTAGTCCTTGAGATAGCATTCTCCTCATCAACCAGAGCTTTTGTTGATATCTTTATTACGGCTTTGTCGTTTGCTGCAGCAACAGTAAGTGAGTTTTTAATACTTTCATCCTACGTTATTGTAGGTAACGGTTTGTTTTCTGCAGTAAAACAGAACAAAAATATAAACTCGGGCGCTCTGATAAAAAACATATCAAAAATTGAGAATTTAAAAGACATTTCTTGTCTCATAGTACACAAAGAGGGCGCTTTTTCGGTTCGTGATGCAAAGGTTGAAAAAGTGTATGTAAATAACACCTTGTATACGGATGGGGAAGTGCACTTCACTGAAAACGCCTCGAGAGTACTCAGATTTGCACTTATTTCTACCGGTCTATACGGCGCAGGGAAACTTATAAAAAACAATTTAAACAATGAAAATATTTATACCGCCGAAGAAGATGCAATTATATCTATTGCTCAAAAATCGAAGGTGTATAATATCAAGTTAGACCAATCATATCCGATCCTTGAACACGTTGGCATAGGCGAGACAAGCAGATTTGAAACGACGTTAGTTAATTCAAAACACGGGTATACAGTCGCTTGCAGAGGTAATTTAGATAAAATATTATCTTGTTGTTCTTCGTATTGTGAAAACGGCAAGAACTATCCTCTTGATGCTGATAAAAAGACCGAAATATATTCAGAAGCTATTAATTTATGCAGAAAATCTTATAGAATTATTGCTATCGCTTCAAAACAGACACATTATAACACTTTAAAAAGGATCATTTCTTGCCAATCTGAAATGACATTTGAAGGTTTTATTGCTATCCGTGAGCGTATGCTGCCGGGAGCTGCCAAGAATATATCTGACTGTCTGGCTGCAGGTATTAAAATAATTATGCTTACAGAGGACGTAGGTGAACATAACAAATCCCTTGCCGAATCTTTGGGGATAATTAAGGATAAATCAGAGATCATAACCGGAAACAGTCTTTCTTATATGAGAGATGATATGTTCCACACAAACACGTCTATTTATAGGCTTTATCAAGGTCTCAACATTTTTCAAAAGCGTAAACTTGTTGAATATCTACATGATGAAGGTGAAATTGTTGGTGTTTTGGCTCGCGAACTTGATGAGATAATACTCCTAAAAGAAGCTGACGTCGGCTTTGTTCAAAGCACTATTTTATCGGGTAAATTAGACAGGAGAGGATTAGATATTACATTGGCAAAACACACGAACTCTCCCATGCTGATCAAAAACTCTAAGGATAGCAAGAAGACGGGCACAGAAGCTCTGAAATTCATTTCCGATGTAATTATATCCGATGCAGATAAACGCGGAAATGGTGGTTTTAATGCTATGTTAAATGCAGTAAAATCATCAAAAATTATATATAAAAATATAGTCAGATTCATAAAATATATCCTTACAACCAATGTTGCGCGCTTATTTTTGATCTTATTTACAATTTTTACCAAATCGGATTTGTTTACACCTGTTCAAATTTTGTTCACAGGTTTAGTGATCGATTATATAGCTATGGTCATTATAGCGTTTGAAAATGCAAGTAATAAAGAAACGTTAAAAAAAGAGAACAACGAAGATTTGTCTACAATACAGGCAAAATTACCTCTATGTATTGTCTGGGGGCTTGTGTGTGGATTAACGTTGGCATCTACGCCGTATTTACTTAATCTAATGGGCTTTACGTCAACGCACATTAAAAGCACGGTAATTTTCCTAGGATTTATTTTTACACAAATTGCTGTATTAAATGAAGTTATAAAAGATGATAGTATGTTTAAACCTTTGGTAAGATACAACCGAGCACATCTTATATTAATAATTTTATTAGTCGGATTTTTACCGATAATAAATTTTGTACCAACGGTTGCTAAATTATTTGGCACAACACAGATTGGAGTTATTCCGTATATAGTATCTTTAATACCTTCGATAATAATAATTATAGTATTTGAGATCCATAAATGGTTTACCAACTCAAGCAAGGATTAGTTTTAAAGCTAACCCTTGCTTGTTAGATTGGTTCCCTTTATTATATAAAATTTTTATTTTGTATAATCATACATATTAGATAATAGAATTATTGTTGGATATATTTTATATCTGCCCTTTTATTTTATCTCTAAAAAATTATAAAAAGTATTGTATTTTATAAATAGATATGATATAATAGCAAACGTTCGGGGGCATAGCTCAGCTGGTTAGAGTGTATGCTTGACATGCATAAGGTCATTGGTTCGATTCCAATTGTCCCCACCAATAAAAAAACAGGCTTTATCAGCCTGTTTTTTTATTTTATTTTTCTGCATTCAAGATAATACCTTTTATCTCTCGCTTCACCCATTGAAAAAGTTTTTCTCGGAAGCGCTCCCGTGTTTTTTACTGTTTCGAATAAAGTATCTTTTGTTATTCCGTCGTACAAGAAACCGATCGTATTTTTTTCTTTAGATAATTTCTTTACATCGCTTATACCGTGGATATAATCCACTTTGCATTTAGGGTTATTTGAGATATAATCGTCAATAAATTCCTGAATAATACCGGTAGATATCTTATCAGACGGTATATTTATACCAACACTTCCCTCTATGTCTCCATAGACATATTTTATAGTTGAGTTTGGTAATTCTTTATTAAAGAAACCGTGCATTTTTTCTATTACGTCAGTTGGATCAACATTAAACAACACTCTATATATAGGCTCAAAATCAAGTGCTTCTGAGTGTATATTGCCAACTTCTGCCAATGCGTATCTTGCAGGATGTTCTAAAACTTTGTCGATATTCTGTTTTTTTAGCTGTTCATAACACTCTTTAGCGGTTGCCAACGAATGATTACCGTCACCTACTGCAAATAGTAACGGGTTATTTTCTGCATTGTATAATTCAGCGAGACCGTTAATAATATTTTCTTGCTCTTCTTTGTTTAATAGATAACCGGTAATATGTCCGCCACCCATAATTAAATCAAAGTCGTACAATTTTGTCATATTATCTTTTTTGTTTTTTAGAGGCTCAATAATCTTTTTGTTTACGTCATCAATAAGCAACATTATGTGAGGAAGTTCCAAAGGAGCGTTTTTTCTGATCTTTACTCTTGGAGGAATTCTTTCAAGAACAGTTCCCTCCGTCGCTCTGATAGGTGTGTCAGCACACTTGCTGTAATCATAAGCTTCAAGATCAACAGCTCCTATAATTCCCTGCCTTAAACGACCGTCGGCTTGAATTCTTTCTATATAAATGATTGCATCTTCATAAGAATTAAATACCGAGTCTTCTAGATAACGTTTCATTTCGCTATTTATAATATCAATTCGATTTGAAACATCATCATCTTCAAGATATATTTCAGGGAGAGTTATTTTTAACGTAGAAAAATTATCTCCTACAATTTTTTTGGTTTCTTCCCAGTATTCTTTATCGCTTGTAAATTGGTCGCATGCAATTACAGCCCATTTCTCGAAGTTATTCTTTGGTAAAAGAATGTTGGTAGATTTAAATGGGATCGACATTTTTTATTTTTCCTCCGTATCCTTGGTTATATAGCGTTTAGCTTGTGTTGTAAATAATGAATGATAGTGACCATGCATATCCATTAAGTCGTTATGTGTTCCGCATTCAACAACTTCCCCTTCGGATAAAACAATGATCTTTGTAGCTGTTGTTGCACTTGACAATCTATGCGAAACAAAAAGTGTCAGTTTATCTTTTCTCAATTCATCAAACTGGCTGAATATTTCCTGCTCTGCAATAGCATCAAGAGAAGCTGTCGGTTCGTCGAGAATAAGTATATCCGAGTCTGAGTAAAAAGCTCGAGCGATTGAAAGTTTCTGCCATTGTCCAATTGAAAGTTCTCTTCCGTTTTCCTCAAAGTATCTCATAAGCGGAGTGTCAAATTTGTTGGGCAAGTTTTCAATAAACCCTATCGAATTACTTTCAATTGCTGCGCGTCTTATGTTTTTTTCATCAATTTGTTTATCTATTTGACCAAATGCTATATTTTCTTTGACCGATACTGCATATTTCCCAAAATCTTGAAAAATAATTCCAAAAAGGTCGTATAATGCTTCAACTTTATACTCCCTTATGTCATGTCCGTCAAGGTATATAACACCTTCTGTCGGATCATATAATCTGGTAAAAAGTTTGAGTAACGTTGTCTTTCCGGCCCCGTTTAAACCCACGAGAACAGCTGTGTCTCCGGCATTTAAAGTTAAATTAATGTTTTTTAATACATATTTATCTGTTTGTGGATATTTAAAAGATACATTTTTGAATTCAAGGGTATGCCCTGTATGTTTTTTGGGGATCAAAGGTTCTGATACAATAGGGGTTATAGTCTTTTTCTCTTTCATAAAGAAAATCATATTCTCAATAAAGAGAGTTCCCTCGAATATCATCGCTGTTGATGCAATAATGGAATGTACACCATTCGATATCGAACTGAGAGCGCCTGTATACATCGAATAGTCTCCGATCTGAAGCCTTCCTTGTGTTACCATATATGCAACATATAAAAACAGCGAACAGTTTATAACCGTAGTTAAAACTGATATTGAAATATTCCAAATATTCTCTTTAATAATAAGTCGTTTTAATCCTGTAAAATATTTATCAAAAACTTGTTTGAAGCGATCAATAAATGTATCGGATAAACCGAACAATCTAACTTCTTTTGCCAGATCCTTGTTTGTTATAACACCTGAATAATAATCCATCTGTCTTCTGTCTTTAGATCTGTAACGGATATATTCGACGTTTTTACGTCTGAATATAAAGTTGACTATAGCTGTCGGAACTCCAAGCATAGCTATCAGAAACGGTACCCAAAGCCCTATCTTAGAAAGAATAATCACGAAACCTGTAATTGTGATGAGATTACTTATGGTGTTAAAAGTCGAATTTAGTATGTTTATTGGGCGTATTCCAGCTTCTCTGTTCGCATTTTCAAGCTTTTCATAAAACTCGGGAATATCATATTTACCTATATCGATTTCTTTTGCTTTATTTAAAATTTTAACTTTAATGTGATTAGTAACAAGTTCGCCTGAAATTCTTGTTGTTAGTATATCCAAATAATTTACGATTTTGCTTATAAACAAATAAACGAACTGCAAAACAAGCCAAAAGATTATCAATTCAAAACCAACTTCTCCAAGATAAGCTTTGGCTAAATTATTTAAAAGGTTTGCCGAAATATATGCACTTACTATCGGAAGAACACCTGTTAATATACAAATCGCGAGCAGAGCGAAAAATATCCACTTTTTTGTCTCCCAAACAAGTTTAAAAATATAAAAAAGTCTGCCAAAAAAACCGCCTATCAATTCTTTTAGATACGCGGGTACTTGCTTTATGTTATTTGGTTTTTGGGGTTTAAGGTTGTTGTTATTGTGCCTAAGCGGCGGAGGCATTACTCCGGGTCCCATAAGCTTCCCTCCCCTTTTTTTAAAATCAAAATATGCCGACACTGAAAATCGCTTATACGATATCGTGTCGGCATAACTGCAATCCGGCGTGATAAATAGTTATTAGTCTTCTACTTCAATAACCTGTTTGCCATCATATGTTCCGCATGCAGGGCATACTCTGTGTGTAAGAACATACTCACCGCATTTAGGACACTTTGCCATTTCGGGAGCTTCGAGCTTCCAAGTGCTTGAGCGTCTCTTATCGCGTCTTGCTTTTGATACTTTTCTCTTTGGTACTGCCATGGATTTTGCACCTCCTCATTGACTGTTCATCTATGATGAAATATGTGTATATTTTTAATCTTTTTTATTTTCAAGAAGTTTTCTCAACACGTCAAACCTAGGATCCGGTTCGTGTGTATCGCAGTTACATTCATTCAAATTAAGATCAGTTCCGCATTTAGGACAAAGCCCTTTGCAATCTTCTTTACACAGATGTCTCAACGGTAATTCAAGCATGATTTGTTCAATAAGCGTTTCGTCAACATCTATATATCCGTCTTTTGAATAAATATAATCATCATTGTCTTCGTTTTGAACTTCCATATCTTCAGAAACAACTGTTTTGGTAAACACAATCTCTTTTGTTTTGGAAATAGGAGTCAAACATCTCGCGCAAGATGTTTCATAAAAAACATCTGCTATGAGATTTAAGGTAATGTACCCTGCCATATCCTTTACGTTGCCTTTTACCGAAAAACCTTTAGGAAAAACAACGTCGGATAACTCTTCATTTATCGTGAGCAAATACTCAATATCGATCTCTGTTTTTTCGCCTTTGAGAATAGGGTTTATATCAATTATCATAAACTTATCCTCCTGCAAACATAACAACCATTATTATATACAAAAATAATTCTTTTGTCAATACAAATTGCACAAAATATTGTAAATTTATATATAATATTTCCTGTTTTACGAATTAAAGGTAATGATTTTCTCTATATATTATTGTACAACAAAATCAGGAGGAAATCAATGCTTAGATTAAAAAAATTTATTGCAAACGGCCTTGTTTTAACATTGACTTCGTTGTTACTGCGTTGGATAAGTGTTCTTTTTAATACATACATTTCAAATAATTTAGGCAGCGAAGGTATGGGGGTATACACGCTTGTGCAAAACGTATTTAGTTTTGCTGTTACTTTTGCTTGTTCCGGAATAAACTTAGGCGCAACACGCATCATATCCGAAAATATCGCAAACAACGATTACATCGGAATAAAAAAATCTTTAAAAGTATGTGTATTTTATTCCCTATTCTTCTCTTTTACTGCGCTTATTGCAACCTATTCTCTTTCCGAATATCTAGGAAATGTAATTTTAGGTGATGTGCGTACTGTAAAATCAATAAAAGTTCTTGCGCTTTCGCTGCCTTTTATTTCGCTGTCATCTGTGTTTAACGGGTATTTTTCGGCTGTCAGAAAAGTCTATAAAAGTGCCGGCGGTATGATCTTTGAAAAATGTATTCAAATTGGAATAACCGTAAAAATAATGTCTCTGTTTTCAATCAAAGGAATAGAATTTGCTTGTGTTGCCGTTGCAATCGGTACCTTGTTATCTGAAACACTCTCTCTTCTTTATAACGTTGCAACTTATATTTTTGATTTTAGGAAACTTCCGTTATCAAAAGAACAAATCAACGGTAATTCAGGAAAAAAACTATTAAAAATATCACTCCCCTTGGCAATTAGTGCGTATGCCAGGTCAGGATTAGTAACCTTGGAACATTTGCTTATTCCTATAGGACTCAGGAGAAACGGTAAATCCTATACAGCATCAATGTCGCTGTACGGATTGGTTCAAGGAATGGTATTTCCGATAATTATGTTTCCATCGTGTATTATATACTCATTTTCCGGATTACTTGTTCCTGAACTTGCTGAGTATAATGAACTTGGAAATAAAAAACAAATAAACAAGACTGTTTCTACCGTATTGAAGTATACTCTGATATTCTCTTTGGGTGTATCAGGAATTCTCATGTGCTATTCGTATGAATTAAGTATGGTCTTCTATAGATCTGCTGAAGCCTTTGAATATATAAAACTGTTCTCTCCTTTGGTTGTTGTAATGTATCTGGATGGAGCTGTAGATGCTATCTTAAAAGGATTAAACGAACAGCTTCACTCTATGAAAATAAATATTGCAGATGCGCTTTTGAGTGTGTTTTTTGTATATACACTCGTACCGCTTTGGGGGATCAAAGGATATATCACGGCAATATTTATATGTGAGATATTCAACTGTTCAATGTCTCTTATCAGATTAGTTAAAATATGTACTCCTCAATTTTCTCTACTAGAAATCTTATTTAAACCTCTTTGTTATATAATCGTGTCAACAATCGCAAACGTCTTTGTTTTTGATTTGCTTAATATAACTAGGTTTGCACAGCCAACAAATCTTGCGATCAGAATTACATTTACAGCCATTTTATACATGTATTTATGCAAAAAGCCTTCTAAAAAACAAGAGAGTTGACGGGAGAATCTCACCAACTCTCTGTTGTATTTTTCAAAAAAACAAGTGGTGCAGTTTAAACTGCACCACTTTTTCTGATTTTTTAAAATTAACCAATATACGCTTTAAGCTCTGCGGGAACTTCTTCAACAGGGATCGAAGATGTCATTACAAGCTCAATGTTGTGATCAGCGCACATCTTGTCAGCTTTTTCAACAAATTTAATAAATTCAGCCATGTCATCGCCACAGATCTTAAGAGCCGAATCAATAAAAATGTTAGCTACGTCATAGTTGCTCGCGTATGTACCGGATACAAATCCGTAAAGCATATGAGCATCATTGATTCCGTATTCTTCTGTGTTTACAAGTCTTGCTTTATTTTTTATTTCGTGGGTAAGTTTACTTCCCTTTTCGATAACAACAACGCAACCACTTACAGAATCGAGCGCTGTGTTAGCCAAGTTAATAAGAGTTTTGGTCTTACCTGTTCCTTTAACGCCTACAATTAATTTCAACATATTTACTCCGTTTTCCCGGTGACAGATGTATTTCTTTGTGGGTAAACGGGAAGTCACCGATTCCCGAAAACCATATTATTAAGGAGTATATAATTTAGTTAAATATTTCCTTAACCTATTATACAATAAAATTGATGTTTTGGCAAGTAGTTACGAAAATATTTTTAACCAATTCTTGACTTTAATTCTTCGCGTCTCTTATCGTGTTCTTTACCGGGTTTACCTAACAATGCATACATATTGTTTTTGTAACCCTCAACACCGGGCTGATCAAAGGGATTAACACCCAAAATATATCCTGAAAGACCACAAGCCTTTTCGAAGAAATATACAAGATATCCAAAGTTATATTCGTCTCTCTTATCAATTTCAAGAACGATATTGGGGACTCCGCCATCGTTATGCGCAAGAGCTGTTGCAATATATGCTGTATGGTTAACAAACTCCATAGATTTGCCGCTTATGAAGTTAAGACCGTCAAGATCTCTCGGGTCATCAGGAATAGTTACCGAATGCTGTGATTCCTTAACGTCAACAATAGTTCCAAAAAGGGTACGTTCGCCCTCTTGAATGATCTGTCCCAACGAATGAAGATCTGTAGAGAATGTAACAGATGCCGGGAAAATACCCTTATTGTCTTTACCTTCACTTTCGCCGTAAAGTTGTTTCCACCACTCAGATGTCATCTGGAGCGCACTTTCGTAAGTTTCAAAAACTTCGATCTTCTTACCCTTGCGGTAAAGAATATTTCTGATTGCAGCGTATTTATAGCAATCATTTTTTTCAATATCAGTATCTGTAAATGCTTTTCTTGCATCTGCAGCGCCCTGCATCATTTTCCCTATATCCGCACCTGATACAGCAATAGGTAAAAGACCTACAGCGGTAAGAACTGAGTATCTGCCGCCGATGTCATCAGGAACTACGAAAGTTTCATAACCTTTCTCAATAGAAAGTTCTTTCAATGTTCCCTTTTCTTTGTCGGTCGTAACAAATATTCTGTCTTTTGCTCCCTCTTCGCCGTATTTATCTTCAAGAAGTTTTCTGAATATTCTGAAAGCAATAGCGGGTTCGGTTGTCTTTCCGGATTTAGATATAACGTTTATGCATATATCTTTGCCCTCACAGATCTGTAGAAGTTCAGCCATAGCTGATGAGCTGATGCTGTTCCCAGCAAAATAAATATCGGGAGTATCCTTTTTTAATGTATTGTAAAGTGGGCTTTTTACAAATTCAATAGCCGCTCTTGCCCCCAAATAAGAGCCGCCGATGCCGATCACAACTAAAATATCGCATGATTTTTTAATTTTTTCTGCAGCAGCTATAATACGAGCAAATTCATCTGTATCATAATTTACGGGAAGATCAATCCATCCGAGAAAATCGCTTCCTGCGCCCTTTCTGTTCATAAGAATATCATCGGCTTTTGTAACTTCAGGCTGAATAGCTTTTAGCTCTTCTTTTGTTACAAATCCGTCAAGGTATTTTTCGTTTAACTTAAGCATTTGTCTTCCTCCGTTGTTTTATTGATTATATGATACTATGATTATTAATTTTTTTCAATAGATATTTCTAAAAAAATTAAAGCAAGAGCATTTTTTTGGCAATTTTTAACACTAAATCAACATAAGAAAGTCTTTCTACCGATTCGCCTGCAAAAATATTTACTCTTCCTACTTCGTTACCGTTTAACGTGTAAATTATTTCCCCTAACCTATCACCTGCATTTATAGGTGCTTGTATCTTATCTTGAAGAGTTACGTTGGATTGTATATTCTTGCCTTCACCCTTACCTGTCAATATCGATAATTTGGGATAATAAGTATTTATCTCTTCTTTTTTACCACCCAGTACTTTTACTGTACCCGCACTTCCCTCTTCATATTCATTTACGGAGTAATTTGCAAACCCGTAATCAAGTAATTTTTTGGCACACTCGTTTCTGATATCTCTGGTTGGAGAACCCATAATGACTGCAATAAGCTGCATTCCGTCGCGTTTAGCTGTTGCGGATATACAGAATTTTGCTTTTGATGTTGAGCCCGTTTTTAGTCCGTTTGCACCCTTATAAAATCTTATAAGTCTATTCGTATTTGTAAGACCGAACGCCCCGTTTCTGATCGTATCCATCCAAATATTTGTATAATTGAGTATGGTTTTATGTTTAAGTAGTTCGCGGGACATAATTGCTATATCCATAGCGCTTGTTACATGATTAACAGTATTGTCATCAAGCCCGGTCGGGTTTTCAAAATTGGTATTGTTCATACCCAGTTCTTTTGCTCTTTCGTTCATTTTTGCAACAAACGCATCTACACTTCCCGCAATATTTTCAGCTAATACTACTGCCGCATCATTTGCTGATGCAACAACGACTGATTTCAACAGGTCTTCTACAGTCATTTCCTCGTTAGGCTCAATAAATACTTGAGAGCCCCCCATAGACGATGCATATTCACTAGCATGTAAAGTGTCACTTAGCTTAATATTTCCGATATCAATAGCTTCCATAACCAACAATAAAGTCATTATTTTTGTTACCGAAGCAGGAGGGAGTGCGGCAGAAGCGTTCATTTCATAAAGAATATTTCCGGTTGACGCTTCCATTAATACAGCTCCCTGACAATCAAGCTCAAGTTTAGGTACATCATTTGCGTTTGTTGTTATTATCAATGAGAATAACGTGACGATAATCAGCAACAAAGAAGTTATTTTTTTTGCTGTGTTTTTTATAGTAACCACCCCGTTTTTTTAATATTATTATAAACTATGCCCATATACGTTTCTTTATTCATTAAACAGAAAAAAGCCCGAAAATTATCGGGCATTTGTTCTTTGTTCATTTGAGATAAGTTCGGAAACACATACAAAACTAAAACCTTTTTCCTTTAACAAAGGAATAATTTTATCAAGCGCCTCAGGTGTAGGGCTGTTTCTTGAAATATAATCGTGAAATAATATGATGGAACCGTTTTTTACGTTATCAGATATATTATTCACTATTTCGTTCACCCCTCTGTGCGCCCAGTCACGTGTGTCGATATCCCAAAGAACTATCTTATAATTCAATTCTTTGGCAGTTTCGATTATCTCACTGTTTATAACTCCACCGGGCGGTCGAAACAAACGGGTGTTATAATGGCACAGTTCATAAATGAAATCCTCACTTTTTATTATTTCATTTCTGATATCTCTGTTTTTACTTTTTTTCATATCCAAGTGCGAAAAAGTATGGTTTCCTATTTCGTGACCTTCATCTGCTATTAAGCGCAACACGTCGGGATAATAAGTTGCATTTTGTGCAATTACAAAAAAAGTTGCTTTCACTCCATACTTATCCAATACGGAAAGTATTTCTTTCGTCTGTCGTGGGTGTGGCCCGTCATCAAAAGTCAATGCAATTTTGTTTTCCTCTGTGTTAGCACACTTATATATGAGTTTATCTTCTCGTGCAGATATATTACACGAAAATAAAAAAATTATAATAAGCAGTATTACAACTTTTTTCACTTACTTCCCCTTTGTCAATTCGTCGACACTTCCGAACCTGTATCCGTTTTCTTCCCACATAGTCATTACTCTGTCAAGAATATCAGCGTTTGTTTTAGAAGTCGGATGAAGTAAAACCACCATACCGTTGTGTGTGTTATCCATTATTTTTTTAACAGCATATTCTTCGCTTGGTTGTTTGTTGTTGTCCCAATCAGCGTATGCAAAACTCCAGAATACCGTCTTATATCCCAATTCGTTTGCAAATTGTAAATTACTCTTATTAAATTTCCCCTCAGGTGGACGGTAGTATTTTGCCATATCGTATCCGGTATATTCTTTATAGATCTGCTCAAGTGATTTCAACTCAGCTTCAAAATCATTAATATTATCAACTTTAGTCATATCTTTGTGCTTTGCGGTATGGTTGCATACAATATGCCCTTCTTCAGCCATTCTTTTTACAAGATCAGTATTCCTTATTATAAGGTTTTCAAGAATAAAAAACGAGCCTTTTGCTTGATGTTTTTTCATAGTGTCAAGAATTTTTTCGATATTTCCGTTTTCATATCCTGCATCAAAAGTTAAATATATAACTTTATCATCTTCTTTTGCATTCTTATCAACGTAATAAGCACCGTATTGTTCAACATAATCAAGTCCTTTGTCACTTTCAGGTTGCAAGTGATTTTTATTGCGTATTATACTCCAGTTTTCAGCTAATACTGTTAACGGAGCACATAACAACGTCAGTGATAAAAGTAAAATTAAACTTTTTTTATAAATCAACATATATTCCCTCCAATCTTTTGGTTATATATAATAGTTTGATGCTATAACGGCTTATACATACTTAGATACAGGTGTCTTTTTTATTGCATTTATGTAAAAAAATGAAAAAGACCGTTTTGTTTGTAATCATACAAACAAGCGGTCTTGAAAGATTAGTGTTTGACTGTTGTGCTTAAAATCGACGACAATTCTTCTGGAGTTTCAAAAAAATCACGTTTTACCCATTCATCAACAATGCCGTATACACCGTATGATAAAAATCTACTCTTATAATATTCCGTAGGTGTGTGTCTGTGTTGTTTTAGAATAACTTGGTAAAAAGCATCGTATATCGTTGATTGCAACCCTGATTTATATATCAATCTATATAAATCTTTATATTTAAAACTGAAATTAAAAAAGTCAATGGCATTGTCAATAGTGTACTGTTGGTCTTTGATTATATTGTGTTCGTCACACCAATTGTACCATAAGCCAATTATCTTATACGTTAATGCTTCCGGTTTAGACGAAAAGTTTCTGAACCACGATGCGCGCCCTACTCCTGCTCTTTCTGTTATTTCTGAAACCGAAATCTTGTCTAAAGATTTCTCTTTTAATAATTCTATTATTGCGTCTGACATGCAGTTTTTTAAAAATTCGGTATTGCTTTTTCTCATATTTACTCCATTTAATCTCGGTTATATGATACTTTTTGAGGTAATAGTATCAAAATAACAACATAACTTGACAATGATTTAAAAAAATATTATACTGTTTATGTGATACGAAAGTATCATTTTGATGATTGATTATATCACGAAACCTAAAAAATTTCAAGCAGGAGAATAATTTGATGAAAAATACTAAACTCAGAGAAAAAGTTGAGTTTTCAACTGTTAAAGACCTTGTTGAAAAAGTATGCGAAACGTATAAAGGAGACTGTGTTTACTCTTTTAGAAACGCGCCAAGAGACAAAGAGATTATAAAAGTTACTTACGAAGAATTTAGAAATGACGTCAGAGCGCTTTCTACAGAATTTATTGCAAGAGGGTATAA
Organism: Eubacteriales bacterium; assembly: GCA_045126815.1. Lineage (GTDB taxonomy): Bacteria > Bacillota > Clostridia > Oscillospirales > CAG-272 > RGIG1995. Next base: position 43,685 of record JBGVPD010000075.1, read on the forward strand.
AGATAAACATATTACGATAATAGGCAAATTAACATATTCGTGGATCTGTGTATACTGGGCAGCACTTTCGACCGGATGCGTTCTTGTTCCCCTTGATCCCGAGTGGACGGCAGACGACCTTGCTGATACTGCACTAAAGGCGCATACCCATACTTTGTTTATAAGCAAAGATATTACAGCTAAAGCTGATACTATCAAAGAAAAAGCGCAAATTGAAGATTTGTTTATCATTGAAGGTGAAGAAGAAAACACCGTAAGAGGTTTGATAGAATCAGGAAAGAAAAGAATGGCTGATGGAGATAACTCTTACTTCGAAAACGAACCCGATGCTGAAAAAATGGCGCTTCTCGTGTTCACCTCAGGTACAACAGGTAAAGGTAAAGGCGTTATGCTGTCACAAAAGGCGATTCTTTCTGATCTGGCTGACGTTATCCCCTACGTATCTTTCCGTAAAAAAACAATAGCTCTCCTTCCCCCTCACCATACATACGGTTCAAGTGTTGCTATACTTGGTCAAACATCAATCGGTTGTGAGATCTATATTTCTGCGGGTATAAAATACATTCAAAAAGAACTCAAAGAACAGAAACCCGGTCACATAGTACTCGTTCCTCTTTATCTCGAAACATTCTACAGAAAAATACAAGCAAACATCAAAGAACAAGGAAAAGAAGCCCTTGTCAATAAGATGATGAAATTAAGCGGCAGATTGCTTAAAGTCGGTGTTGACATAAGAAGGAAGCTTTTCAAAAATATTCTTGACGTATTCGGCGGAGAAACTACAATGGTTATATCCGGCGGAGCTCCTATCAGCCAAGAAGTAATGGATTTCTTCAACGGTATCGGCATCAGCGTTCTTAACGGTTACGGCATAACCGAATGCGCTCCTATCATAGCAGTAAACCACAGTAAGTTTCCCGTTAAAGGCAGTGTTGGATTTCCTCTTACGATCGATGACGTAAAAATTGACTCTCCGAACGAAGACGGAGAGGGTGAAATATGCGTAAAAGGACCTAACGTAATGCTTGGTTATTACGAGGACGAACAAACAACTGCCGAAGCATTCGATGAAGAGGGATACTTTAAGACAGGTGACTACGGTAAATTCGATAAATACGGCGCATTACACATTACCGGCAGACTTAAAAACTTGATCATTCTTTCCAACGGAAAGAACGTTTATCCCGAAGAGATCGAAAGTGAATTAGCATCCGTTCCCGGAGTTCTTGATATTATCGTATATGAAGGACAAAGCAAACGCGGAATTGAGCACAATCAAATCGTAGCGGAAATATTCCCCGATAAAGAATATATTGAGAAAAACAACATTACAGACGTTCAGGCATATTTACAGGAATATGTAAACAACTACAACAGAAACGCTGTTCCCTATAAAAAGATCGGTATTCTTAAAGTAAGAGACGAGGACTTCCCCAAAAACACGCTCCGCAAAATCATGAGATTTAAACTTGATATGTCAATTGATTAAAAATTTATAGATAAAAAAATAACCTCTGAATATTCAGGGGTTATTTTTGTTTGTTTTGTGTCTGATTGTATATACCAAATAAAATGTGTAAATTGCCAACGTTGCAGAAAAGAAATCAAGCCAAACATCTAACAACATAGAGCCTCTGTTCGAAAAATGTTGAATAGTTTCGTCTGTCATAGCCACAATACACGAGGCAAATACCGTATAAAAAGTATTGTTAAGCGAAACAACTTTATCAATCAACAAATAACCGAACAACGATGCACCGAGAACAAAAAACTCTGTAAAATGCGCGAGTTTTCTGACTACGACGTGCTTAATCATAAACGGAGAATTAACTTTCTCCAAAAAGTTATTAATAGATTCTACAATAGCTCCGCTTTGGTTAGCGGAATCTTCCCTCGATGCAATTGAATTACCGAATATAAACGAAAGAAGCAACAATAAATATACAAAATAAAGTATTTTTTTAACAATTTTATTATTCATCTGATCTATCCTTTTTTATTTCATGAGCAAACGATCTTCCGTAAATATCGTTTTTTATATCAAACAACTCTAGTATCGTTTTGCCGATATCCGCAAAAGATTCTCTTGTTCCTAAATTAATACAACCTACTTTTTCACCGAAGATGACCATCGGCGTATATTCTCTGGAATGGTCGGTGCTCTCTGTCGAAGGATCGCAACCGTGATCGGCTGTGATGATCAGTATATCTTCTTCTTTTAAGTTGTTTTTAAAATCGTTCAGCCAACTGTCAAACAAGTTCAGAGCTTCAGTATACCCTAAAATGTTGTTTCTGTGACCATAAACAGAATCAAAATCCACAAGGTTTATAAAACACAAGCCGTTAAAACTTTTATCCAAAAGGTTAAATGTTTTCTCCATACCGTCCATGTTTGATTTTGTTGGGTGTGATTCAGTGATTCCTCTGCCGGCAAAAATATCTCTTATTTTACCAACCGAAATCACGTCATAACCATTTGATTTAAGCAAATCAAGCGCAGTATTTTTAGGAGGCTCAACAGAGTAATCGTGACGGTTTGAGGTTCTGGTGTAGTTTGGATAATCCCCCGTAAAAGGTCTGGCTATTACTCTGCCAACATTATGTTCACCCTTAAGCATATCTCTTGCGATCTCACAATACTTGTACAGTTCTTCAATAGGGACAACCTCTTCTTTTGCCGCAATTTGAAATACGCTGTCGGAGGAAGTATAAACTATCAAATCTCCGCTGTTCTCGTGTTGTTTTCCGTAATCAAGAATTACTTGAGTGCCCGAATACGGCTTATTACATATAACTTTTTTTGAAGTCCTTCTCTCGAATTCAGCTATTAAATCATCGGGGAATCCTTCAGGATATACGGGAAAACCTTTTTCGGATACTACGCCCATTATTTCCCAATGTCCAACAGTTGTATCTTTGCCGCAAGATTTTTCAACCATACGAGCATAAGATGCTGTTGGCTCTGTGCGTTTGTCACCAAAATCAACGCCGTCTATATTAAACAAGCCCATTGATGACAAACAAGGGATATTTAATTTACCGGAATTATACAATGACTTTAGTGTATTACTTCCCTTATCATTATAAACATCGGCATCCGGCATTTCGCCTATTCCTAAGCTATCAAGGACGATAAGAAATACACGCTTAATAAAAACCACCTCGAATTTTAATAATCAAATAATTCTGTTGAAAGATACCTGTCTCCCGAATCAGTTAACAAAACAACAATTTTTTTCTCTTTGTACTGTTCTTTTTTTGCGATCGATTCAGCAGCTTTTAGTGCAGCTCCCGAAGAAATGCCGACTAAAATCCCTTCAGATTTTGCCATCAATCTGCTCATAGAAAAAGCATCTTCATCACTTACCGTTATAATTTCATCAATTATATCTCTGTTAAGCACCTCGGGAATGAAATTAGCTCCTATTCCCTGTATTTTATGAGCTCCTGCAACTCCTTTAGATAACAACGGAGAATTTTCCGGTTCTACTGCAATTATTTTTACATCAGGATTTACGCTTTTTAAATATTCTCCAACGCCGGTAAGCGTACCGCCCGTTCCGACCGTAGCAATAAATACATCAACGTCATTATCCATATCTCTCCATATTTCAGGACCGGTAGATGTTTTGTGAGCTTTGGGATTTGACATATTATCAAATTGACCGGGAATGAAAGAATTATCATATTTTTTTGCAATTTTTTGAGCTTCGGCAATAGCGCCGGACATTCCAAGTTCGCCCTTTGTGAGTACGGTTTCTGCACCATACGCTTTTAGAAGTCTTATTCTCTCCGATGACATCGTATCCGGCATAGTAAGTATAACTCGGTAACCTCTTGACGTTGCAACTGCTGCTAAACCTATACCTGTGTTTCCGCTTGTAGGTTCAACTATAACAGCGCCTTTTTTTATTAATCCTCTCTCTTCGGCATCAACGATCATTGATAGTGCCACTCTGTCTTTAGCGCTTCCTGCCGGATTAAACCCTTCAAGTTTTGCATATATTTTGTTTTCAATATTAACTGCTTTACAAAAACCGTTTAATTCAATTATAGGAGTGTTCCCTATCAATTCGGTAATGTTTTTCTTTACGTTTAACACAAGAAAAATCTCCTTCAAATGATTTTCATTTTTTATATAATATCATTATTTTTGCTATTTTTCAATAGAAGTTTTGAACAATTCCTTCCGTATAACGTTGGATATAAAATTATTGTATGTATTGTTCAAATTATTTTAATGGAGAACTGTGTAATTTAGTTGAAAAATATCTTGCAATTAAATGATTTTTGTTGTATAATATAATGTATTATTTTAACAATTTATACATAACGGAGGATTTATGATCAATATTATTTGTTTGGTCTTCCCTGCACTCTTTTCTGTTTTTGCGTTGGAAAGACTTTTATCAAAAAAATTATATCTTCGAAATTTCCTTTTTGTGTTTGTAACTAATACAATTTTTATTAACTTATCGACCTTTATCTGTATTTATTGTTTTACAGATTACAGAACCGTTATTTTAGCTGAAAACGGCGGAGTAAGAATTTCCCACAGCTTTGCATTTTTATTAATTTCTGTAGTAGTCTCATTACTTTTGGTTACTTTCGAGTCGCTTTACTATAACAGACTCAGAATAGCCTTTGGTGACAACAAAAAAGACGTCTTGGACGAGCATACGAAAAATACCGATAAAAATAAGAGGTAATCAGTAATGAAAAAACGTAAAACACTGTTGGCAATAATAGTGGGAACATTATTATTCATATCGGTTTTGGCTTTTTTATCTGCACTGTGGTATAAAAACTTGTATGGAGACGTAGGTTTTTCTGCTATAATTTTTACACTTACGGCTGAAAACGGCGGCGCTGTTGAAAAAAACCTCTTGTTAAGTTTCTTCCTTAGGGGATTATTACCCTCCATAATCTTGACGGTTTTGTTTATGCTTTTCCTTTGGGGAAACCCTAAAAAAGGTTTGCAGATCAAAAGTATAAAAAAGAATAAAACTTATCAGATCACACCTTTTTCAACCAAAGTTTCGTTAATCACCTCAGTATGTTTGACTTTGTTTTTAACTATTATAGCTTCGGATATAGTCTCACTTCCCCAATATATCGCATCTTCTCTTGAGAAAACAACGATTTACGAAAAAGAATACAGAGATCCCGAAAGCGTAAAGATCACTTTCCCTGAAGAAAAGAGAAATTTGATCATAATTCATCTTGAGTCTATGGAGACCTCGTTTTTTTCACAAGCACAAGGCGGCGCTTTACCCTATAACGTCATACCTGAACTGTACGATTTAGCTAAAAAGAATATCAACTTTTCTCATAATCAGGATATCGGTGGATGGCCTGTTGTTACAAATACGACATGGACGGTAGCATCACTCGTTTCTCAAACTTCAGGTGTTCCGTTAACTATTCCCGTAAAAAGAAATACATACGGCAAAAAAAGTGCTTTTCTTCCCGGAATAACGAATATGCAAGACGTGCTCAAGAAAAATGGGTACTATCAGACAGTTATGTTTGGTTCTGAAGGAAACTATGCCGGTCGTGACCAGTATTATTATCAGCACGGTGCAGATTTTGTATACGATTGGGATACAGCTCAAAAAGACGGTATCATTGAAAAGGGATATCAAGTTTGGTGGGGTATGGAAGACGAGTATCTTTACAAATACGCCAAACAAGAACTTCTTGAAATATCAAAAAACGATCAACCGTTTGCTTTTTCGATGCTTACAGTTGATACCCACCACGTCGGCGGATATAAATGCAGTTTGTGCACAACCCAATATGAAGAACAGTACGAAAACGTATACTCGTGCGCCAGTAAACAATTATACAGCTTCATTTGTTGGTTGGAAATGCAAGATTTTTATGATGACACAACGATTATAATATGCGGTGACCACGCAAGTATGGACGCGGCTTACTTTGAAAGAAACGTTGACAGAGATTATTCAAGGCATATGTATAATTGTATTATAAATTCTGTTGTTGAGACAAAAAACACAAAGGACAGAGAATTTACTCCCATGGATATGTTCCCTACTGTTTTAGCAGCTATTGGGTGTGAAATAGAAGGCAACAGACTAGGACTCGGAACAAATTTATTTTCTGACAGACCAACTCTTGCCGAAGAATATACGATTGATTTTCTGAACGATGAACTCGGTAAATCATCAAGTTACTATACAAACAATTTTGTAAAATATAAACATAAATAAAAGCGGAGGATTTATTATGCAAAACAACAAAAGACCCGAAAATATGGCTCGTATTACCACACAGGAACTGGCTAACAAGTTTATTGATGAGCAAGTTGCGGAGATAAGAAAACAAGTTGGAGATAAAAAAGTACTTCTCGCACTTTCCGGAGGGGTTGACTCTTCAGTAGTTGCAGCTCTACTTATTAAAGCTATCGGAAAACAACTTGTATGCGTACACGTTAACCACGGCTTAATGCGTAAAGGTGAAAGTGAACAAGTTATCGAAGTATTCGGAAAAGAACTTGATGCAAACCTTATTTACGTAAATGCAACTGATAGATTCCTTGATCTTCTTAAAGGCGAAGCTGATCCTGAAAAGAAACGTAAGATCATTGGTAATGAATTTATAAAAGTTTTTGATGAAGAAGCGTCAAAACTTGAAGGCATATCATTCCTCGCGCAAGGAACAATATATCCTGACATTATCGAGTCTAAAGGCGTTAAGGCTCACCACAACGTAGGGGGACTTCCTGAAGATATGCAGTTTGAACTTGTTGAACCCGTACGTCTTCTTTATAAAGACGAAGTAAGAGTTGTCGGAGATGCGCTCGGACTTCCTCACAATATGGTTTACCGTCAGCCGTTCCCCGGCCCGGGTCTTGGTGTTAGATGTCTCGGTGCAATCACGAGAGACAGACTTGAAGCTCTCAGAGAAGCAGATGCTATCTTACGTGAAGAATTTGACAACTACGGTCTTGCAGGTAAAGTATGGCAGTATTTTATTTCAGTACCCGATATGAAGAGTGTTGGTGTTAGAAACGATTTAAGATATGAAGGTTGGCCTGCAATTATCCGCGCCGTAAATACAAGCGACGCTATGACTGCAACTATCGAAGAAATTCCTTATGAACTCCTTCATAAGATCACAGCACGAATCACAAGCGAAGTTGAGGGCATTAACCGTGTTCTTTACGACCTTACTCCCAAACCCACAGGTACTATCGAGTGGGAATGATATAGTAAATAAATCTTAAGGAGAATTATATCAATGCAATTAACAGCCTTTATTCTTTACTTTGTTCTTATTCTAGGCGTTGGTTTGTACTTTTTCTTTGCATCTAAAAATGACGGCGAGAAGGAATATTTTCTTGGCGGACGTTCAATGGGCCCTTGGGTAACCGCTATGAGCGCACAGGCATCAGATATGTCCGGTTGGCTTTTAATGGGATTCCCCGGCAGTATTTTAGCTTTTGGTATGGGCAAAGTGTGGATAGGTATCGGACTTGCTCTCGGTACCGCGGCAAACTGGATCTTCGTTGCAAAACGTTTGCGCCGTTTTTCCCGTGCATCAGGTGATTCTATCACACTTCCCCAGTATCTTACAAACAGATTCGCATCACAAAACCCTTTGCTAAAAATTGTATGTGCAGTAATATTTTTGATTAGCTTTACAGTATACGTTTCATCGGCGTTTGTTGCAGGAAAAAGCGTAATGGTAGCGGTTATTCCTTGGTTTGCCGATAAGGCTCTGTTGGCTATGGGATTGTTTGCTGTTCTTATTCTGATATACACGTTCCTCGGTGGATATAAAGCAGTATGCTGGACAGACTTTTTTCAAGGTCTTATGATGCTTATAGCTTTACTTGCTGTACCGATCGTTATGGCTCTCGGCAAGTTTGACACATCTTTCTTAGGCAGTTTTGCAGAAGGCGTTTCGGCATTTGAATCTAACCCCTTTACAGCTGACTGGAGAGATATTGTAACGGGTCTTTCTTGGGGGCTTGGTTATTTCGGTATGCCTCATATTATAGTTCGTTTTATGGGAATTAAAAAACCCTCTCAAGTTAATAAAGCTTCAACTGTTGCGATTATATGGGTTATTCTTTCTCTTGGTAGTGCAATTGCCATTTCCGTAATTGGAAGAACTTTCTTGTTAACAGACGGAACTTCATTGGCTGAAAAACTTTTGTTAACAAACAGTCAGGAAAAAATATTTATTACACTTGCTCAGGATATATTCCCCCCTGTAATCGCAGGACTGTTATTGGCTGCAATCGTTGCTGCCGCTATGTCAACGGCTGACTCACAGCTCCTCGTTGCATCTTCATCCTTTACAAGCGACCTTTATAAACCCCTTCTCCGTAAAAACAAAGCTACCGAAAAGGAAATTCTTTGGGTGGGCAGAATTGTTGTTTTGATAGTAAGTGTAGTTGCATTTTTTATAGCATCAAGTAATTCAAGCTGGTCAAACAGTATTATGAGCATGGTTGAAAATGCATGGGGACTCTTTGGTGCCGCTTTCGGACCTGTTGTTATTCTCTCGCTCTTCTGGCGCAGACTCAACTATCCCGGTGCGTGTGCAGGTATAATAATCGGAGCTATTGTTGATATTGCATGGTTGTTATGCTTTACAAACACAATAACAACAGCCATTATTTATCCGACAGGAATATATGAAATTCTTCCCGGATTTGTAGCAGGATTAATTGCTGCAGTTGTAGTTTCTCTCTGTACAAAGCAACCTTCGGCTGAAGTTAATGCAATATTTGATTCGGCAACAGATGTATCAATCGACGATTAAATTTAAAAAACAAATAATATGGCTTAAGATAGACAATATCTTAAGCCTTTTATTTTTAGGAATATTACACCGTCGATTGTATAATAAGTAGAAAGCATTAACAAAAAAAGAAAGGTGAAGAATTATGAAAAAGAAAAAAACAATAATTATCTTATCTGTAATATTGCTTATACTTATAATACCAATACCTGTAGGCGCTCTTAAAGACGGCGGAACTAGAGTGTATTCTGCGCTATCGTACAAAATCGTATGTTGGAATAAAATGACCGACGACGGTATATATAAGAAAACAAAAATATACCCCTTCCCTTTAAATCTTCTTCCGCTCACTTCTCTGTTTAACCTTGAAAACGTAGACAACACGAGATCTTCATATTCCACTGACAAGACACCAAAACAAACAGATCCTGCCGAAACAAACGACCAGGATATAGGAATTAAATACGAAGAACCGTCTGTTGAAAACATAAATTTTTCGGCTTATTATGTAAGAACCGATGGTCATATTGAAAATACAAAATACCCAAAAATAACAATTATCAGATCTGTAAAAGATTTAGAAGATTATTATAAAGCTAACAGTAATAGTTATAGCCTCGGATATGATTATCACGATGATGTCCATTCCGAAAGAAATATAGAGTTTCTTGATATTTGTAAAAAGTACGACGAAGAATATTTTAAAAAGCAAATTTTAATTCTTGTTTTGCTTGAAGAAGGCAGTGGTTCTGTCAGACACAAAGTAGAACGAATGGAACTTATTACAGAAGATAATATAAAAAAGGTTGTAATAAATATAAACAGACTAATACCTGAAGCCGGTACCGACGATATGGCTTATTGGCACGTTTTTATTGAACCCGAAAAGAATTTAGAGATTGACAGCAAAGATCAGATTGAAATATACTTTGGAAAAAAAGATGCAACTGAAAATGATAGAATTATTACAAGAGAAGAAGCTATGATGCTCGCTGATATCGTTCGAGCGATCGATATCCCGCCGATAAACGCAGTATTTGATTCAAAAAACAAAGTATGGTACGTATACTGTCACAAAGAAGGCGAACCTGACGGTATGGCTGACGAGGGACATCAAACGATTATGATTTCCGGAGATGGAAGTAGTTTTCTTATCAATCCCGTATTTAATGAATGGACATATGAAAATGAATAAGAAATATATAATTGTGTGCTTATTATTAATTGCCGTGTTGTTTATTCCAATACCGCGTGGAACATACGACGACGGCGGATCAAAAGAGTATGTCGCATTTACGTACAAAATAATAAAATGGAATAGATTAACTTCAGACGGAATTTACAAAAAAACAAGAATATATTTTTTCAAAGATAAATACAAAACGATAGATGAATTAGCGGAAATCGAATTTGACAATATAAAAAAGGTGGGCTGAACAAGCTCACCTTTTTCAATATTTATAAATCGTCTGCATCTTGAATAGGTTGGTCATATTTATCTAGCGGTATTCCTGTATAGCTTCCATTAGGATCCGTCTTAAAACTTCCGTTGTCATTAAATAGATCTATAACTTTGTCAGTTATATTTTGCTTTTTGCACTTTTTCATATAATCACCCCTTTGTATTATTATAATAATTTGTTAGGGGGATATGTGCTGTAATTTCAGTTACTTAATATCAATTAATTCCAATAATTCTTTTAACTGTCCTTCAGTAAGTTTTGTTATTACCGTATCTGTATGTTTGTTATAAACAGTATTACCGACTAATTTATACTCTATTATAGTTCCGTCATTAAATGATAAAGAAATATCGTAATCTTTGAGAACTGCAGAGGAGTCGGACGTTACATTTTCAACCTTTATGAAGTCATCTTCATTTTCAACAACAAAATCATTACTGCTTACATCGTCTTTATTTCCGTCATCTGTATTCTTTTGGAGTAACAGGTTAGTAAATTGTTTTATTGTATTTTCGTTATCGTAATTTTTAAAAAAGCTATCACCGGAAGAAACACTTATGGACACAACAAAAATATCATTTTCTATAAAATCCAAACTACTATCTTCATTAGGAGCTAGATCCTCACTGTTTTTTTGTTGCGCAATTGAAATAAAATACGGTAAACATAGTATTAAAACAAAACATGGAATTGATGTATAAATTATCCTATTTCTTTTCTTGATCTTTTTGATTTTTTCTTCGCTTCGTTTAAAAATTTCTGTCTTTCTTTCTTCAAAACTTCTCATAAAAGGTTAGTTCCCTCCTCTCCTAATATAGACCTTAGTTCTGTCTTTGCACGATAAAGTAAATTATCTATTTGTTTCCTGGTTTTGTTCATAACTATAGAAGCGTCTTTATACGACATATCTTCAAAATAAATAAGATGAATGACAGTCTGCATTTCCGAATTTAACTTTTGAATTGCAGCATAAATCGCTCTTTTTTTCTCGTTAGAAAGAATTAAGTTTTCAATAGTCTCAACATCGGCTTTGTTTTCTGCTTCGTTAAGCGGAACAAAATTAATTATTTTCCTGCGTTTTATATGATTTAATGCGCGTGACTTACCTATCATAAAAAGATATGTTTTTAACGAAACCTTAAAATTATACCGATTTTTATGTACTATAAGCTCAGAAAAAGCGTCAATTGCTATATCTTCTGCTACATGAACGTCGTTAACATATCTATTTACAAAGAACACAAGACTATCAAAGTAATCGTTCATTATGTCGTCAAACGCACTTTCATCTCCATCAAGAAAACGGCGGTAGCTACAAGCACCGTTATCCATAAGACTCCTCCTTTTTTACGCGCTCGCTTATTATACAATTAAATGCAACATATTCCTTTTTTATTTTATCATATTTTTTGGGCATTGTCTATATTGCCAAGTGTCGTTTAATATGTTATAATCTTAAAAAATGACGGACGGGTGATTTTATGAAATTTAGTTACAAAACAAAAAACGTATGCTCAATGGAAATCAGTTTTGATATAAATGATAATGTAATTACTAACGTTTCTTTTTTGGGTGGCTGTAACGGTAATTTAAAGGCGATATCAAAGCTTGTCGACGGAATGACAGTTGAACAGATCGAAGAAAAATTAAAGGGCAATACGTGCGGTTTTAGACCAACTTCATGCGCAGACCAACTTGCAATTGCTGTTAGATTGGGATATGAAAAATCAAAAGAAGAAAAATAGAATTAATTATTGGTTTTTAGTATTGATTTTTTTAATATTTTAATGTATCATAATATATGTTAAAAATTGACGGAGGATTAAAAAATGAATATTGTATGTTTAGATATGGAAGGCGTTCTTGTTCCTGAAATTTGGATTGCTTTTGCTGAAGCATCGGGCATCCCCGAACTCAAGAAAACAACAAGAGACGAGCCTGATTATGACAAGCTTATGAAATACAGACTTGACATACTCAAAAAACACAATCTTGGCTTAAAAGAAATACAGGAAACGATCGAAAAAATCGATCCCATGGAAGGTGCAAAAGAGTTTCTTGACGAACTTCGTTCGCTTACACAGGTTATTATTCTCAGTGATACGTTTACACAGTTCGGTATGCCTCTTATGAAAAAACTCGGTATGCCTACCCTTTTCTGCAACGAACTCGTAGTCGCTGAAAACGGTGAGATTACAGACTACAAAATGAGAGTTGAAAAATCAAAGTATTCAACCGTAAAAGCTCTTCAATCAGTCGGTTTTGAGACTATTGCAGCCGGTGACAGCCACAACGACCTCGGAATGATCAAAGCAAGTAAAGCGGGTTTCCTTTTTAAGAGCACTGAACAGATCAAAAAAGATAATCCCGATATTCAGGCATTTGAAGAATACAGCGAACTCCTTGAAGCAATAAAAAAAGTATTATAATAGTTTATGCACCCATTAACCGCTATGGGTGCATATTTTTTTATAAAAAATTGTAAAAAGATGAAAAAAGTACTTGAAATATTGTAAAAAAAGAAGTATAATAATGGGTGGTTTTTAGATAAGAATTATTTCTGCATAAATCATAGAGTTTAAATCAAAATTAATTTGTCACTTTAACTCTATTTTAGAAAGGATTTTCAGTATGGAACAGAAAGAACGCAGAGTCGGAACAGTATCAAGAGGTATCCGTTGCCCTATTATAAGAGAAGGCGATGACCTTGCTTCTATCGTAACAAACAGTGTTATTGAAGCAGCAGAGTATGAAGGTTTTTCTCTTAATGACCGCGATGTTGTTAGTATGACGGAATCTATCGTTGCAAGAGCTCAAGGAAACTATGCAAATGTGAAAGATATAGCTGCTGACGTTAAAGCAAAGATCGGTTCAGATACAGTTGGTGTAATATTCCCTATTCTTTCAAGAAACAGATTTGCAATTTGCCTTCGCGGAATTGCTATGGGCGTTAAAAAAATCGTTCTTATGTTGAGCTACCCTTCAGACGAAGTAGGAAACCAACTTGTTAGTTTGGATAAAGTTGATGAAGCAGGAGTTAATCCCTACTCCGATGTACTCACACTCGAAAAATACCGCGAACTTTTTGGAGAGAACAAGCACGAGTTTACAGGCGTAGATTACGTTGAATACTACAGTGATCTTATTCGTTCGTGCGGAGCTGAAGCAGAGATTATATTTGCAAATCAGCCTAAAGCTATTCTCGACTATACTGATTGTGTTATAAACTGTGATATTCATACACGTGCACGTACAAAGAGAATTCTTAAAGCTGCAGGCGCAAAAGTTGTATGCAGCCTTGACGACATTCTTACATCTTCCGTAAACGGTAGCGGATATAACGAAAAATACGGTCTTCTCGGTTCAAATAAATCAACCGAAGATACAATAAAACTCTTCCCTCGCGAATGCAAAGACCTCGTTCTTGATATTCAAAAGAGACTTTATGACAGAACCGGAAAACACATCGAAGTTATGGTTTACGGTGATGGTGCATTTAAAGATCCTCAGGGTAAGATTTGGGAACTTGCAGATCCCGTTGTTTCTCCTGCATTCACTGACGGTCTCGTTGGTACACCTAACGAACTTAAACTTAAATACCTCGCTGATAATGAATTCAAAGATCTTTCCGGTGATGAACTTAAAAAGGCTATCTCAGAAAGCATTAAAAGCAAAAAGGATAACCTTGTCGGTAATATGGCATCTCAGGGAACGACTCCCCGTCAGCTTACAGACCTCATCGGTTCTCTCTGTGACTTGACAAGTGGTTCAGGAGACAAAGGTACTCCTGTAGTTCTCGTTCAGGGATATTTTGACAACTACACAAACTAATAAAATTAGAGAGTTGGTGAGCTTCGCCCGTCAACTCTCTATTATTTTTAAGATAAAAAATGTATGTGAAAAACACATACATTTTTATTTTTTTATTGAATTAAGCGGATTTTCGCTCATAGCTTTTTCCATACTCGCATCGCTTACATGGGTATATATTTGTGTTGTGTTCAACTGTTCGTGTCCGAGTATATCCTTAAGAACTCGCACGTCAACTTTACCCGTCTGATACATAAGCGTTGCTGCAGTATGCCTTAGTTTATGTGTGGAAAAATGTTTATATTCAAGTCCGGCTAACTTGAGATACTTATATACTATGTGCTGAACAGTTTTATTGCTTATACGTTGATGTCTCAAAGACAAAAACAGTGCATTTTTATCTTTAATTTCAATTTGATTATCTGTAGCTCTTACTTTTAGATAATCAGCTAATGCGCTTTTACATGAATCATTTAGATAGACAACTCGCTCTTTGCTGCCTTTACCTAAAACACGAATTGAACGTAATTCTCTGTCGATATCATTTAATGATATACCGACCAACTCCGACAAACGCATACCGCAATTTAAAAACAAAGTAATAATTGCATAATCTCTGGCTCTTGTTTTTGATTCAGGATCATTTTTTACTGCGTCCAAAAGCGCAATACTTTCATCAAGCGAAAGATATTTAGGGAGCGACTTATTTCCGATAGAGGGAGATTCTATTGTAACAGCGGGATTTTCATCAATCATTTTTCTGTTTGTAAGATATTTAAAAAATGATTTTATAGCAGATAGTTTTCTTGCTCTTGCTTTTGCTTTATTCTTTCTGTATTCAACCGTATAGTTAAAAAATTCGTATATTTCATCTGTTGAAATACTTTTAACAAAGTCTAAGTCAACATCTTTGATTGAAATACTGTCAAATTTTTCACTCTCAAGTTCTATATTTTCCCTTGATGCTATTAAGTATCTAAAAAATAATTCAAGATCAAGCAGATATTCATCAACTGTTTTCAGGGAACGGTTTTGTATAGTTAATTTATATGACTTAAAATTTTTCAATATTTCCGGATATTCTTTCAAAATAACAACCTCCCCTTCTCTTTTTATTTATTATAACATATTATAAAAAAATTTCAACAATTCAATTGTTTTTTTATAATTTGTCTTGTAATGTTAATAAATATAATATAAAATAAATGTAATGATATTTTTTAGGCGGTTTAAAATATGAAAAGATTTTTCGAAGACTGTTTTGATTTGATATTCAGGATGGTTATAACCCAAATTGGCTTGACGATGTTTGGCACGATGTTGGCGTTGGTTTCTCGTAAATTACCGGGAGCTGAAGAAAAAGTAAAAGATCCTATGCTGATAGTAGTAAGTCTTGTTGCTATCGGTTTATATCTGTTTTTACTCTACGTTCACACCTGGGAAAAAGGCGCAAGAGATAAAATCAAAGTCGACGGCGGTAGAATGAAGAAGTCTAAATACAAAGGTTTATTTGCTTCTCTTGTGGCTAACTCAATCAACATAATATTAGGGCTTGTTATGTGTATATCATATCCTTTTTGTGACTTTGATATAGCTCCGTATTCAACCCCTTGTCAAGTTTTCGGATCAGCTAATTTGATCGCAAGATTTATTCAAGGAATGTATCTCGGTTTAATACGCTATTTCTTCCCCGACGCATTAAACACACCGCCAATTATTTTTATACTGATCGTACTTCCTGCTGTTTTGATATCTTTTGCAGGATATTATATGGGATCGGAAAACAAAGGCAAACTTAAAATTTTTGACACGACTCCATCTAAATAAATGTAATTTTTTCACCCGTTTTAAACATATAATTTATTAAAAATATGTTTAAGACGGGTGATTATTATGCAAAAAAACACAATGGACAGAACAAGTGTCGTTATTATCAAAATTTGTATATTCTCAATCGTATTGTCTCTTACTGCACTGCTTCTGTGCACGTTATTCTATTATTGGACGGGCAAGGACGCTGACACATGGACAATTAAAAACAGTCCAACTGTAATTATAGATGCAGGACACGGAGGTATGGACAGCGGAGCATCATGCGAAGGAGTATATGAGAAAGAATTAAATTTGTCATTAGCATTAATGTTAGGCGATATGCTTAAATCGAGCGGATACGAGGTAATACAAACGCGAAGTGACGACATAATGCTTGGAAACGGCGCTAAAGGTTCTGTAAAAATGGCAGATCTAAAAGAACGCGTTAATTTAGCTAACTCATACGATAACGCTGTATTTGTCAGCATACATATGAATAAATTTTCGCAAGAAAAATATTCCGGTTTACAAGTATTCTATTCTAAAAACAATAAGTCGAGTGCCAGTCTCGCAGAAAAAATCCAATCTAACGTTAAAACGATGCTTCAATCCGGCAACAATAGAGAAATAAAACAAGCAGGAAGCAATATTTTTCTGTTAGACAATATAGATACACCCGCAGTTCTGGTAGAATGCGGTTTTCTGTCTAATCCGGATGAAAGAAAGAAACTTTCTACAGATGAATACAGAAAAGAGTTAGCCTCTGTTATTTATTCATCTGTTGTTGAATTTTTAGAAGATGTATGATATAATATATACACATTTGTAATTAACAAAAAAGGATATAAAAGTTATGGCTGATAAAAGCGTATTCATCTGCACTGAATGCGGCCACAAAGCATCAAAATGGACCGGTCAGTGCCCCTTGTGTAAAGCTTGGAATACAATGGAAGAACAAGATATGATCCCGGAAGTAAAAGCTTCATCAAGACTTATCTTGAACGAATATAACAATTCTGCGGAAAAAGTAAATGAGCTTGAATTGCCCAACTATATGAGAAGCGATACCGGCATGACTGAACTTGATAGAGTTCTCGGCGGAGGACTGGTTCACGGCTCGGTCGTACTCCTTTCGGGTGAACCCGGAATTGGTAAATCAACGCTTTTGCTTCAGATCTCTTCTTCACTTGGACAAAACAAAAAAGTTCTTTATATATCAGGAGAAGAATCAAGAGGACAGATCAAACTCAGAGCTCAAAGACTAGATATACACTCGGATAACCTCTTCATTTTAACAGAAACGGACATTGATAAGATCCTTTCAGAATGTAAAAGAATTGCCCCTGACGTTATAATTGTTGATTCTATACAAACCGTTTACGACAGGCGTTTCCCTGCCGCTCCCGGAAGTATTACTCAGGTAAGAGAAAGTGCTATGCGTTTTATTTCCGTTGCTAAAAACGAAGGAATATCTGTATTTCTTGTTGGTCACGTCAACAAAGAAGGCGGTATCGCGGGTCCGAAAGTTTTGGAACATATAGTTGACACAGTATTGTACTTCGAGGGTGAAAGAAGACAAATATACAGAATTATAAGAGCTGTAAAAAACCGTTTCGGCTCAACTGACGAAATAGGTATGTTTGAAATGACAGGAGAGGGCCTGAGAGAGGTTTATAACCCCTCAGAATCGCTTCTTGCGGGTAGACCCCAGAATGTATCAGGCAACTGCGCTGTGTGCGTTATGGAAGGCTCACGCCCTCTTATAACCGAAATACAAGCGTTGGTTTCAAGAACATCGTTCCCGTCCCCTAAAAGAACAGCAAACGGTTTTGATTATAACCGTATATATCTTTTACTTGCAGTTCTTGAAAAGAGGTTAGGTCTTAAATTTTCTCAAAACGACGTATATTTAAACGTTATCGGAGGTATAAGACTGGTAGAGCCTTCAGCGGATCTGGGAGCGGCTTTATCTCTTATATCAAGTATAAAAGATATTCCCTTACCTGATGATTTTATCGCTTTCGGCGAAATAGGACTTGCAGGTGAATGCAGAGCTATTCCATCTATTGAACAAAGAATAAACGAAGCTTCAAGAATAGGTTTCACCAAAATAATGATTCCCTACCGCAACACCTTGAACAAAAAACTTAAGGTAAATGATGCAGAAATTATTCCCGTAAAGAGCATTTTTGATGCCCTTAAAATCTTGAATTAAATATTAAATTCAGCATATATATGTTTTTATGTATATATGCTGTTATTTTTATGTTAATAATTGGTTCAGATAGGAAAATTCACTTGATTTTTAGGTATATTATAGTATAATATAATAGTATTGTTATATATTTATGAGACGAGGATATTGTTATGAGTTTTATTAATAAAATAATTGGAACATATAGCGACAGACAACTGAAAAAAATCAGTTCTACGGTTGATAAAATAGAGGCACTTGCAGAAAAATACTCTTCTATGACCGACGAAGAACTTAAAGAGTGCACAAATGTGTTGAAATCTCGTTTGGCAAACGGAGAAACGCTTGACGATATTCTTGTCGATGCTTTCGCGCTTGTAAGAGAAGCTGACGACAGAGTGTTAGGTAAAAGACCATTCCGTGTACAGCTTATGGGCGGTATTATACTCCATCAAGGCAGAATTGCCGAGATGAAAACAGGTGAAGGAAAAACTTTGGTAGCTACCCTTCCCGCCTATTTAAACGCGCTTTCGGGTAACGGCGTCCACATTGTTACAGTTAACGAATATCTCGCAAGACTCGGCGCTGAAGAAATGGGCAGAGTTTATGGATTTCTCGGGCTTACAACAGGACTTATATGCCACGACCAAACAAAAGCTGATAAACAAAAAGCTTATGAAGCAGACATAACCTACGGAACTAATAACGAATTCGGATTTGACTATCTTCGTGACAACATGGTTGTATATAAGCACAATATGACACAAAGAGGTCACGCTTTTGCTATCGTTGACGAAGTTGACTCCATTCTTATAGATGAAGCACGTACTCCCCTTATCATTTCGGGAGAGGGCGAAAAATCAACCGATATGTATGACCGCGCCGATAAACTTGTAAAAGGTATGCGCGAATACAGAATAAAAGAGATTGACCAGAAAGAAAGTACTGACGATGTAGATGCAGACTATATCGTAGACGAAAAAGCTCGTTCAACTATTCTTACAGCGCAAGGTGTTGAAAAATCAGAAAAATTCTTTGGAATTGAAAACCTTTCAGATCCGGAAAACTCCGAACTCGCACATTATATTAATCAGGCAATAAAAGCACACGGTATAATGAAAAAAGACGTTGACTACGTAATGAAAGACGGAGAGGTTATAATCGTAGACTCATTTACGGGACGACTTATGTTCGGCAGACGATATTCCGACGGTTTGCACCAAGCCATTGAAGCTAAAGAACACGTACAGATACAGAAAGAAAACAAGACTTTAGCAACAATTACTTTCCAAAACTACTTCAGACTTTACAGTAAACTTTCGGGTATGACAGGTACTGCACAAACCGAAGAAGCTGAATTCAGAGAAATTTACAATCTCGACGTTGTGGTTATTCCAACCAACAAACCGATGATAAGAATTGACCATAACGACGTTGTATATAAAAACACCAAAGGCAAATACGACGCAATTGTTGAACAGGTGATCAAATGCCACGAAAAAGGACAACCTGTTCTTGTAGGTACTGTTTCCGTTGATAAATCCGAAGAATTATCAAGACGCCTCAAAAAAGAAGGTATTGAACATACGGTTCTTAATGCTAAATTTCACGAAAAGGAAGCTGAAATCGTAGCTGATGCAGGTAAGATCGGTAAAGTAACCATTTCAACAAATATGGCGGGACGTGGTACAGATATTATGTTGGGCGGTAACCCTGAATTTATGGCTAAACAGGAAATGTCCAGACTGGGATATGAAGACAACGTTATAGGTCTTGCTGTAGGTTCATCTATGTCCGTTTCCGAAGAAGTCCTTGAAGCTAGAAAAATATATAAAGATCTGTTTAACAAATATAAAGAAGAAATCGCCCCGTTGGCACAAAAAGTACGCGAAGCAGGTGGTCTTTTTATAATCGGTACCGAACGTCATGAAAGCAGACGTATCGACAACCAGCTCAGAGGTCGTTCGGGACGTCAGGGTGACCCGGGTTCTTCTATATTCTATGTGTCTCTTGAGGATAAGCTGATGCGACTCTTCGGTGGTGAGAAG
>JBGVPD010000076.1:0-11188 GCA_045126815.1 Eubacteriales bacterium
ATCGTTTACCAGGGTACTTTCAACAAGGACACTGCAACAGACTTCAACGTTCAGCTCACAGATGCAAAATCTAAGGGCGCTGACCTTATCTTCCTTCCCATTTACTACCAGCCCGCATCCGTTATTCTCGCTCAGGCAGACGCTATGGGTTATGAACCTATCTTCTTCGGCGTTGACGGTATGGACGGTATTCTCACAATGGAAAACTTCGACATCAAACTTGCTGAAGACGTAATGGTTCTCACTCCCTTTTCTGCTGATGCTGAAGACGATCTTACAAAGAACTTCGTTACTAAGTACAAAGAAAAGTACGGCGAAACTCCCAACCAGTTCGCAGCAGACGGTTATGACTGCATCTACGCAGTTAAGGCTGCTTACGAAAAGGCAGGCTGCAACGCTGATATGTCAACAGAAGAACTCTGCGAAGCTCTTATCACAGCTATGCAGTCAATCGAATTTGACGGACTCACAGGTCATGATATGACATGGTCTGCAAAGGGCGAAGTTAACAAGATGCCCACAGCAGTTGTAATCAAAGACGGTGTTTACGTATCTGCTGAAAAGGCTGCAGAATAATAGTATAAAAAACTACTGAAAACAAAAAACACGAGGTGCAATTCTAATGCAATTTCTTTCTCATTTGATCAGCGGAATAAGCCTCGGAAGCGTTTATGCAATTATCGCTTTGGGTTACACTATGGTGTACGGCATAGCGAAAATGCTGAACTTTGCACACGGCGACGTAATCATGGTGGGCGGATATATCTCTCTGCTCGCCATGACGTCTCTTGGGCTTCCGACATGGGCTGCTATACTTCTCGCTATGATCGTATGTACGGTTTTGGGGGTAATAATTGAGGGATTGGCGTATAAGCCGCTGCGCTCCGCACCTTCGCTTGCCGTGCTTATCACCGCTATCGGCGTATCCTATTTTCTTCAAAACTCGGCATTACTTATCTGGGGAGCAAACTCAAAAACATATACTCCTGTTGTAAAAGGCGCCGCTAAACTTTTCGGCGGTCAGCTTTCTATTACTTATAACTCAATTCTCACTATTTTTGCTTGTATAATTATTATGGTTTCTCTTACCACGTTCACAAGCAAGAGCAAAATGGGTAAGGCTATGAGAGCCTGTTCGGAAGATAAAGCAGCAGCGCAGCTTATGGGTATCAATGTAAACAAGACTATTTCTCTTACGTTTGCAATAGGCTCGGCTCTGGCTGCGATCGCAGGCGTTCTCTTGTGTTCATTCTCACCCACCCTTTCATCCACCACAGGATCAATGCCCGGTATTAAAGCATTTACCGCTGCGGTATTCGGCGGTATAGGTTCAATTCCCGGCGCTTTCCTAGGCGGTATTCTTATAGGTATTATTGAGTCACTTGCAAAAGCATATATTTCAACACAACTCGCCAATACGGTCGTATTTGCAGTGCTCATCATCGTTCTTTTGGTACGTCCTGCCGGATTGCTCGGCAAATATGTACCGGAAAAAGTGTGAGGTGGAACGATGAAAAAACTTAACATTAAAAAATCAACCAAAAAAGATTTCTTGGGATATTTTTGCGTTATCATTGTATTTTTCGCATTAAATACAATGCTTGAAGGCAAGATGCTTACCCGTTCATTCTCGGGTATGCTTATTCCTATCTGTTGTTTTATAGTTGCGGCTGTTTCACTTAACCTTACGGTAGGTATTTTGGGTGAACTCAGCCTCGGTCACGCGGGTTTTGTAAGTCTTGGCGCTTTTTCGGGCGTTATAGTTTCCCAAAGTTTGTCAGATGTTATCGTATCACAGCCTTTGAGACTTGCATTAGCTTTGATAGTAGGCGCTGCTATTGCAGCCCTTGCAGGTTTGGTTGTAGGTATTCCCGTACTCCGACTCAGAGGTGACTATCTCGCAATCGTTACTCTCGCTTTCGGAGAGATTATTAAAGATATTATAAAATGCCTTTACGTCGGAAAAGACAAAGCAGGCGTTCATTTCCTCTTCAACGCCAAGGGCACAAAAACTCTTGAGCTTGGAGAAGGCGGAGAATATATCGTAAACGGTGCTTTGGGCGCTACACGTACTCAGGCAATAGCAACGTTTACAGCAGGATTTATATTAATAATGATTGCTCTTATCGTTGTTCTTAACCTTACCAGAAGCCGTTCGGGCAGAGCCATTATGGCTTTGAGAGATAACCGTATCGCTGCTGAATCGGTTGGAATAAACGTTACAAAATATAAACTTATGGCGTTTATTACATCTGCAGCATTAGCAGGTGCGGCAGGAGCTTTGTACGGACTTAACTTCTCAGGCCTTGACTCGTCTTCGTTTGATATCAATATGTCAATCGAGATATTGTTGATGGTGGTATTCGGCGGTCTCGGAAATATCTGGGGTTCTGTAATTGCAGCTGCAATAATCAGAATGTTGCCTGAACTTTTGCGCGGATTTGACGACTACCGTATGTTGATTTACGCTATTATCCTTATACTTGTTATGATCGCAACAAACAATCCTACGATGAAAAATATTCTTAACAAGTTTATACCTAAAAAGAAGGGGGAAGAGATCAATGGATAGATTTGCTCACAAAAGAGGGCGTCTCGTTCCCGTTCCCAGTGATGCTCTTATCCCCGAAAGAGATATAAACCAGTCTCCCATTCTCGAAGCAAGACACCTTGGAATCGAATTTGGCGGACTTAAGGCTGTTGACGATTTTAACCTTACGATCGGAAGAACTGAAATTGCCGGACTTATCGGCCCTAACGGTGCCGGTAAAACAACGGTGTTTAACCTTCTTACAAAGGTTTATCAGCCCACAAAGGGTACTATTCTTATTGACGGAATCGATACTCACGGAATGAATACGGCACAGGTCAGCAAGATAGGTGTTGCAAGAACATTCCAGAACATAAGACTTTTCTCTAACCTTACAGTTGAAGAAAACGTTAAGCTCGGTATGCATAACCAGATCAAATACGGTATGCTCGGCAGTATTTTGCGTACGCCTAATTATTGGAAACAAGAGAAGATAGCACACGAAAAGGCTATGGAACTTCTCCATATTTTCGATATGGAATCTCTTGCAAACCAAAAAGCAGGTTCACTCCCCTACGGTGCACAGAGACGTCTTGAAATCGTAAGAGCTTTGGGAACAAATCCCGGACTCTTGCTCCTCGACGAACCTGCCGCAGGTATGAACCCTTCGGAAACTGCAGAACTTATGGAAAATATTATTAAGATTCGTGATACTTTTAAAATTGCAATTATGCTTATCGAACACGATATGAATCTTGTTATGGGCATTTGCGAAGGTATATGCGTTTTGAATTTCGGTAAGGTTATTGCAAAGGGCAGTCCCGAAGATATCCAGTCAAACCCCGTTGTTATTGAGGCTTACCTCGGTAAAAAGAAGGAGGACTGATATTATGTCACAGATACTTAAAGTTGATAACATTAACGTTTATTACGGCGCTATTCACGCTATAAAGGGAGTATCGTTGGAGGTTAACGAAGGAGAAATCGTTACACTTATCGGCGCTAACGGCGCGGGTAAATCGACTACTCTTAAAGCGATATCAAACCTTCTCCACCCAAAGACGGGAAGTATTGAGTTTTTCGGCGAAAAACTTGCTCATATTCCCCCTCATAAGATCGTTGAAAAGGGATTGGCTCACGTTCCCGAAGGCAGAAGGATATTCTTGCAAATGACCGTTCAGGAAAATCTCGATATGGGAGCTTATACCCAGAACGGTAAGACATTTGACGAAGATTTGGAAATGGTTTACGAGCAGTTCCCCCGTTTGAAAGAACGTAGAAAGCAGATTGCAGGAACACTGTCAGGCGGTGAACAGCAGATGCTCGCGATGGGCAGAGCTCTTATGAGCCGTCCGAAACTCCTTATGCTTGACGAACCTTCAATGGGACTCGCTCCTATTCTTGTTGAACAGATCTTTGATATTATTAAAGATCTTCACAAAAAGGGTACGACGATTCTCCTCGTTGAACAGAACGCACAGATGGCACTTTCGGTTGCCGACAGAGCATACGTTATGGAAACGGGCAAGATAACACTTTCAGGTACGGGTAAAGAACTCGCCGCAAGTGACTCGGTAAGAAAAGCATACCTCGGCGGTTAAAATAATCAATTAAAAAGCAGATGCAAATTGCATCTGCTTTTTTGTTGGGACTTCGCCCCATACCCCACCCAAGAGGCTTTTTGAAAAAAGCCCCTTTGGAATCCGCAAAAACTTTTAATAACGTATGTTGTCGATCGGGGGGATTTATATATAAAAACGCCCTTTGAATTAAAGGACGTTTTGTTTTATATTTTAGAGTGATGCCGCACCGATAATACCTGCATCATTTTTGAGCGTTGCTATACGAAGCTCGGTTTTCTTCGGAGCCGCATTCGTATACTGCAACCTGTCAACAATCTCTCTAAGCGGTGCCAAAAGGTTTTCTCCCTCATTTGACACTCCGCCGCCAATACCGATTGCATCGGGTTGGAATATGTTAATTATGTTTATCAAACCGCAAGCAAGATAGTCAGTATATTCAGCGCAAACCGCTCTCGCCGTCATATCTCCCATCGCTGCCGCTTGGTAAGCTGTTCTGCCGCTGACTTTCTCAATATCGTTGTCAACAAGCTTCCACATAAGTGATTCTTTGTTGGTCATCATATGCTCTTTCGTCATATTAATAAGACCTGTCGCCGAGCTGTACATTTCCCAACAACCTTTTCTTCCGCAAGTACAAGGTCTTCCGTTATGCTCTATAACCATGTGCCCGAGTTCACCGCCGGCATAGTTAAATCCGGAATAAATCTTTCCGTCTATTATTATACCGCCGCCAACGCCCGTTCCCAAAGTTACCATAATAAACTTTTCGACACCTTTGCCCGAACCTGCAATAGCCTCGCCAATAGCCGCAGCATTTGCATCGTTTTCAACTTTTATTTTCTTTATATGCAAATACTCTTTCAATTTCTTTACAATGGGATAATCAACCATCTTTAGCTTAGTTTCGCGTGAAACTATACCGCCCTTGGGATCTATTGCACCGGGAGATGCAATACCGACTTTTTCTATCTGGCACTCAAGTATTCCCATCTCTTCCATAAGCTTGTTACACAAAAGCGCCATATCTTTTATTATCTCATCGGGATCTCTTCCCGCTTTTGTCGGTACACTTCCCTTTTTCACTATATTGTTTTCATTATCAACAATACCTATGGCAATATTCGTACCGCCAAGGTCAATACCTATCCTATACATATAAATCAGTCTCCAACACTAAATACTAATACTAAATTAATCCTTTTTAAGCAAATCGCGAATTTCAGCAAGAAGTTCTTCGGTTGTAGGCTTCGGAGGTTCTGATGCTGCCTGTTCCGCCGCTGCAGCTTCTTCCTGTTTTTTCTTTGCTTCGATTTTTTCTCTGCCCTTCTGAATCAACGTTACAAACATAAAGATAGACAATGCAATAATAAAGAAATCGATCACTGTCTGAATGAAGTTACCGTAGTTAAGTGTAGCATAACCCAATTCTTTTGCAGCTTCGATAGTCTTGATCGCAGCAGTATCAGCACCCTTTGCGTTAAGAATAACAAAAAGTTCGCTGAAATTTGCTCCGCCTGTTGCAAGGCTGATGAGAGGTGTGATAAGGTCGTTTACCAATGACGTAACGATCTTACCGAAAGCGCCGCCGACTACAACACCGACTGCCATGTCAACTACGTTGCCCTTAAATGCAAACTGTTTAAATTTGTTCCACATAATAAAATCTCCCTTTTAGTTGTTTATTTTAAAATTTCGTTAAAGTGGTCTTGGTATGCTTTATCGAACAAAAACTTAAGACGTTCGGTCCTGCCTTTTAAATAGAGAAACGCAAAGAGCGCCTCAAAACCGGTAGCCCTTCTGTATTCAACGGTAGAAGCCGACTTCGGAGTATTCCCTTTCGTATTTCTTCCCCTCTTGAAAAAGCTCATCTCTTCTTCGTCAAGCAAGGGTAAAATATTGTTCAAAGCATTACTTTGTTCGGTAGCTTTGACAAACGTTCTTGCCATATTGTTAAGCTTACCTACGTCAGTATATCCGGTTTCAATAACCTTTTCGCGTACCATTATTTCTAGTACCGCATCACCTAGGTATGCCAATGTCAAACCGTTTAATTCTTCGGGTGTCATTTTTTTCTCCTATGTTTTTATTCAAGCGTATTATATCATATCTTTTTTATTAAGACAACAATATTTTTATTTTTTGTACACATTTTTTGACATAAACAAAATAAGGTAGTATAATATAAAAAACTGATAGTCCTAAAGGGGTATTTATGAATATAGAAAAAGATTTATGGAACTACCTGTCAGAAACCGAAAAACCTATCGTTATGTACGGAATGGGTAACGGAGCAGACAAGATTTTGGAAAGATTTAACGAGTTGAATATAGAAGTATCAGATTTTTTTGCAAGTGACGGCTTTGTAAGAGGTCATTCCTTTCACGGAAAAACAGTCCTCTCTTTTAGCGAGATAAAAGAGAAATATGACGATTTTATAATTATTCTTTCGTTTGCATCAAGCCTTGATAATATGCTTGATCGGTTTTACGATCTTAACGGTAAATACGAAATGTACGCCCCCGACGTACCCGTAACGGGAGGCGGTACCTTTAATCTTAAATTTTATAACGATAATAAACAACTTTTTGAAAACGCAAGAACTCTCCTTGCTGACGAACAGTCAGTTAAGGTTTTTGACAATGTTATAAAATATAAGCTAACCGGTAAGATTGACTATTTAAGAGAAATAGAAACCACCCCCGACAAAGCGTGGAACAACATATTGTCCCCCGAAAAGTATTCGGTTTGCGTTGATGCCGGTGCATATAACGGTGACACCGCAAAAGAAATGCTTTCAAAGTGTACAAACATAAGCAAAATATATGCCCTTGAGCCCGACAAACGCAATTTTAAAAAGTTACAATCCCTCTCCGAAGAAAACGAAATAATATTGCCCTTTAACGTTGCGGCTTGGAATGAAGATACACTTCTTGAATTTGACGAAACGGGTAACAGAAACTCAAACCCATTTTCGCTTAATTCAAAAAAAGTTACTTCAATTGAGGCAAAAACCATTGACAGCCTTTGTAATATGTCGGCAGATTATATTAAATACGACGTTGAGGGCGCAGAAAGATTTGCCTTACTCGGAAGCGAGAAAACCATAAAAAATTGCAGTCCAGACCTGCTTGTATCGGCATATCACAGAAACGAAGACCTTTTCGACCTGCCGTTGTTAATAAATAAGCTTAACCCCGATTATAAGCTTTATCTGCGTAAATTCAAATACGTTCCCGCCTGGGACTTAAATTTGTATGCAGTTAAATGAGAAAAATATATGGAAAACAATTATCCCGAAAGATAACCGACAAGAATCAAGAAATACGATTACAGCTCCATCGGTGCATATTTTATAACGATATGTACTCAGGATAGAAAACAAATTCTGTCCGAAATTATAAAAACAGATAATATAACAAACAATAACATTGTAGGGGGCGACGTCCTCGACGCCCCGATTAATGTGCAACTGTTGCCATACGGAAAAATTGCAGAGAAATATATAAAACAATTACAAGATTATTACGATAATGTAAAGATCAATTATTATGTTATAATGCCCGACCATATTCATATTTTGTTATTTGTGAAAAACGGGGCGTCGAGGACGTCGCCCCCTACAAAACAACATTCTACATTATCGCGTTTTGTTTCAACATTTAAGCGATTTTGTAACAAAGAATACGGAAAAAACATTTGGCAAGATTCTTTTTACGACCATATTATTCGAAACAAAGAAGACTATGATGAACACGTATAATACATTCACGATAACCCATTAAAATGGTATTACAAAAAATGACTTGACCGAATAATTAAACATTCAGCCAAGTCTTTTTTTATTCTCTGTTTTCTTTTGATTCTTTTGCCATTTCTCGTAAGGTTCGTATCGCATCGCTGAGTCCGCCGACCTCGTCAATCAGTCCGCAATCAACAGCCTCTTTACCTTCAAGTACCGTACCCATATCAGTCGCAAGTTCGTCTTTTGCAAGTAACATTTTTTGCAACTCTTCCATACCGATATTTGAATGATTTTCAATAAATTTTAATATTCGGTCTTGCATACGGTTAAAATAGTTATACGTCTGCGGTGAACTAACGACAAGCCCCGTCGTCCTTACAGGGTGGACGGTCATTGTTGCCGACGGTACGATAAAAGACTTTTGTGCTGATACCGCAAGTGGTACACCTATTGAATGTCCTCCGCCAAGCACGATTGACACCGTTGGCTTTTTCATGCTCGACACCATTTCCGATATCGCAAGTCCTGCCTCAACGTCTCCCCCTACCGTATTTAAAATAATGAGCAAACCGTCTATTTCATCGCTTTCTTCAATTGATACCAAAAGGGGTATTATCTGCTCGTATTTGGTCGTTTTCTGGTCATTTGGCAGTATATAATGCCCCTCTATTTGACCAATTATCGTCATACAGTGGATAGTTATTCCGTCACTCTTCGTAGTAACGGAATTGCTCATCATTACGTTTTCAAGATGAAGATTCTCCACCTTCTCTCTTTCTAACTCTTCACTTTGGTTTTCATCGTTATTGTCAATTGTCTTATCGTCTTTTTCTTTATCTTTTTTCTCGGCCATAAATTATTACCTCCAATACACGAAATTGTGCGAAAAAAATATTTATTTCTCTTTACATTTGGTTTTTTTTATAGTATAATTAATTTTGATTAGGATTATTCAAATAATATTTTTATAATACAACGGAGGTAATAAAGATGGATAACAAAGTTCTTGTTGAAACATCTGCCAGACACGTACACCTCTCTGCAGAACATATCGAAGCATTGTTCGGCAAAGGTGCAACACTTACAAACAAGAAGGAACTCAGCCAGCCCGGTCAGTACGCTTGCGAAGAAAGAGTTAAGCTCGTTGGTCCTAAGAAGGAAATCGCAAACGTAATTATCCTCGGTCCCGCTCGTCCTGATACACAGGTTGAAATTTCTTTCACCGACGCTCGTACACTCGGTGTTTCTTCTCCCGTAAGAGAAAGCGGTGACGTTGCAAATACTCCCGGACTTAAGCTCGTTGGTCCTGCAGGCGAAGTTGAACTTGCACAGGGTGTTATTATCGCTAAGAGACACATCCACTTAACTCCCGAAGCAGCTGAACAGTTTAACGTTCAGGATAAGGAGATCGTTAAGGTTAAGATCGACTCTGAAAGAACAACTATTTTCGATGACGTTGTAATCAGAGTTAGCCCCAAATTCGCTCCCGCTATGCACATTGATACAGACGAAGCAAATGCAGCTTGCGCTTTCGGTGCTTGTTACGGCGAGATCATTAAATAATTATTTGTATTGTAAAAAATTTAATTCCATATAAGGAGATATAATCATGAGCAAAGAATTTTCTTGTGAATATGCCATGAGCACAGAAGTTGCAAAAATGGGCTGTGTCACAAAAGGTTGCGATCACGGACCTGCTCCCATTCCGGAAGAAGGCCAGTGGATCCAGTCAAAACAGATTACCGACATTTCCGGTTATACACACGGTATCGGTTGGTGCGCACCTCAGCAGGGTGGATGCAAACTCTCACTTAACGTTAAAAACGGTATCATCGAAGAAGCACTCGTTGAAACTATCGGTTGTTCCGGTATGACTCACTCAGCAGCTATGGCAGCTGAAATCCTCCCCGGAAAGACACTTCTCGAAGCTCTTAACACCGACCTTGTTTGCGATGCTATCAATACAGCTATGCGCGAACTCTTCTTGCAGATCGTATACGGTAGAACACAGTCAGCTTTCTCTGAAGGCGGCTTGGTTATCGGCGCTGGTATGGAAGACCTCGGTAAAGGCGCTCGTTCAATGGTTGGTACAATGTACGGAACCAAAGCTAAAGGTGTACGTTACCTCGAAATGACAGAAGGTTACTGCACAAGAATGGCACTTGATGCAAACGATGAAGTAATCGGTTATGAATTCGTTTCTCTCGGAAAGATGACCGACCTCATCAAGAAGGGTGTTGAACCCAACGAAGCTTACAAACAGTCTATGGGTACTTACGGACGTTTCGCAGACGCTGTTAAGTATATCGACCCCAGACACGAATAATTAAGGAGGAAAAACGTAATGGCACATTTTGAAGGTTATGAAAGACGTGAGGCTAAAATCCTCGCAGCTCTTAAAGAATACGGTATTTCCTCTATCGATGAATGTAAGGAAATATGCGCAGCAAAGGGTATCGACCCTTATAAAATAGTTGAAGAAACACAGCCTATCGCATTTGAAAACGCTAAATGGGCATATGTAGTTGGCGCTGCAATCGCAATTAAGAAAGGTTGCACAAAGGCTGCTGACGCCGCTGCCGCTATCGGTATAGGTCTCCAGGCTTTCTGTATTCCCGGCTCCGTTGCTGAAAACCGTAAGGTTGGTCTCGGCCACGGTAACCTCGGTAAGATGCTTCTTTCCGAAGAAACAGAATGCTTCTGCTTCTTGGCAGGTCACGAATCATTCGCAGCTGCTGAAGGCGCTATCAAGATCGCTCTTAACGCTAACAAGGTTCGTTCAAAGGATCTCCGCGTTATCCTTAACGGTCTCGGAAAAGATGCAGCATATATCATTTCAAGAATTAACGGTTTCACATACGTTGAAACAGCATTTGACCCTGCAACTGAAGACGTTTCCGTTGTTAGAGAAGTTGCTTTCTCAAACGGTCCCAGAGCTAAGGTTAAATGCTACGGCGCTAACAACGTACCCGAAGGCGTTGCAATTATGAGAAAAGAAAACGTTGGCGTATCTATCACAGGTAACTCAACTAACCCCACTCGTTTCCAGCACCCCGTTGCAGGAACATACAAGAAATGGTGCGTTGAAAACGGAGTTAACTACTTCTCAGTTGCATCAGGTGGCGGTACAGGCCGTACACTTCACCCCGATAATATGGCTGCAGGACCTGCTTCCTACGGTATGACAGATACAATGGGACGTATGCACTCAGACGCACAGTTTGCAGGTTCTTCATCAGTTCCCGCACACGTTGAAATGATGGGTCTCATCGGCGCAGGTAACAACCCCATGGTTGGTATGACTGTTGCTGTTGCAGTTGCTATCGAAGAAGC
>JBGVPD010000077.1:0-5705 GCA_045126815.1 Eubacteriales bacterium
GAGCCTGCGCAACGTAACAGTTTGCTCTAATTCAAATGTTACGCACTCTCCTTCAGTCAGCTTCGCTGACAGCTCCCTCCGCAGGGAGCCTTTATCACAATCATTCTGTGCTATCTCTTCATTTGCTTTCTATTCATCGGCTTAGCCTTTACTGAACCACACAGACTTTTAGCGTGGTTTTCGTTTTACAACAAAAAGCAAACACAAATTTGTGTTTGCTTTTTTTAGATATATTTACTTTTGTTAAATTAAATCACTTCGTGTGTGTTCTTAAATACTCGGTAAGTTTCGTAACGCCCGTAGTATTAAGATGTATACCGTCGGATGATTCAGTTGAGTCAAGCACACGTCTTCCGTCCGTCTTTATAAACGCTTCGGTTACGTCAACGTAGTACAGTCCTCTGCTCTTCGCTATCTCCATAGCAATATTGTTAAACTTCGTCATCTTCGCATTGTTTAAGCCCTGCGCACTGTTTGCAAGACCGTCTGCCAACGGGAATATAGCGTAAATATAGATCGCCGAATTGGGACTTGCCGCCATGATCGAGTCAACCAACGCTTCGTAATTTGATCTGTATACCGATTCAGACATCCAAAATTCGTTTACTCCGAGACATATATATATCTTTTTGTATTCGGGATGTAATTTTATCGCATTTGCAATAGTAAGATTTTGTCCGTTTTCCGTTATAAATGGGTTAGTTCTCGCCGTACTTACGTTCAATCCTTGATACGCATAATAAGTAGCAGTCGTTATGTCACTGTATATCTGTATTCCCTGCGTTCTTGAGTCACCGACGAATACGGCATCGGAGAAGAATTCATCTCCCACTCTTTCCGACAATCCCACAGGATAAAACGTAACGATCGGTCTTCCGATAGGCTCATCGTCACCTGTTTGTGGTGTATCTGTTGTTTCGGGTGTCTTCGTTGTCTCCGGTACCTTCGTTGTCTCCGGTGTCTTTGTTGTTTCAGGTGCCTTTGTTGTTTCGGGAACCTTCGTTGTCTCGGGTACCTTTGTTGTTTCAGGTGCCTTCGTTGTCTCAGGTGTCTTTGTCGTTTCAGGTACCTTCGTCGTTGTATCGGGCGCTTCCGTCGTTGTATCGTCCGAAGTGTCAGTGGTATCTTTGTTAACACTCGTTACGTTAGTTTCGCTGACACTGTCGGTCGGTTGTCCATCACCGCCAACTTTGCCATTGATCAACTTGATCACAGACATAACGAGTAAAGCAACTATAACCAAAACCGCAATTAAAATCGAGACCATAACGATTATATTTTGTTTCGGTGTTTTCTTGATCATTGTTTACCCTCCTTAGTCTGTTTTTTGTAACGTGCTTAATATTATAGCATATATAAAATAATAAATTCAATACATTTTTCCTAAAAAATTGACTTTTTTTTATTTTTGTAGACTTGTACAAATGAATAGTTTTCCCCTAAAAACAAAAAATACGCACTGTATGCTGTGTTTCACTAAATAAACATACAATGCGTATACGTTGCCATTCGTCATTATAACCAAAAATCAGACAAATTTATTTTCTTGCGGCATTACATTTAGAAGGGGAAATTCCATATTTTTTCTTGAAAATTTTTGAGAAAGCAAATATGTCGTCATACCCCACACTGACAGCAACTTCGGACACCGAATATTCGCCCGTCATAAGCAGATATTTTGCCTTTTCAAGCCTATAGTCAACAAGATACTTTTGAGGACTTACACCGATATATTTTGTAAATATACGGGAAAAATATCTTCTGTCTATCCCAAGGTTTTTCGCTATACCGTCTATCGTTATATGAGACTGATAGTTTGCCTGTATATAGTCCGCAGCCTTTATGCAGTATTGCGATACGGGGTTTTCATACTTTTGAACGTTGTTTACAGCCATCAACCTGTCAATAACCGCGTAAAGCTTTGCGTTTAAAAATATAGCCGACAGTTCCTTGTCAACCGGAATGTGACGAAACTCGTCAAACACCCCGTAAAGCTCGGGACAGTATACTGTAAATACGTCGTCGCCCAACCCGCAAAGATTGAACAGTTCCTCAACTTTGTCCCCCTCAAATGATATCCACGAATATACCCATGGATCTTCACATTCTGCCTGATGTTTTATTACTACGTCGGGTTTTATTAGAAACATATGGTTTTTTTCAAGTTTATAAGTCTTATCCTTTACGGTATACTCACCCTTGCCGGACAAAACGTAATGAAGGCTGTAGTATGAATGAACTGACGGTCCCCAAAATCCTCCCGGTTTTCTCTGGTGCCAACCGCATTTCACAGGATTTATCTCCTTGAAATGCATATTTTTTACCAAAAAAGAGTATTGTTTTTGTATATCATTTGACTTTATCGCCATACTTTCACCACCCTGTTGGTGACATTATAACATAAATATGCCACAAAAGTCAATGTTCTAATGTTAAATGTGTGTTTTTCTTACATTATTAAGTTTTATTATTAAAAACCCTTTACATTCTTCTTTTTTGGTTGACAAAACTTGTTTTTTCCTATATAATTGTAATGCATATATTCTGGTTTTATATTTTTATGATGCATATATTTTTTTAAGTAACGCCATGCTGTGACATCGGTTTTACAGAGGGAGATATTTTTCATGCAGAAACAACTCGATATATTAAGCAACTTTACATTGGAAGGAACACCTATTTCTATCAAGCCGTTGGGTAACGGCCATATAAACTCCACATTTTTGGCTACGTATGAGAATGGAAGTAAGTTTATCCTTCAAAAAATTAACCACTATGTTTTCAAAGACGTTTCAGCTTTAATGGAAAACATTGATGTGGTTAACTGTTTTTTGAAAAAGAAATTCGAAAAATACCCAACAAACATTCTTCAAAAAACACTTTCCGTTATCAGAACGAAAGACGGAAACAAATTCTATATGGCTGAAGACGGTACTTACTGGAGAGTTTACGATTACATCGACAACGTTGTTTCTTACGAGATCGTTGAAAGTCCGGAACACTTCTATTACGCAGGAAGAGCGTTTGGAAACTTCCAAAAGCTTCTTGATGACTTCCCTGCAGAGACTTTGACGGAAACGATCCCCAACTTTCACAATACAGTATCACGTTATGCCGACTTTGAAGAAAAAATCGCTTTGAACAAAAGCGGAAGAGCTTGTGAAGCTGAAGAAGAGATCGCTTTCGCAAGAAAGTATAAGTGGTTGGCAGAAGAACTGCATCCTCTTATCGAAAAGGGCGAACTCCCTTTAAGAGTTACACATAACGATACTAAACTTAATAATCTTTTGCTTGATGAATTTACAGGTGAACCCATTTGCGTTATTGACCTTGACACCGTTATGCCCGGACTGTCGCTTTACGACTTCGGTGACAGCATAAGATTTGGTTCTAACCCCGCAGAAGAAGACGAAAAAGATCTGTCAAAAGTATACAGCGATATAAACCTGTTTGAAGCATACACAAAAGGCTTCCTTGAAGAGTGCGGAGCATCATTGACGGAAAAAGAAATCGAGCTTTTACCTATATCTGCCCTCGTTATGACGTACGAATGCGGAATTCGTTTCCTCGGCGACTTCGTTGATGGAGATACCTACTTTAACGCAAAACGATATGAACACAACTTAGACCGTGCTCGTACTCAGTTTAAGCTCGTTAAAGATATGGAAGAAAAATTGCCTCAGATGAAGGCTATTGTTAAAAAATACACACGATAACATTATAAATTTCACATAAAGAAAGGTAAATTATTATGGAAAATTACTACACAAAACCCGCTCTTATAATTATGGCAGCTGGTATGGGAAGCCGTTTCGGCGGATTAAAGCAGGTTACTCCTCTCGGTCCTTCAGGTGAGCTTATCATCGACTACTCCATACACGATGCTATGGAAGCCGGTTTTGAAAGAATCGTATTTGTAATCAAACATGAAATTGAAGATGTATTTAAAGAACTTATCGGTAACAGAATTGAAAAACTCATTCAGACTGATTATGTTTTCCAGGAACTCAACGAACTCCCCGAAGGTTACTCTATCCCCGAAGGCAGAGTTAAACCCTACGGAACAGCACACGCAGTTTGGTGCTGCCGCGATATCGTTAAGGGTCCCTTTATGGTTATCAACTCTGATGACTACTATGGCAAAGATTGCTTTAAACTCATTTATAATTTCATTACAAAGCCTACCAACGACGGTATCAAACATCTTTGCATGGCAGGTTACATTCTTGAAAACACTCTTACCGAAAACGGTTCTGTTTCAAGAGGTGTTTGCGAAATTGACGAAAACAACAAGATCATCAGTATTGCAGAGCGCACAAAGATCGCTATAAGAGACGGCGAACCTATGTTCACTGAAGACGACGGCGAAACATGGACAGCCCTTGATAGAAAATCTTACGTTTCAATGAACTGCTGGGGCTATCCTGCAGATATGTTTGACATATTTGACAAAGAACTCCGCGTGTTCCTTGACAACATCAGTTCTAACCCCTTGAAGGGCGAGTTCTTCCTTCCCATTATGGCTGACAAAATGACAAAAGAGGGCATCGCAGATATCACTGTTCTCCCCGTTTCAGACAAATGGTTTGGCGTAACTTACGCTGAAGACAAACCCAAAGTTATGGCAGCTCTTAAAGACCTTGCCGACAAGGGCGTTTACGCTCAGAAACTCTGGGACAAATAATTTAAAAAACTAAGGGAGATGTTTGTTTTTATAACATCTCCCCTATTTTTAGTTTAATAAATAGGGTGACAAATCATGAAATATAACGCGGTTATATTTGACCTTGACGGAACGATACTTTCTACACTCGAGGACCTGTCAGACAGTGTAAATTTTGCATTAAGAAACAATTCTCTCCCCGAAAGAACGATCGACGAGGTTAGATGTTTCGTTGGTAACGGAATTAGGCTTCTTATAGAAAGAGCCGTTCCGAAAAATTGTGATTTAGCGGTTGTTGACAGTGTTTTTTCCGACTTCAAATCACATTACAAAACAAACTGTACTAACAAGACTATGCCGTACGACGGCATTATAGATATGCTTAACAGCTTAAAAAATAAAGGCATAAAATTAGGAGTTTTGTCCAATAAAGCCGATTTTGCCGTTCAGGATCTATGCGAAAGATATTTTTATAATATTTTTGACGGTGTGCTCGGCGAGGTTGAAAACACCCCCAAAAAACCTGCTCCCGACGGCGTATATAACGTTATGAAAAGAATGGGCGTAGTTAACCCGAAATGCGTTTACGTGGGCGACTCCGACGTTGACGTGTTGACCGCAAAAAATGCAAATCTCGACTGCATCGCGGTTAGTTGGGGCTTTCGTGACGTTGATAACCTTAAAAACGCCGGTGCCGAAGTTATTGTTTCGACTCCAAAGGAACTTTTCGAAGAAATAATAAGATAATTTATTAAAAAAGGCGATTAATTAATCGCTTTTTTTATTTTCCGTCCGCACGAAAATTATGATTAACATCAAAAGGAATTGAAAAACGTTTTCGTTTATTTTTTACCAATGATATTGGAAGAAAAATAACTTCCTTTCCTAACTCGTAGGGGGCGACGCACACGAGAACCCCCAAACCTTACTTCGTGCGGTTCGGGGAACCCCTACTTCGACGCCCCGTTTTACATACGGTTTTCACCAACAATATTGACTAAAAATCACTTTCCCTCCTAACTCGTAGGGGGCGACGCACACG
>JBGVPD010000078.1:0-3003 GCA_045126815.1 Eubacteriales bacterium
AAAGGGAGGTGGCACGCGAAGCGTGACGGAGGGATTGTAATGCAAAGAAAACATAATAAATCCATTGTTCCGATTGCAAAGATATTAAGAAATAATATGACAAAAGAAGAAAAACATCTCTGGTATGAT
Source organism: Eubacteriales bacterium (assembly GCA_045126815.1). Lineage (GTDB taxonomy): Bacteria > Bacillota > Clostridia > Oscillospirales > CAG-272 > RGIG1995. Next base: position 130 of record JBGVPD010000078.1, read on the forward strand.
TTTTTGCGCACATACCCCATTCGTTTTTCTCGTCAAAAGGTACTAGGTAAATATATTGCAGATTTTTATTGCGCGGAAGCAAAACTTGTTATAGAACTCGACGGCTCCGGGCATTACACAGATGAGGGCAAATCCTATGATTCGGAACGCACAAAATATCTTGAAGAATACGGCCTGATAATTATTAGAATACCTAACACCGAAATACATAAAAATTTTGATGGCGTTTGTAAATACATTAACCGCATTGTAAAACAATCCCTCAGTCAGCTTCGCTGACAGCTCCCTTTACACAAGGGAGCCTTTTCTATACCGCTCATTTTGTCGATATTTTTAATGTTAACATAAATTTTGGATAGTTGTTTTTACCGTGTTTTTGGCTATTTAATGACTCAGTTCATTTTCCATACGGCTGTTTTTTCTTTGTTTCTTGATTTATAATTTTATCTACTAATTACTTTATTTGCTTATTTTTAAAAAATTTGGGTAATTATCTTAAAAGTACTTGATTTAAATGCGGTTTTGGGATAAAATGTATAAGAGATGGAAATATTTATACATTTAAATAAATAAGGAGTGTAAATCATGGCATTAGTTACAACAAAAGAGATGTTTAAAAAAGCTTATGAAGGCGGTTATGCCGTAGGTGCTTTTAACATCAACAATATGGAAATCGTTCAGGCTATCACAGAAGCTGCTCAGGAGCTCAACTCTCCCGTAGTTCTTCAGGTTTCTGCAGGCGCAAGAAAGTACGCTAAGCACGAATACCTCATGGCTTTGGCTCAGGCTGCAATCAAGGATACAGGTATTGATATTGCTCTTCACCTTGACCACGGCGCTGATTTCGAAATTTGTAAGGCTTGTATCGACGGCGGCTTTACATCTGTTATGATTGATGGTTCTCACCACTCTTTCGAGGACAACATCGCTGTTACAAAGAAAGTTGTTGAATACGCTCACGCTCACGGTTGTGTTGTTGAAGGCGAACTTGGCAGACTTGCAGGCGTTGAAGACGACGTTAAGGTTTCTGCTGAAGATTCTTCTTACACACGTCCCGAAGAAGTTGAAGAGTTCGTAAGCCGCACAGGCGTTGACTCTCTCGCTATCGCTATCGGAACAAGCCACGGCGCATATAAGTTCACACCCGAACAGTGCACAAGAAACGAAAACGGCGTTCTCGTTCCCCCTCCGCTTCGTTTTGACATTCTTGAAGAAGTTGAAAAGAGACTTCCCGGATTCCCGATCGTTCTCCACGGTGCTTCTTCAGTTTCTCAGGCTGCTGTTGAAGAAATCAACGCTAAAGGCGGTAAGATGCCCGATGCTATCGGTATTCCCGAAGAACAGCTCAGAAAAGCTGCAGGAATGGCAGTTTGTAAGATAAACATCGACTCTGACATCAGACTTGCTATGACAGCAGGTATCCGCAGAGTATTTACAGACAATCCTTCTGCATTTGACCCCAGAGAATATCTCAAGGTTGGTAGAGAAGAAGTTCGTAAGATGGTTGCTCATAAGATCCTCAACGTTCTCGGCTCTAACGGTAAAATGTAATTAAATATAGGATCTGATTTAGGTAAAAACATTTTATTATGGTCTACACTGAAAAATACAGAATAAACAGCCACGATTGTGATTTTAACGGCATTGTAAAACCGTCAAGCGTACTTCGTTATATGCACGAGACGGCAAATTTACAGATGTTAAAATACGGGCCGTCAAACGACGAGTTACGAAGACAGAACAAGGCTTTTATTTTAAGCAAAGTAAATATCAGTCTTTACAGCACACTGAAAGCCTTCGACGAGATAGAGGTTGAGACTTGGGCTTGTGAAAGCCAAGGCGTAAGCTTTTACCGTTGTTCAAGAGTATTGAAGAACGGCGAACTCATCGCAGAAATGGTAGCAGTGTTTGCTCTTGTTGACATAAAAGAAAAGAAATTTTTCAAGGTTAACGAGATAACTTTCGGCTTTGACACCGAGCCCGATATGCTCGAGCTTGACCTGCCGGCAAGATTTAGGATCCCCGACGGCGTTGACCTCAGCTTACTTGGCGAATATTCGATTAATTACAGCGAGACCGACGAAAATATGCACATGAATAACGCCAACTACCTTGACGTGTTCTGCAATTATCTGCCCGATAACAGACATAACCGCGTTATATCTGCGGTTATAAACTACCAATCGGAAGCGCCTATAGGCAGTACGGTTAAGATTTATCGCGGACAAGATGACGATAATGCATATTACTTCAAGACGGTAAGAGACGACGGATCGGTTAATTCGCAGTCACTTATCATCACCGACAGAATATAAAATAAAAAATACCACTCATTTTGAGTGGTATTTTTTATGCCTCAATATTATTGTTTAAAATGATATATCCCTCTCCGTTACGCTTCGCGCGACACCTTTCTCGCTGCGGCTCGGTCACGCTCGGGATCTGACAGTCCACCGGACTGTCATTCAACACCCTCACGCCGCTTCGCTACCCAGAGTGAGAGGCTTATATCTATCCCAATAAGTTTAGTTGAAAATTATAAAGCCCTCTCCGTCAGCCTACGGCTGCCACCTCTCCCAAAGTGAGAGGCTTATACCTACCCCATCAAGTTTAGTTGAAATGATATAGCGAGACAATGCCACGCACAAAAATTAATCCCCCGACAGTGTATTTCCCGTCTTGTGTGAGCATAAACCGACCTAAACAGATTAAAAATCTTATGTTTATATAAGATGCAGTGAAACAAAGCGTTTGTGGGGGTAGGGATCAAAGGGAGGGGGGAATCGCAACCCCTCTCCCTTTTGGCGACTTCTTTGGTTACTTTCTTGTCGCAGCAAGAAAGTAACATAAAAAGTAAGTAAGTAAAGTTATTTT
>JBGVPD010000079.1:0-4045 GCA_045126815.1 Eubacteriales bacterium
CGAGGGGGAACAATTATTCCTCCTCGTTTTTGGTTACAAGTTTTTGTGAAAAACGATTAAACGCGGTAATAGTATGCGCAACCGTAATATTTTTCTTGTTTCTCTTTGCGCCTTGTATCTCTCTTAGCTTATCAATTCTCTTTTGAATTTCGGTTATATCGTCGGCGTTTTTGTCAAAAACAAAATCCAATATCGCTTGTGCGTATTCTTCGCCGTAGGAAATCATTTTTTGTACCGATTCTTTTGTAAAAATCATATCTTTTTTTATTCGAACGCCGTCGTCGAAGCAAATATTAATCATTTTCTTTTTTATTTCTTCGTCATCGGTGAACGAGACCAAATGGTCAAAGCAAATAGCGATAATTACGTCTAAATCCTTGTTAAGTAAAGGCTTTATGGGGTTATTGTCAACGCAACCTCCGTCATAATGCCTATATCCGTCGATTTTAACCGATTTGCTTACAACGGGGACAGCGACGCTTGCTCTTAAATAATCGCGGCGGCGATCTTTGTCGGCTATTTCGCGCAAATTAATGTAGTCAACCACTCTTATTTTATGGCCCATTTTTAAAACGGCAATATAAAAATCAGTTAAGCAGGTCATGTTGCCCAAATCAACTGCTACGTTGTCCAAAAATCCGTTTTTAAAAAGGTCGGTAAGTAAAACGTTTTTGGAATCTTTATTTATTGCGTTCCAGGCGTATTCGGCGTAAGTAACGTCTCCCGCCGCAAAGCCACAGCCGTTAAGGCAGCCGACAGAAGTAGCGCTTATGCATTTAACTCTATCGAATGGGATTTTGTTCATTATGGCTTTTAAAGCGCCAACCTGATATCCGCCTTTTCCAAATCCGCCGGAAAGTATCAGCCCGATTTTCATTTTTTCTACCTCCGTGTATCCTGTAATACAACCGAAATTTATTTCGGCCGAAAACGGGCCGTAATTAGTTTTTATACATTCGACCTTATTTTACAACATTATACAAAAAAATTCAACTCCATGTTTCGCCGCTCTTGCTACCTTTCGCAAGTTTTGTGATACGATACATAGTTAGATGTAGATGGATAAAGAATAAGCGAGGTGTTTCCACCTCGCTTGTTCTATATTTGAAATATATCATTAAACAAACAACAAAACCTTTCCTCTATTGTTTTATCAATATGATAGTGGCCAAAAAACCATTTTTTGTATGTTGTTTTTTCTTTTATTGTTTCAAAAAAATCTGTAAGCTTATCCGTATCAAAACTCGAGTTAACAATTTGTTGTATAGAAGTTGGAGCACAGTGCGTTATAATATAGTCTACCGTCCAATCAACCGCTTCTAAATTAGTTTTTGCATAATCTAATTCTCTTTCAGAGGGTAATTCTTCCTCCCACCAGTTTTTATCCATAATACGATACTCTTTGTCGTGTGAACTTGCCCCTCCGAATGTAAAAAAACGGTAGCTATCTATTTCGTATATCTGTCCTCTCATTAAATGATAAATACTATCGGATATTTTATGAGCTTTTCCGCCACAAAAATCGATAATTTCAAACTCGTTCAGCAAATTAAAATTCTATAACGATAGGTAACCCTTTGATGCTATCTCCAAGTTTTCCCCCGCTCCAAACCGTACGTGAGACTTTCGCCTCATACGGCTTTCCATCAATTACAATTTATAATTATAGTAGTTATTTACTTTAGGTATCTTCCTTAGTGCTAAATAGCAAAGTTCCCTGCAAAAGCTCTATACTTGTTTATCGCTTCAATAAATTTATCGTAATCCACAACAACACGCTTAAAGTGATTCAGATATAACGGTATCTTACACACATCTTTCAAATGGATTAACTTGTGAGCAAACTTGTCAATATACAACAGATTTTGATAACTATTGTCTCCACCCAATTCCTTGGGTATCACATGATGAATTTCTCCATCAGTAACAAATAGCTTTGTGATAGAACATTTTAATTGCTGCGCTGATATCCGACTAATAGAGTTGTCCAGCAACTCCACATCATCATACCTGCTCCGCACTTTCCAACGCTCCTTCAACACACCCTCAAGGACCAATTTCTGATATCCCGCTTTGTTTCTGCCTTCTTCCGAATACACATTCATGTCTTGGGAGAAATTCATCAATTTTTTATGCGAGACATACACCATCGGAATCAAAACAATGTTTCCGATTTTATAAGTTTTATAGTTGTTCCTTTCAAGATAGGTATCTGTTATATACTTTGAACAGGAACTTTTGAATTTACCTTCTTTGGCTATATGTTTAAGTTTATTCTCAATAAGATAACTAAGTTCATATGCTATGTCTCCAAAATCATGATTAACCATTGTCGCTGCACTATAGTATTGGTGCAATCCGATTATTTGGCTATTGATAATGTTGAGCATCTTTCCTGCATTTTCGCCGTTCTTATCAATTTTATTAAAGCCTTTCTTGAGCATTTGCTTCGCTCTCAATTTGCTTTTATCAGACATGTGACTGCAAACTACATACTTTCCCCTACGTTCAATAAGCTTAAATTTAAAACCAAGAAATTCAGAATACTGTTTTCTCAGATTGACTATTTTAGATTTTTCCTCCGAAATATCTAAGTGTAGCCTCTCTTTCAGCCATTGTTTCGTAGCGTTAAATATTCTAACCGCGTCGTCATGTGTTTTACACATGATTTTAAAATCGTCTGCATATCTGACAATATGAACTTGCTTTAAATTGGTTTTGCTTTTCAGCGTATCCACGCTTTTGGGCTTGCAGTTTCCGCTGAATTGAACAGTTTCGTACTGCGAGCTAATCCACCAATCAAGCTCGTTCAATGCTATGTTGCTGAGCAACGGAGATAAAATACCTCCTTGAGGCGTACCTTTGGAAGGAATTCCTTCTCCAACAATTTCCGCTTTAAGCATTTTTGATACAATAGACAAGATTCTCTTATCTCTAATACCAAGAGTCCACATTTGTTTAATCAACTTACTGTGGTCGATATTGTCAAAGAAACCTTTTATATCAATGTCAACACAGAAATAGTAGTTCTTAACCTGCGCCAGGGTCATCATTCTGCTGATAGCGTGTTTCGTGCTCCTAAGGGGCCTAAAACCGTAGCTATGCGGATGAAACTTAGCTTCACAAATGGGCTCCAGTATTTGTTTGATACATTGTTGAATCAACCTGTCCTCAAATGTTGGTATCCCAAGCGGACGCTCTTTTCCATTCGTCTTAGGTATAAACACTCTGCGAACCGACATCGGCTGGAAATTTGCCAGTCTATTTCTGACTGTGTTTACAAGCACATCCATAGACATATCGGCATAGTTCTTAACCGTTTTGTTGTCCGTTCCCTTTGTGTTGCTACCTGTGTTTTTCTTGATGTTTCTGTATGCAAGTAAGATGTTGTCTTCGCTCGTAACTAGCTCATATAGTTTATAGAAGTTGTTACCGTTCTTGCTTTGTGCGTAAAGCTTGTCGGTAACCCTGGTCATATCATAATATGCCTGTTCTGCTCTAAGTCTTGTTTCTAAAGCCAAGTTGTCAACCTCCTTATTAAAAGGAAAGTTTCTCTTAGTCTTACTCGAACCAACTTAATTATATAACCCAAAATAACTATCAAATTGTAACTGACTAAAGGCTATCCCTCCGATATGTTTCCATATTATCAACGGTACTGTGCCTTCGCTCTCATTAGGATAAAAGTAAGTTATAGTCATTTAGCTTTTCCTTACTAACTGAACGTCTCATTGATTATATGATTATCATTTCAGTTCCTAACTTTCCACGTTCCAATTTCTCTATCCATCATGTATGAACTTAGGATTCCTCTATGAACCTTCTGCATATCCTAACCCTGTAAGCTAGCAAGGTCTTTCATAACCACGATTCTTACTTAACCCCATGCAGACAGTACAACTGTACTAACTATTTTTCAATAGTTTCGGCATTTAGATTCTTTAATTCGAGGATTCGTCAGCCAGGCATTACCTGCACATACTATCCATATTCATCTTTTTCGGATGCCCGGCTTATCACAAACCTTATACTACTCTTGCATTTT
>JBGVPD010000080.1:0-7285 GCA_045126815.1 Eubacteriales bacterium
TATGATCAACAAGGCTTATCTTGAAATAACGAATATATGTAATTTATCTTGCTCCTTTTGTCACAAGACAAGTCGCAAAAATCATATTATGACTTTCGAAGAGTTTGATTTTCTTACAAACAAGCTTGTCGGCAAAATCAAATATCTCTATTTTCATCTTATGGGTGAGCCTACCATTCACCCTGATTTGCCAAAATTTATACAAACTGCAAAAAACAAAGGATTTTCACCTATAATCACCACCAACGGTACACTTTTGGGTGAAAACGGCACAAAAATCTTATCATCCGCACCACATAAGATAAGTATATCACTCCACGCGCCGTCTGCAAATCCTGTTTTTTCTGATAGTTCTTATCTTGAAAACTGCATATCGTTTGCAAAGAACGCGGCAAAGATAGGTTGTTATATTGCATTCCGTTTATGGAATCTCGGCTCAAAGCAAGAAAACGAAAACGAATACATATTACAAAGCCTAAAGAAAGCTTTTCCAAACGAATGGCAAGACTTAACCAAGAGAAACGGTAAAAAACTTGACGACTATATTTATCTTGAATTTGCCGAACAATTCGACTGGCCCGACATAAATATTGAACCTATTAATGTAGTTAAACCTTTTTGTTACGGGCTTCGAGACCAAATAGGAATATTGTGCGACGGAACAGTTGTTCCCTGTTGTCTCGACTCCGACGGTGTTATCAATTTGGGCAACCTTTTTGAACAAGATTTAGACTCAATCCTTTCATCAAAACGGGCAAAAGCCATTTACGACGGTTTCAGTCAGCGAAAAGCTGTCGAGCCTCTCTGCCAAAGATGCGGTTACGCTACACGTTTTGGCATTTAAAGGTAAACATTATTTCCTTGACATTTTTTGCTTTTATTGATATACTGAACTTAGTGTATAAGTTATATACTTCTTATAAATAACAATAAAGGAGAATTTATTATGTTCTGTCCAAATTGCGGTTTTCAGTTCGAAGACTCTGTTAAGTTTTGTCCCAAATGCGGAACAAAAATTGAACCTGCAGCTCCTCAGCAGCCTATCTCTGAGCCGGTTGTTGAACCCGTTGCTCCTCAGCAGCCCGTAGTTGAACCCGTTGTCAACACTGTGGCTCCCAATCAACCCAAGCCCAAGAAGGCTAAAAAGAAAGGTCTTATTGCAATAATTGCATCTGTGCTCGTTGTTGCACTTTTGGGTGTAGGTGTTGCATTTAACATTGATACTATCGGAAACTTTTTCAAAAAGACATTTTCTTCAGACGAAGAGTATTTGCAAGGTCAGTATGAAGATAAAGCCGAAGATCTTGCTGACAAAATCGGTTCGACCGTAGGTCAGATCGCTTCCGGCGAAATCACAAAAAATGCAGCTGACGGCGAAATCAAGCTTGAAGTTAACCCCAAGCTTATGAATTTATTGGCAAAAGTTGTTCTCGGCGCAGGTGAAGAATTAGACCTCAGCTGGGTAAAAGACGTTGCAATCTCATACGATATCAACTTAGACGGTGACAAATATTCTTGTAATATCGGCTTAAAATTCAACGGAGTAACAATTATTTCCGCTGATGTTATTGCTGACGTATTTGACTCTAAGATGGCTTACGTTAAGTTAAACGGCCTTTTGGATAAATATATCGCAGTTCCTTTGGATATCGAAGACGAACTTGGTGATATGGGCGAAATGAAAGAAATGATGGAAGCTGTTGCAGAAAAACTTCCCGATGAAAAAACCATAGCATCCATTATCAACCGTTACGTTAAGGTAGTTCTCGATCAAGTTGAAGAAACAGAAAAAGAAAAAGATACTCTTTCTGTTGGTGACGTTGAAGCTAAATACGAAAAATATACTATTGAAGTAAACAGCAAACTTCTTGCTAATATGCTTGAAGCAGTTCTCGAAGAAGCAAAAGACGACAAAGAACTTAAAGACGTTATAAAGAATATCGCTTCTATCGAAGAAGGCGTTGACACAAAACAGGTTATTGAAGAATTCGAAGAAGGCATTGAATATGCACTTGACAATATAAGCAAGGATATGTTCGGCGATATAGAGTTCGAATATACAACATGGATAGACTCCAAGGGTGAAATTGTTGGTTTGGAATTTGAATACGAAGGCGCAACAATATCTGTAATTGCTCCCGAAGATGGCAAGAAATCTGCTCTTGAAATTAAAATTGTTTCAGGAGATCAGAAAATCGTATTCTCCGGCGAAGGCGTAACAAAGAGCGATAAATTGAGCGGTGAATATGATTTAGTTGTATTCGGTCAGGAAATCCTTACCGTAACCGTAACAGATTACGACACAAAGAAAGCTGAAAAAGGATACATAAACGGCACGTTTGAAATTGCTCCCGCCAAGGCTATTATGGATTCAATTACACCCATGTTGTCTACAAATGACGTTCCCGAAGATATTTCATCACTCATTACAGCCGGTTTGAAACTTAAGATCAAACTTACAAGCGATGAGAAAAAGAGCGAAATCGCTGTATCAATAGTATCCGGTTCTGATGATATGATTACTCTCTTGGCAAACCTTAACTTCAAAGAAGAACAGAAAGTAACCGTTCCTTCCGAATACGTTGATGTAGAAGATGAAGATGCACTTGAAGGATTGGCATCAGAGCTCGACGTAGAAAAAATAATCAACTCATTCAAATCAAAATTCAAAGAAGCAGGAGTTCCTTCCGACATTTTGGATTTGTTGGAGAATATGGAAGATCTTGATTTTTCCAACGGTGGTTATGACGACTCCGATACAGTTTCCGACTACGATTACTACTTCTAAAAAATTTTAATTTAGTTTAACACTGACAGCGTCTCAAATAAGCGGTAACACTGCTTATTTGATGACGCTGTTGTAGATTTTAAAAAGATATTTTGAAAGGATATATTTTATGTATATCGAAATCAAAAATATAAGCAAGAAATACGGAAAGAAGCAAATTCTGTCCGACGTTAACCTTACTACAGAAAGCGGAAAATGCATTGGTATTCTCGGCGGTAACGGTTGCGGAAAGTCAACCCTATTCAGTATTCTCGCAGGTGTAAACAATAAAAATTCAGGTCAATTTTTATGTGACGAAAAAGACCTTTTTACTGAACATAAAATTCGCAGACAAATCGTTGGATACGTTCCTCAGGGCACTCCTCTCTTTGAAGAGCTGAGTGCTTACGACAATCTTCTTTTATGGTATGAACCAGATATGATCAAACAAGAACTGTCAAACGGTATCCTCGGTATGCTTGGCATTGACGCGTTTTTAAAAACACAGGTGAGCAAAATGTCCGGCGGTATGAAAAAGCGTCTTGCCATTGGGTGTGCTGTTGCCCATAATCCCAAAGTACTGTTACTTGACGAACCGTCGGCAGCCCTTGACCTTATATGCAAAGAGCGCATTTCCAATTATCTAAAAAACTTTAAAGCAAACGGCGGCATTATTTTTCTTGCTACCCATGACGCAACAGAACTTGAACTCTGTGACGAAATATACATTATGAAAAACGGTATGTTATCTAAATATGACTATGACGGTAACGTACACAGATTGGTAGGCTCATTGTAATATGAAGACTAAAAGATATTTCTTGTTACAACTAAAAAAGGCCTCTAAACACTACCCTGCCATAATTGCTATAAACATATTACTAATCGTGTGTATAACAGTATCGTGTATGCTTATTATAAACAAAAAAGCATCATCGGACGAAATGCAAAAGCTGAAGGTAGGAATTGTGGGTGATTTAACCCACACATACCTTGACGTCGGTATAACCGCAATACAAAACCTTGACTCCTCAAGGTTTTCGGTTGAGCTTATAACCTATGACGATGAAGATACTGCAAAAGACAAACTCAAGTCGGGTGAATTAACGGGTTATATAAGAGTCCCCGACGGATTTGTAAGCTCGGTAATAAATATGGACAATATACCCATATCCTACGTTTCAAACAACGGTCCTGTGGGGCTTGGGTCAATACTAGTAACCGAAGTTGCATCTACTATTTCAAACACTGTCGTTGAAACCCAAAGAGGTGTTTACGGCTTACAACGGTTGACAAAAACGTATACACCCAAAGAAAGCGTATGGAGACTTACAGACAAGATAAACGCAAAATACATTCTTTCGGTTTTAAACAGAACGAACACCTTTGAAACAGAATATGTAGGTGTATCCGACGGACTGTCTACCGGCGGTTATTTTGTGTGCGGCGGAATAATGATGTTTCTGCTTCTTTGGGGAATATCTTGCTCTTCGATATTGATAAAAAAAGATAGGAGCTTGGATAAACTCCTTTTTTCAAAGGGCCAATCATTATTCTCTCAAACTTTAAGTGAATATATTGTTTTTTTCTTGATTACACTTGTTACTTTTATAATATTTGCAACTATTTTAGGAACGGTTTTACAGTTTTATCAATGCGGAATTAAGGAAATAGATTACAAGTATTTAACAGACTATATTATGTACATTATAGGCATAATTCCCGTTTTACTTATGATTACGTCTCTGCAGTTTTTGTTTTATGAGCTTGTATCAGGCAGTGTTTCAGTTATATTGATACAGTTCATTTTTGCGATAGGTACAGGTTACATTTGTGGCTGTCTTTATCCGAGTCACTATTTCCCCGTTTCTATCCAAAATTTTGCACACTATCTCCCAACAGGTTTTGGAGTTACGTATATGCGTCAACTTCTTTCCGATTCGCTTTCATTTGAGTCGTTTTTAGGAACGTCACTTTACTTTATTGCATTTTTCTTATTATCAATAGCAATAAGAAAACACAGAAATGCAGGTGATTACAGATGAAAAATTTGAAAACTCTGTTTGTAAGAGCATTTTTGTTAAACAAAAGGTTGCTAAAAAAAATTAGTTTTATAATTATATTGTGCTTAATACCCCTTTTAACGTTGGCTATGACTTATTTAGCAAAAGACGAAAGCGGTATTTTAACCATAACACTTTGCAGCGAAGACTTAGATGACACTTTGGCTAACGAAATCATGGACAAGCTGTGCGAGGACGAAGGCGTTTTACACTTCAAAAAAGCCAACACTAAAGAAGATGCATACGAAGCCGTAATATCAGGAACGTCAGATGCTTCTTGGATATTCCACGAAAATTTGCAGAATAAAATCAACTCATTTGCACAAAACCAAGCGACAAGTTTTATTACCGTTGTGGAAAGAGAAACAGACGTATCTCTCCAACTGTCACACGAGAAGCTGTGCGGAGTTGTTTATCCTTATATTTCAAAGTCAATTTTTAAAGACTTTATGTTGAATGAGGCATTTGAAGTTAACGAAATAACCGAAAAAGACATTGTTAAGGGATATAACGAAGCCATTGGCGGAGGTAACCTTGTAGTACTCGAAAGGCTTGAGTCAGACAAGGAACAGCCTACTGCAAACTACCTTACAGCCCCTTTACGCGGTATACTGTGTCTTGTTGTACTGTTATGTGGTTTAGCGGCTGTTATGTATCATCAATCGGACAAAGAAAACAAAATTTACGATTGGCTGTCTCCAAAAAAACACATTTACCCAGGAATTGCGACAACATCTTCAGCAGTTTTTGACGCATTGATAGTATCTACAATAGCTTTAGCTATATCGGGTATGTTCACGTCTGTCATATACGAAATATCATCTGCTTTAATGTATTTATTTGCAGTTACTTCATTTTGTACGCTATTAGGCAGCATTACAAGAAAATCGTCAGTCACCGGAAGAATAATTCCCTTCGTTATGATAATCTCTCTTGTTATTTCTCCGATATTCTTTAATTTAAAAAGTTTACACACGCTTCAAAGCATTCTCCCGACTTATTATTATCTTTATGCTGTTTATCAGCCTATCTATATTTTGTATGGATTTTTGTATTCGTCGGCTTTACTCTTGTTAAGCCTTATGATCAACAAAGTTACGGTTAAATAGTGAAAAAGCAATTCAAAAACGTTTTTTTCGTTCTTGAATTGCTTTTTTGTCATTTGTTCATACTTTATTGACAAAAAGTAATAAATATGGTAAGATAATACCGTAAAATTTTTATACTCTATGGAGGATTTATTTATGAAAAACTGTGGAAATTGCGGCGCTATTATGAACGACGCAGATATCATTTGCCAGAACTGCGGCGCAAGATCAGCTGCTCCTCAAGCACCTAAGGCTAAGAAATTTGCTATGCCCGACCTCAAAAAGCTTCCCAAAAAATACATAAACATCGGAGCTATCGTTGCAGGCGCGCTTGTTCTTATTATTGTTTTGACAGCAATTTTCGGAGCATCATACAAAGATGCTGTTAAAAACTATGTTGCAGCAGAATATAACGGCAAATACAACAAGATCGAAAAACTTGCTCCCAAAGCATTCTGGGAATACGTTAAAGAAGAGTTAGACTTTGAAGTTGATGAAATGGTAGACGACCTCAAAGACGAAGAATACTTGGAAGAAGAAAACGAATACCTCGAAGATACATACGGTGAAAACTTTAAAGCTACTATTAAGATCGTTGACAAGATCAAGTTAAACGAAGATGACCTCGACAGCATTAAGGACGAATTCAAGAAAAGCTACGACATTTCCAAAAAATCTGTAAAAAAAGCATACTCAGTTGTATATAGAATTACATTAAAAGGTTCTGAAGAACAGAGAACTCGCTTTGCAACACTTACAGTTGTTAAAATAGGAAACAAGTGGTATCCTTCTTTGGGCGCAGCCGGCAACTTCGTTGAAGCATATAACAATATACTCGCTAAAGAAGAAGTAACAGAAGCATTTAATTAAACAAAATTTAACCTCGCAGAAATTCTGCGAGGTTTTTTTATTAGCTAAACGAACGATTTTCACCAAAGCCTTCTCCGGTGGGAGAAGGTGGCAGCCGAAGGCTGACGGATGAGGTGTATTTTCGAATCTCCCTCTCTGCTTTTTGCCAAAAAAATATCCACCCTTTTGGGTGGTTATTTTCATTGAGAGATTCGCTCGGTCCGCCCCCCGCGGCCCGACACGCACACGGGCACCGTAATAGCCCACCGGGCTATTACTCTCGTTTCACTCCTGCCCTTTTCGAATCTCTCTCTCTGCTTTTTGCCAAAAAAATATCCACCCTTTTGGGTGGTTATTTTCATTGAGAGATTCGCTCGGTCCGCCCCCGCGGCCCGACACGCACACGGGCACCGTAATAGCCCGCCGGGCTATTACTCTCGTTTCACTCCTGCCCTTTTCGAATCTCCCTCTCTGCTTTTTGCCAAAAAAATATCCACCCTTTTGGGTGGTTATTTTCA
>JBGVPD010000081.1:0-20022 GCA_045126815.1 Eubacteriales bacterium
ATCACATTCTTTTTTGCGAGATTATTGCAACAGAATAAAGGGAGACTTTCATTCTTACTGTCAAATAATGTTCAAAGAAAAAGGAAGTGATGGCATGCTTTTAATCCAACAAGTCAGTGAGAAATTTAAATCATGTGATTATGTAAGATGCCCTTCCTGTAAATCGGGAAGGCTATGCGACAAGACTCTTGGTGTTCAAATAAGAGCCGTACCTATTACAGATTCTTCATTGAATAAAGATGATCCGGGGATAATACTAAAGTGTCCTAAATGTGGAAAGAAATTTGAAATTAGATTGGATAAAAAATATATTGTTTGTACATAGTCTCAGCCGCCGGACAAGATGTTAAGCAAGCCAGAAAAGAGCCTATTATATTACAATTGTTTCAATTGATAGTGAAGAAGGGTGGAAACAGCCTTTAGAAGAAATTTCTGTTAAGAATAAGTATGAGTTATTTGATAAAATACAACAAGTAATCTATAAGTACCGAAACAATTAAAGAAAATCATTATTTTAGACCGGTTCCATTTTGAGTGTCGGTCCAAAAAACAAAAAGCACTTCGTAAGAGTTGTACACTTAAGGACAGTAAAAAGGAAGCACGAAAATTTCGTGCTTCCTTTAATTTTGTCTTATACCATAGCAAGCAGGGAAAATGTACGGCACATTTTCTAGCTGTTAGGAGACCCTAAAACCCTTTTCTAAACAAATATCATCTATTCTATAAATTGGAATTTACTTGCGGCAATAGAATTCAATTGCTTCACAGATAAACGCTGCTGTACCATCAGCGTGCTTATCGATGTTGTTCTTAAAACGGTCATCTGCAACATACATCTGACCGAGACCTGCTAAAATTTCGTTAGTACAAAGATAGTAATTCTCGGTGATATGGTTCTGCAGCATTTTTACAAGGTTTTGTGCTTCAGTGGAATCAGGACTTTCGTCCTTTCTCATGCAGAGTGCAAACTCAGCCATAATGCGGTCCATTCCTGCGGCAAGGTCATTCCACTTTTGCTTGGAGTAATTCTTTGTACGCTGAGCATACGCCTTGTACGCGTCCGTTTTACCCCATTTTTCTTTGGCTTCAGCCTTGTGCTTTTCAAATTCGCTGTTGTCAAATGCTTTCATAACATTTTCTCCTTTCACGGCACCGTCAATAGCAGAAATTAACCGCTCTAACCGCTCTTTTTTGAGTGTGAGGAGGTGTTTTTGCTCTTTCAGTGCCTTGTTTTTATCATAATTCGGAGATGACAAAATCTCACCGATGCTTTTTAAGGAGAAGTCAAGTTCACGGTAAAAGAGAATCTCTTGCATACGAAGAAGAGAATTTTCATCGTAAAAACGATAGCCTGTAGACTTGTCAACAAAGGCTGGCGTCAACAATCCTATTTCATCGTAATAATGCAGTGTGCGCACACTTACACCCGTAAATTCGGCAAATTCTTTAATCTGCATTTTCAATTTTATCACCTCACAAGGAGAGCATACACTATAACGGAACGTGAGAGTCAATACCTTTTTTGAAAAATATTGATTGGCGTTCGCTAAATTCTTATTTATCGGTTAGTTATATTATAGTACGACTTGACTAACAAAGAAAGGGAATATTAAAAATACCCATATTTTTTAAAAAACTATGGGTGTTTTCACATCTTGTTATACTATCCCTTACTGTACGACTCATACGAAGTGCTTTTCTTTTTGTATTATTCATTTTTCAATATTCATCATTCATTATTCATTAAAAAGAACGAGTTTTCAAATAAATAATAAATATTATTGCATCTATTCGGTAACATTTAAAAAGTACGCCGAACTTAATCCTTCAAGTGTGAAAGCAAATTATAAAAGCTTATAAACTTCGCACTCCCAAGGAAGCCATTCAAGTCTTCCTTCAAGCGAGGGTGTGCTGGATTCGTAGTTTGTGAGAACTCTTTCGACTCTATAGGATTTAAGCTCATCAGGTATCTCGACACTTACCTTTTCGCTTGACTTATTTGCAATTATGAGAAGCGAATCGCCTTCGCATCTTCGCGTATACATTATAACGCTCGGATGATCCTTCAAGAAAAATTCAAGATTTCCTTCGGTTATAGCGGGAAGTTCGCGTCTTAAACGTATAAGCTTCTGATAATATGCAAATATCGAGCCCTTAGATTTTCTATCCTTTTTAAGATTAATTTCTTTATATTCCGGATTTAGCTTAAGCCATGGTTTGCCTGATGTAAAACCTGCATTTTCGCTTTCGTCCCATTGGTATGGGGTACGGGCGTTATCACGGCTTCTGGGTGCTAACACCTTTATTGCCTCTTCCGGAGATGCACCTTTTTCAGTCATCGAATGATAATCGCCCTTAGTATAGCAGCAATTATAATCCTCGATGGTGTCAAACATTACGTTTGTCATTCCTATCTCTTCCCCTTGATAAATGAAGGGCGTTCCGGGAGTAGTATGTATAAGAGTTGCAAGAAGTTTTGCGGATTCTTCTCTATAATTTACCGCATCTCCGTAACAGGAAACCTGACGCGCACTATCGTGGTTCGAGAGGTACTGCACTGACCAACCGCCTTTTTCCATTACCTCAAACCACTTTGACTGAATGTTTCTGAAATGCTCGGCACTTAAACTAAATCTTGAGCGCGCAGAAAGCTGGAAATGATATAGCATATCAAGCTCATGTCGGTCCGGGTGTACGTAATCAAGCGCGTTATCGTAGGTTACGTTTGCGCCTTCTCCGACGGTCATGACGTTACGTTTTTCGAACACCTCTTTATTGAGCTCGTGAATAATATCGTGTATGCCTTCAACGTTCGTGCACATTGAATGGTCAACGACAAAACCGTTTCTGTCAAGTGGACCGGGTTCTTTTGTGGTATCGGGGAAACCTTCGGTCTTTTTGAATCTCGTGAACACGTCAAGTCTAAAGCCGTCAACACCAAGGTCTACCCACCAATTGAGCATATCGTAAAGCTCTTGGCGCAGCTCCTTACATTCCCAGTTTAAGTCGGGCATTTTAACCGAATACTGATGGAAATAATACTCGCCTGTAACTTCATCGTATTTCCAGGCAGAGCCATTACCTTCTCTAAAATAGCTACCCCAGTTATTAGGCTCTTTTCCGTTTTTTGCAGGTTTCCAGATATAATAATCTCTATACGGATTATCCTTTGATTTCCTCGATTCCTTAAACCACATACACTCATCGGATGAATGATTGATAACGACGTCCATTATAATCTTTATCCCCATACCGTGAGCCATATCAAGAAGTTCTTTGAAATCATCCAGCGTTCCGTATGCCGGATCTATATTTCTATAATCTGCTACGTCGTATCCGTTATCAACCTGAGGTGATGTATATATCGGTGTAAACCAGATGCAATTAATTCCCAAATCCTTAAGAATGGGCAATTTGGACATTACTCCCTTCAAGTCACCGATTCCGTCACCGTTGGAATCAGCAAAGCTTTTGCAGTATATTTCGTATACTACGGCTTTTTTCCACCATTTATCAGACATAAACAGTTTCTCCTTTTACAGATTGATTTTATTATAATGGTATTTTTATTATAACAATACTTTTGTGTATTGTAAATCGATTTTTCGCTTTTTTCAAATATATTGCATTTTTATTTTATAAAGTCTAAATTTCTGTTTTCCTATATTCACTTGGTGAGCAGTTATACTTTTTTGAAAAGGCTTTTGAAAAATAATTCTGTTCAGAAAAACCGCATTCTGCTGCTATTTCTTTAACCGACAGTCTGCCGTTTTTGAGATGCTCTGCAGCTTTTGTAAGTCGAATATCCATAAGCACATTCATAATTGTAGTACCATACTCTTGTTTAAAGCATTTAACAAGCATTGACTGACTGCAAGAAAATTTTTGAGACAATACATCAAGGGTAATTTTAGAAGCGTAGTTTTGCTGAATGTATTTCATAACAAGTTCTGCCTGTTTTGCATTTCCGCCAAACAATCGGTTTGTTTGGGTTACGTATTCTGCTATAACTCGCATTAAAAGTATGTATGAGTCAAAAAGCTGTTCGGGTACGTCAACGATACTTTCAAATATTTCTTGAACCTTTTTTTCATTGTCAACAACCGTTACAAGCGATTGCTTAAGCCTTTTTGAATATCTTTCTTTATCGTCGCATACCTGGCCCATCATCAAGAATCCCGAAAGAATACCATAATGATAAATTGGCGCTACGGCTTCAAATAACCCGTGTACACATCTGTAAACTGCCATTTCCCCTGTAGCTTTAACCTTTTCAAAGGCAAGTCGGTCGTTTTTTATACATTCCTTTTTGTTGTTGATATCGTTTTGAATTATTGAGCAATAAGGGGACAGCTTTTGTGGATAGGCATATATTTCATTAAATTCGGGGTCGTGTATTGAAATACGAAAGCCTGAGATTTTATGAAATTCTCTCAAAATATTATTTATTTCCAGTGAATTTGTCATATTTTTACCCTCATTTTTCTATACTTTATGATAATTATATCATATTTTTCTAAAAAATACAGTATTTTTTATAGAAAAAATTTGTACAAATTTATACAATTAATATAAGAATAAAATTTTTGGGGGTATTTTATGAGAGTAATAGACATACAAAAAACTTTAAAAGCATTTTCAAACTTTAATACCGACGTAACAGTTGTAGGCTGTGCACCTTACGGAAACGGTCATATCAACGACACTTTCCTTGTAACCGGCGATACTAAGCGTTTTATTTTACAGGCTATCAATTCAAACGTATTTAAAAAGCCTGAAGAAGTAATGCATAATATATCACTTGTTACTTCATTCTTAAAGTCACAGACCGATGATGAAAGAAGAGTTTTATCGTTGGTATATACAAAGGACGGCAGTCCCTTCTATAAGGATGACGACGGCAGATACTGGAGACTTTATGATTTTGTAGAGGACTCTCTTTGTCTTGATTTGCCCGAAACAACTGAGGACTTTTATCAGTCGGCAATTGCTTTTGGTGAATTCCAGAAGTTGCTTAATGACTTCCCGGTAGAAAAACTTTATGAAACAATACCCGATTTCCACAACACACCCGACAGATACAGAAAGTTCTTGAACGCTGTTGAAAAGGACGTTTGCGGCAGAGCGGCATCTGTTGCTGAAGAAATTAAATTCGTAAAAGACAGAGCAGACTTCTATTCTGTTCTTTTCGATAACAATAAAGAGGGCAAACTTCCTCTTCGCGTTACTCACAACGATACTAAGATCAACAACGTTATGCTTGATCTTGAAACACGTACAGCACTTTGCGTTATAGACCTTGATACAATAATGCCCGGTTTTTCTGTAAACGATTTCGGAGATTCTATCCGTTTTGGCGCATCAACTGCTGCCGAAGACGAAAAAGACCTTAATAAAGTTGAAATGGATATTAATCTTTTCGAAACTTATGCAAAAGGCTTTATTACAGGCTGTGGCGGACTTTTGACAAAGGACGAAATAATGCTTATGCCTGAGGGTGCCAAGATGATGACCATTGAGTGTGGTATGAGATTCTTGACCGACTACCTTGAGGGCGATACATACTTCAAGACAAAATATGCTGACCATAACCTTGACCGTTGCCATACACAGTTCAAGCTCGTTGCAGATATGGAAAGCAAATGGGACAAGATGAAAGAAATCGTTAAGAATATTTAACGAAGGACAGTTGTATTATACATAAAAAGCCAAATAAATATTATAAAACAATCCCGAACGAAAAAACGTTCGGGATTATTTACATTTTGCCAAAAATAAGGCGGTTTTGTTTGCGTTTTTGTTGACAAAATTACATATAAAATTTATAATGTATACGGTATGTGCTTTATGGGAGGTAGTATAATAAGTGAAGAGCCATAGTATAAAAAAGTTAGTATTGGCGGCGTTGTTTCTAAGTATGGGGATTGTGCTGCCGTTGTTTACAAGTCAAATTAAGGAAATTGGGGACACTTTTCTTCCAATGCATATACCTGTTATGCTTTGCGGACTAATTTGCGGAGCAAAATATGGGTTTATGGTAGGGTTAATTTTACCTTTTGTGCGTTCATTATTTTTTTCTATGCCCAAGATCTATCCAAACGCGGTTTGGATGGCATTAGAACTTGCAACGTACGGCATTGTAATAGGTTTTTTATATTCTAAGTTTAAAAACAAAACGGTAAAAAGTGTATACATAAGCTTATTATCCGCTATGTTGGCGGGGAGAATTGTTTGGGGTGTTACCAAGGCATGTTTATTGGGGGTAGGCGGAAAAGCTTTTACCTTTGCGATGTTTATAACAGGCGGATTTGTTGACGCTTTATTTGGAATTGTACTCCAACTTATACTTATCCCTCTTATTATGAAAATAATAAATAAAAAAGGAGAAACAGAATGAAAAAGATTTCTTTTCCGTACGGTCAAGGATATTTAGACTATGAATTTAAAGATGAAGAGCTTAATGCTGTTCTTACGTCATCCATCGAGGAATATGTTCCCGAACTTAAGGGAAGAGAGCTTATCAGACAGGCGTTGGAAAATCCTATCGGCAGTGAAAGATTATCCGAGCTTAGCAAGGGTAAACAAAATATAGTAATTATTGCAAGTGACCACACAAGACCTGTGCCGAGCAAGGTTATTATGCCGGAAATGCTGAGCGAAATAAGAAAAGGGAATCCCGATGCTGATATAACTATCCTTATCGCAACGGGGTGTCACAGAGGAACTACAAAGCAAGAGCTTATAAATAAATTTGGTGAAGAAATAGTTGAAAACGAGAAGATTTACGTTCACGATTGCCTTGAAGAGAAAATGCTTGTTAATATAGGTGTTCTTCCCTCAGGTGGACAGTGTGAAGTTAACAAAATAGCGGTAGAGGCAGACTTGCTCGTGTCCGAAGGGTTTATAGAACCGCACTTTTTTGCAGGTTATTCGGGCGGCAGAAAAAGCGTTTTGCCCGGAGTTGCGGGAAGAACTACCGTACTTGCCAACCACTGTTCAGAATTTATTGCGCATAAAAATGCCAGAACCGGTATTTTAGAAGGTAACCCCGTTCACAGAGATATGCTTTGGGCAGCTAAACAGGCTAAACTTTGTTTTATAGTTAACGTAGTGTTAAACGCCGAAAAAGAGCCTATTTTTGCAGTAGCTGGAGATCTTGAAATGGCGCACAAAAAGGGAACCGATTTTATTTCGTCTCTTTGTGCAGTTAAGGCTGTTCCTTCAGATATAGTTATAACAACAAACGGCGGATACCCCCTTGACCAGAACGTTTATCAGGCAGTAAAGGGAATGACAGCGGCTGAGGCTAACGTAAAAGAAGGTGGAGTTATAATAATGCTTGCTTTGTCTAATGACGGCACGGGCGGCGATCATTTTTATCATCAACTTGCAGATGAGAGGGATATTTGCAAGACTATGGAACTTATGCTTTCCCGTTCACGTAATGAAACCGTTCCTGACCAGTGGGAAGCACAGATTCTTCTTAGAATTTTGATGAAAGCAAAGGTTATTTATATATCGGAAATGGCGGATGAAATGGTGGAAAATATGCACATGATACCCGCTAAATCTATTGACGAAGCTATGAGTATGGCTAAAAAGATTTTAGGCAAAGGCGACGTAAAAATAACGGCAATACCTGACGGTGTGTCCGTTGTTGTAAGATAATTACGATTGGGTAAACAAAATAAATTTGTAGGGCGGGGACGAAGTCCCTGACAGAATGTACTTTTAAAAAAATATATAAAAAAGCCGTGAATATCACGGCTTTTTTTTATCATTGGTATCAGGAGTAAAAGATAAAATTTTATCAACAGGGCATTGGAGTATGTTGCAAAGATCATTTAATGTTACAGTGCTTATAGGGCGATTATGTTTTAGTCTATCAAGCAAACTGCGGCTAATTCCATATTCATTAATCAATTTGTAGGTTGAGATATTCTTTTCTCTTAGTGTTCTATAAAAAGGTTCATACGAAATCATTAAATCACCTCTACTAATATAATAAATTCTGCTCTATTACTTGACAATGCTCTATAAAATGAGTATAATGTATATACTCGACTTATAGAGCATATACATTTAGGAGGTTATATTATATGAAAAAAATGCTTGCTTTATTCGTTGCTGTCGTATTATGTTTTTGCCTTGTGGCTTGTGCGGTCGTGGATGATTCGCCTGTAAAAGAAACAGGGGCAGGGAACAACAAATCAGATTCTCAGAATGAGGAAAAAGAACTCGTCTTTGGTTTGAATGAGACTGCTGTCTTTCCTGATTTAAAGTTTACGGCAACTGAACTTAAAGAGAGTAATGGAGCTGATTTTTTTAATCCGGAAGAAGGTAATGTTTTTGTTGGAATTAAGTTTACTATCGAAAACATTTCTGAAGAAGAACAGAGTATTAGCTCGCTTTTGAT
The DNA here is from genome assembly GCA_045126815.1 of Eubacteriales bacterium. Taxonomy (GTDB): domain Bacteria; phylum Bacillota; class Clostridia; order Oscillospirales; family CAG-272; genus RGIG1995. Next base: position 8,417 of record JBGVPD010000081.1, read on the forward strand.
GTTTGAAGGATATGTTGACGATATCAAATGCAGTTATTCAATTAGTGCATCATGTGTGTTTGACGAAGGAACGCTTGATGGTTCGGTTGCTCCGGGAAAAAAATTAGTTGGATGGTATGCATTGGAAGTACCTAATGATTGGTCTAATATAGAATTACAGGTGCAGTCATCATGGTTATCCAATAGTTCTGCCAAGTTTGTATTTACAAAATAAGGAGATGATTTTATGAGAAAAAGAAGTTTAATGTTATTTATTGCAACGGTACTGTCAACAGCGTATACAGTTTATTTGTTGTGTTATTTTGTGGGCGGTACTGCATCTGCCAGTGGAACTGATGCTTTAAGCGGAGCTATAGCAACAGCGCTTGTTACACCTCACATGGTTATGTTTTTGATAGGTGCTATATTTGGTTGGCTTGGTTTGTTATTAAAAAAATCGTGGGCAGCTTTAGTTGCGGCAATCTTATATTCTGTAGGCTCATTACTTTTCTTGGCTTATATAATGTTTGGTGCACCCATATTGATTTTAGGTTTCATAGGTTATGCTAATCAAAAAAAGATTAATAAAAAGCTTTCAGAAGTAAAATAAAAAACCTAAAAAAATAACAATTAATCACCATTTTTTTGGCGGTTTAATTTACAAAAAACACTTCCTTACGAAGTGTTTTTTTGTTTTGAAACAAAGAGAGTAATACAGTGGTTGTTTTGGGTGATATGATGAGGAGATTAATTTTGTCTTGTTGTTGACAAAGTTATATGTATAAGTTATAATATATTATTATATACCGTATAAGAGGTAATATTAGATATGATTAGAAGTATGACAGCTTACGGCAGAGCGACGGCTTCTGTTGATGGCAAGGAAATAACGGCGGAAATTAAATCGGTTAACTCCAGATTTTTGGACTGCAATATTAAAATATCGAGAATGTACAGCTTCTTAGAAGACAGAGTGCGTGAATACATTCAGACAAGAGGTATCAAAAGAGGAAAGATCGACCTCTATATCGGTGTTGACGTTATAGAAAAGGTCGGAATAGAGTTAAGACTTGATGAGGTCTATACCGAAAGTTACATAAAGGCTTTGACAGATCTTCGCGACAAGTTTGGTCTCAAAGACGATATTTCAGTTATGAGTATCGCTCAAAACAGAGAGATATTTACCGTGATCAAACCCGAAGAGGATATGGAAAAAGACTGGCTTATCATCAAACCCGTTCTTGATAATGCTATTGATATGTTTATCGCGCAGAGAGAACGCGAAGGAGAAAAATTAAAAGCAGACCTTCTCATTAAAAAAGCCAACCTTATGGAAATGGCTGACAGAATTGAAAAAATGTCAGAAGAATGTATTTCTTCATACGCAACAAAGCTTGAAAACCGTTTAAAGACGGTGCTTGAAAAGCATAATATAGAAATAGACAGCTCAAGAATTTTGACAGAATGTGCAATATTTGCCGACAAGGTAGCCGTAGACGAAGAAGTTGTAAGACTTCGCAGTCACTTTGACGAGTTTGACAAGATACTCGAAAACGGCGGAGCTGTCGGAAAGAATATGGACTATCTGTTGCAGGAAATGAACCGCGAGGTAAATACCACAGGTTCAAAGGCAAACGATGCAGATATGGCTCACTTGGTTGTAAATATGAAGAGTGAGCTTGAAAAGATAAGAGAACAGATACAGAATCTTGAATGAGGTAGGATATGTTATTTATTAACATAGGTTTCGGCAATATGGTTGCCGTAAACAGAGTTGTTACTATATCAAGTCCGGAGTCGTCTCCGATAAAAAGACTTGTACAGGACGCCAAAGAAGAGGGCAGAGTTATTGACGCATCATGCGGTCACAAGACGAAGACCGTTATTATAACTGACAGTGACCATGTTATTCTATCGGCTCTTCCCACAGAGAAAATAGCAGACAGACTTAACGGTTTAGCTGACAATAATTCTTCCGACGAAGATGTTTTATAAAAGGGTAATGACAAATGGATAAGAAGAATATGCTTATAGTTGTATCCGGCCCTGCAGGTTCGGGTAAGGGTACGGTACTTAAAGAGGTTATGAATCTTTCCGATGATTTTGCCTATTCGGTATCGGCTACGACAAGAAAGCCGCGTCCGGGTGAAGTTCACGGAGTTAACTACTTTTTCGTTACAAGAGAAGAGTTTGAAGAAAATATCAAAAACGATTCTCTTATTGAGTATACCGAATATTGCGGTAACTACTACGGAACGATAGACAGCAAGGTTCAGGAAATGCTTAAGGAAAAGAACGTTATCCTTGAGATCGAGGTTGAGGGGGCTATGAACGTTAAAAAGAAGTTCCCCGATGCCGTTTTGATACTGTTGCTTCCCCCCGATTTTAAAACGCTTGAGGCAAGACTCAGGGGCAGAGGAACGGAGACCGACGATGTAATCAGAGCAAGACTTGAGCAGTCAAAGGCTGAATTAGCTTGTTTTGACAAATACGATTACGTCGTAATCAATATGAATGAAGGAGCACACGAGGCTGCTTTAGATATAATAAATATAACAAAATCAGAAATAAAACGCACGTCAAGGCGTTTGGAAGTGAGAGAGAAATTTTATGAATAACGAAAAGCCCACAAATATGATTACTCCTACCCTTGAGGAATTACAGGCAGAGGGAAAATACAACCGTTACGAGCTTGTTATAGCAACGGCAAAATGCGCAAGAATTGTTACTGACGAGTACGTATCTCAGCGCGAAAATGCTGAAAGAATGGTTGCAAACAAAGAAACAGATAAGAGCTTGGCGGCACTCATTAACCGCGAATACCGTGACCAGAAGGCAGTCAGAACAGCTATTAACCGTTTACACAACAGAGATTACAAAATAGTTGAAGAGTCTTTGGGACAGAATATCGACTGATTGGGTAATCGAAAAAGTTAAATTTTAAATCGGAGGTGTATCTGAATGAATGACCTGTTTGCGCGGGTGTATGTTTTAGATGCACCTTATTTTATTGACAGGAAATACGATTATATTGTTCCGTCGGAATTACGAGGGAAAATAAAGGTAGGCTCGGTTGTAAGCGTACCCTTTGGCAAGGGTAACAAAAGCTCTTATGCAGTCGTATTCGAATTTACTGACTCTACCGAATTCAGCGGAGTTAAATCCGTTATAGACGTAATACCCGATATTTATCTCAACGATGAGATGAGAAAAATATGTCTCTTTCTGAAAGACAGAACGTTTTGCAGTATAGGCGATGCGGTTAAAAGCGCGGTGCCGGTTGCAGCATTTGGAAAAATGTACAATTTATACAGTCTGTCGGATAATATTGATATTGAGTCATTTGGAACTAACGCCAGGGATATATGTTCTTATCTTAAAGATAACCCCAAATCAAAGTACACGACCTTAAAGCAGAAGTTCGGCGAAAATATCGACAAAGCTTTGAGGGATCTGACTATAAGAGGAATAATCGTCAGAGAGACCGAGATAAAAGAGGGAAGCAAAAAGAAAGAAAAGGTTATAACTTTAGCTATCAGTGAAGATGAAGCTAAGGCTATTCTTGAAAGAAAAAGCGAGATCAAGCTTCGCGGTGAAAAGGCTAAATCGGTTATTTCCGCCCTTCTTGAAAACGGCGGTAAACTTTCTTCATCTGAATTGAAGGGGCTGACGGGGGCTGACAACAGTCAGTATAAGTCTTTGGCGGAAAAGAAAATAGTAGAAATATCGGAGATTGACGTATACAGAAACCCTTACGAGACTTTAGAAAAAAATTCTAAACAAAACATATTAACTCCCCACCAAACCGAAGCTTATAAGAAAATATCTGATCTTTACAAGACAAGAGAAGCCAAGGCGGTATTGCTTCACGGTATAACAGGAAGCGGTAAGACGAGGGTTATAAAGGCGATTATTGACGAGGTAATTGAGTCCGGTCGTCAGGCGATAGTGCTTGTGCCCGAGATATCTTTGACTCCGCAGACGGTTGGGCTTTTCAGGTCTTTCTACGGAAACAGGATCGCCGTTATACATTCGTCGCTTTCAAACGGAGAACGTTTTGATGCATGGCGAAGAATAAAAAATAACGACGTTGACGTTTGTATAGGTACTCGTTCGGCGGTGTTTGCGCCTTTTGAAAGATTAGGTCTTATTGTAATTGACGAAGAGCAGGAGCATACCTATAAATCGGATATGTCTCCCCGTTATCATGCAAGGGATATAGCAAGATTTCGTGCAGGATATAACAATTGTATGATGCTTTTGGCATCAGCCACTCCGTCGCTTGAAAGCTATTATAAGGCACAGAATGGGGCATATACGTTAGTTGAATTAAATGAGAGATACGGAAACAGCGTATTGCCGAATACTCATATTTCGGACTTAAGAATCGATCTGCCTATGGTATCGGGAATGTCCGTAATAGGTCAAAGGCTTTACCGTTCAATGAGCGAGTCTCTTGAGAGAAACGAGCAGGTTATTCTCTTTATAAACAGAAGAGGGTACAATAATTTTGTGTCGTGCGCCGAGTGCGGTAATGCTATAACTTGTACCAAGTGCAGTGTGTCGATGACCTTTCATTCTCCCGGAAGAATATATCCCGAAGAGGGAGAAAACGCTATGGAGGCAAGGGTAAAGAACGGTTGGCTGACCTGCCACTATTGCGGTTCAAGAATAAAAGTACCAAAGGTGTGTCCCGAATGCGGAAGTGAACATATACAGCATTTAGGTTTTGGCACACAAAAGGTTGAAGAAGAATTAAAACAGTTGTTTCCCGATAAAAGAGTAATGCGAATGGATGCAGATACTACGTCAAGCAAATTTGCTTTTGATTCAATGCTTGAACGTTTCAGGAATGGAGAAGCGGATATTTTGATCGGAACGCAAATGGTTACGAAGGGGCATGATTTTCCCAACGTTACTTGTGTTGGCGTGTTGTTAGCCGATGCATCTTTGTATCTTGACGATTACAGAGCAAACGAAAAAACGTTTGATTTGATAACGCAGGTTACGGGCAGAGCAGGGCGAAGTGATAAGAAAGGATGCGCCGTTATACAGACGTACAACACAGAGCATCAGATACTTAAATATGCTTCCCAGCAGAATTACGTTGATTTTTATAAAAATGAGATACTTCTGAGAAAATCATACGTGTTCCCGCCGTATTGCGATATTTTGCTTATAACTTTGACTTCTAATTCGGAAAACGAACTTTTAAAGGGTTGTGTGTTTATAAACACGTCTATAAAAGATATGGCGGAAAAAGAGGACAAGAGCCAACTTGCGATGAATGTGTTCGGGCCCTTTGAAGCATCGGTATACAAGGTCAACGACAGATACCGTATGCAGTTTGTCGTAAAGTGTAAAAATAATAACGTATCAAGGAGTTTCTTCGCAAAGCTGTATATTTTATGCGAGAAGACTTTTGGAAATAAGATACAGATATCTTTTGATATTAATCCCAACAATATATAAAAGCACAGGAGAAAAAACAATGGCAGTTTTAAAAATTGTAAAAGTAGGCGACGATATATTAAGAAAAAAAAGCCGTCCCGTTGAGAAGATAACACCTAGAATATTGCAATTACTTGACGATATGAGAGATACGCTTCACGCGGCAGACGGTTGCGGACTTGCAGCCGTACAGGTGGGAGTATTGAGAAGAATTGTTTTGGTTGAGACCGAAAAGGGAGAGCTTCTTGAGATGATAAATCCCGAGATAATCAAGGTAGAAGGCGAACAGCAGGATATTGAAGGATGTTTGTCAGTTCCCGACAAATGCGGTATTACAACAAGACCTATGACTGTTACGGTAAGAGCTATGGACAGAAGCGGAAGAATATACGAGGTGACGGGTACAGGGCTTAAGGCGAGAGCTTTTTGCCACGAGCTTGACCATCTTGACGGTATTCTTTATATCGATCACGCGAAGATGTTGACACAAGAAGAGCTTGAAGATTTGTACGAGTGATTAGCACAACAGTATATTTTACAAAGGAATAAAAGAAAAAGTATATGAGAATATTATTTATGGGAACACCCGATTTTGCAAAGGTGTGTTTTGAAACTTTGCTTACAAGCGGAAATGAGATCGTTGGGGCGGTAACCCAACCTGATAAACCTAAAGGAAGAGGATATACTCTTATGCCTCCTCCCGTTAAGGTTAGTGCCTTAGAAAACGGAATACCCGTATATCAGCCTCAAACTTTGAAGGATGAAGAGTTTGCAAACCTTTTGAAGACTCTTGATCCCGAGCTTATAGTTGTAGTTGCTTACGGAAAGATATTGCCGAAGAACGTGCTTGAATATCCTAAATACGGTTGTATCAACGTGCACGGTTCGCTTTTGCCTAAATACAGAGGCGCTGCTCCCATACAGAGAGCCTTGATCGACGGTGAAAAAACGACGGGCATTACTACCATGTATATGGAAGAGGGACTTGATACTGGCGATATGATCGAAATGTATGAGATCGCCATTCGTGACGAGGATAATTTTGAGACGTTGCACGACAAGCTTGCTGACCTTGGCGCATTTGCTTTGCTTTCGACTTTAAAGGTTATTGAAAGCGGAAACGTTAAGAGATATAAGCAAGACGACAGCAAATCGACTTATGCAAAGAAAATAGAAAAAGAAGACTGCTTGATAGATTTTACAAAGTCGGCAGAAAGCGTACACAATCTTATCAGAGGAACGTCACCATTTCCTCTTTCGTTTGCTTATTTAAACGGAAAGATGATAAAATTTATTTCTTCCCATCTTACCGATAAGTTTAAGAAAAAAACTCCCGGAGAAGTTGTTTCACTTGAAAAAGGGGTTATTTACGTATCTTGCGGTGACGGAGTTATAGGAATTGACAGTGTTCTTCCCGAAGGTAAGGGCAGAATGAAGGCGTCTGATTTTATAAACGGCAGAAAGATTGCCGAGAACGATGTGTTTACAACACAAAAATAAACTTCAAAGGAAGGTTGATTATGTTTTATTTTGATATTACTTATTTAATATTTGTCGTACCTGCGATGATTTTGGCTTTATGGGCGCAGACAAAGGTTCAGAGTACGTTTAAGAAATACAGCAAGGTTATATCATTAAGACGAATGACGGGTTATGAAGCGGCAAGAAGAATACTCGATGCAAACGGTTTGAGAAATGTTATAATAAATAGAGTTGCAGGAGATTTGACCGACCATTTTGACCCTAAGACAAATACTGTTAACCTTTCTCAAAATGTATACGATAACTGTTCTGTTGCGGCTATCGGTGTTGCGGCTCACGAGTCTGGCCACGCCGTTCAACACGCAGTCGGCTATGCTCCGATGAAACTGCGTGCAGCTATAATCCCCATAACACAGATAGGTTCAAATTTAGCTCTCCCCTTGGTTTTGATAGGTCTTCTTCTTTCTTATGCACCTTTGGCATATTTGGGCTGTATCTTTTTTGCTACGGCAACAGTCTTTCAGCTTGTTACTCTCCCTGTTGAGTTTAATGCAAGTAACAGAGCTTTAAAGGCTCTTGAGAGTACGGGTATATTGGGCAGAGAAGAGATCGAGGGTTCAAAACAAGTCCTTACTGCTGCCGCTATGACCTACGTTGCGGCTCTTGCTGTATCGTTGGGACAGCTTTTGAGACTGCTCGTTATAGTCGGCGGAAGGAACAGAGATTAATTATATGACTGTAAGAGAAATTGCGCTTAATTCGCTTCTGAAATGCGAAGTAAGCAAAAGTTATCCGAATATAGAGATTGATCACGCAATAGAAAAGTACGGTCTTAAGGGTGCTGACCGTGCTTTTTATACCGCGCTTGTTTACGGTACTATCGAGAAAAATATAACCCTTGATTACATAATATCAAAGTTTTCAAGTAGACCTTTGGGGAATTTAGATAAAGAGATACTTGTTATTCTCCGTATGGGAATATATCAAATTCTCTTTATGGGCAGTGTACCCGACCATGCGGCTTGTTTTGAATGTGTTGAATTATGCAGAAAGAAAAACAAAAAGAGCGTTTCGGGTTTTGTTAATGCAATTTTAAGAGAGACGGTCAGAAAAAAGGATAATATACCATATCCCGATAAGAATAATAACGAAGAAGAATATCTTTCTGTTATGTATTCATTCCCTAAGTGGCTTTGCGGTATGTGGCTTACGGATTACGGTTTTGAAAAGTGCCGAAGCATACTTAACGCATTGAACCAAACGCCCGATATGACTTTAAGGGTAAATACGCAAAAAACGGATATAGATACGGTTTTAAAATATCTTGAAGATAAGAATATAGATTGTCAAAAGGGACTGTATTCAAAAAATGCGGTAAGGCTTTTGCAGTCCTATCCCATATCTTCTCTTGAAATATTGCAAAACGGTAACGTGTTCGTTCAAGACGAAGCATCACAGATATGCGCCGAGGTCGTGGGGGCAAGTGAGAACGATACTGTTATAGATACCTGTTCGTGTCCGGGCGGAAAAAGCTTTTCTATGGCGTTGAATATGGGGAATAAGGGTAAAATATATTCTTTTGACCTTCACGCAAACAAGCTTTCGCTTATACAAAAGGGCGCTAAAAAATTAGGTATAGACATAATAGAAACAAAAGAACACGACGGAAGGTTATGTCTTGATACTTTGGTTGAAAAGGCAGACAGAGTTCTTGTAGACGCTCCGTGTTCGGGGCTTGGTGTTATTGCAAAGAAACCCGATTTAAGATATAAAGAAAAGGCAGCCATTGAAAGACTGCCCGAAATTCAGTATAAGATTTTAGATGCGGCTTCAAATTACGTGAAGAGAAACGGAGTTCTTGTTTATTCTACGTGTACTCTTAACAAAAGAGAAAACGAAGAAATAGCAGAACTTTTCTTAAAAGAGCATCGTGATTTTATCCCGTATGATTTTGATTTTGGAAACGGTATAAAATCAGAAAAAGGTATGTTGACTTTGTACCCTGATATATTAAAAACTGATGGATTTTTTATAAGCAGGTTTAAAAGAAAATAAAGTTAAAATAAAAATACCACCGAAATCGGTGGTATTTTTTATATACATCTTCTGAATTAAAGTTCAGCGAAGTACTTGATTGTTCTTACCATCTGTGATGTGTAAGAGTTTTCGTTGTCGTACCAAGAAACAACCTGTACCTGATAGAGATCGTCGCCAATCTTAGATACCATTGTCTGAGTAGCATCGAAGAGTGAACCGTATGTGATACCGATGATATCAGATGAAACGAGTTCTTCTTCTGTGTAACCGAAGGAAGCAGAAGCAGCAGCCTTCATAGCAGCGTTGATGCCTTCCTTTGTTACGTCAGTTCCCTTAACAACTGCAACGAGAATTGTTGTAGAACCTGTGGGAACGGGAACTCTCTGTGCAGAACCGATGAGTTTGCCGTTGAGTTCGGGAATAACGAGACCGATTGCCTTTGCAGCGCCTGTTGAGTTAGGAACAATGTTAACTGCAGCAGCTCTTGCACGTCTCAAGTCGCCCTTTCTGTGAGGACCGTCGAGAACCATCTGGTCGCCTGTGAAAGCGTGGATAGTTGACATGATACCGCTCTGGATAGGAGCATAGTTGTTAAGAGCCTTAGCCATAGGAGCCAAGCAGTTTGTTGTACAAGAAGCAGCAGAGATGATCTTGTCTTCTTTTGTAAGTGTGTTTTCGTTTACGCTGTAAACGATAGTGGGAAGGTCGTTACCTGCGGGAGCAGAAATAACAACTTTCTTAGCACCTGCATCAATGTGAGCCTGTGCTTTATCTTTAGATGTGTAGAAACCTGTGCATTCGAGAACAACGTCAACGCCGATTTCTCCCCAAGGAAGATCAGCTGCGTTCTTTTCAGCATAGATTTTGATTGTCTTACCGTCAACTGTGATAGAATCTTCACCTGCAACTACTGTATCGCCGAGAGCGTATCTGCCCTGAGCTGAGTCGTACTTGAGAAGGTGAGCAAGCATTTTGGGGCTTGTCAAGTCGTTGATTGCAACAACTTCGTAGCCTTCAGCACCAAACATCTGTCTGAATGCCAAACGACCGATACGGCCAAAACCGTTAATAGCAACTTTTACTGCCATGATTTTATCCTCCATAAATTAAAAAAATATTTTCAAAATTTACCATTCTATATTTTAACCTATTTCCCTGAATTTTACAAGTCTTTTTTTAAAAAAAATCTTTTTTGTAACAATTGTATCTAAATTATTGAAAAAAAGGGGACTTTTTAGTATAATATAAGTACATTAATGTATAGTAAACGGGATAAAATTTATGTTTAGTAAAGAATTTGACAAAATTAATATACCCATTTATATTTGTTCACCTGAATGGAAGGTAATATACAGAAACAGAGCGTGTAAAAAGTATACGCCGTCTCCACGCCTAAACAGTAACATTTCAAGAGTTTTTGTTGATAAAAGTGATATTATTTTTCCAAAAGAAAATGAGGTCAAGTTTGTTGGTTGCATATTGAATGACGGATATAAGACCGCTCTTTGTTTTAACTATCACTGGAATGCAGTGCTGCTTTTTCCTGTATTGCTTGATTATGACATTTTATGTTCCGATATTATTCGTGAATCGCAAGACTCGTTTGCCATTGAGCTGAACGAAGTATTTGATTATATTTCTTCTTTTAACACAGAAAATAAGGATAAGTTCGGTATAATTGAAAAGATAAGAAACAGAATATTTGCTTCCGTTGACAACTACGTTGCTTTTACTTTGTTTGACAGTGAAAGACGCGGAGGCGCATCTTTTTATAATTTATACAAGTTCTTTTCCGAAAATATAATGAAAACGTTCGGAAAGGCAGGATATAAGGTCGAAACTGACTATTCGGGATTACAGTTTTTTGAAAACAATACCTATGTAGACGTCGTATATTTTTCAACTGTTTATATAAGCATTTTGCTTTTCTGTTTGTCTGTTTCTTATGACAGAAAATGTATCGTCGTTGGTGAACATCTGGGAACGACGGTCAGAAATACTATGAAGTTTACTTATAAAAACGGTAAGCTTAACGGTAAAGAAAATGACGGCTTGAAAGATTTTTTGCAATTTAATCCTATCGAGTATCTAAACGTAATGCCGTTTGAAGAAATGTGCAAGTCACTTGGTTGGCAATTGGGTTATAATGTAAGTGATGAAGAAAGCTTTAATGTTTCGGTATTCTTTGATATAGACGTAGACAGTCGTGCAATTTTCAACAGTGCAGACGAAATCGAGGAAGTATCTCCGGAAAAACTTTTTTCGGATATTGTATCTTCTGCTCTTCGATTGTTTATATAATTATAAAAATAAAGGTGAATATGCATTTTTTTGCATATTCACCGTTTTATTGTATCCCGAAAACCACGCTAAAAGTCTGTGTGGTTCAGTAAAGGCTATGCCGATGAATAGGAAGTAAATGAAGAGATAGCGCAGAATGATTGTGATAAAGGCTCCCTGCGGAGGGAGCTGTCAGCGAAGCTGACTGAAGGAGAGTGCGTAACATTTGAATTAGAGCAAACTGTTACGTTGCGCAGGCTCCTTCCGTTACACCGCCAAAGAAAAAATGAAGTTGTATATTGGTACAGCGGTGTGTCACCTTCCTCTCGGAGGAAGGCTTTTATCACGACCTGTTTACGGGTAGCTGATAACAATTG
>JBGVPD010000082.1:0-12872 GCA_045126815.1 Eubacteriales bacterium
TAAAGGCTCCCTGCGGAGGGAGCTGTCAGCGAAGCTGACTGAAGGAGAGTGCGTAACATTTGAATTAGAGCAAACTGTTACGTTGCGCAGGCTCCTTCCGTCACACCGCCAAAGAAAAAATGAAGTTGTATATTGGTACAGCGGTGTGCCACCTTCCTCTCGGAGGAAGGCTTTTATCACGACTTACGGGTAGCTGATAACAATTGCATGGCTGGCAGGCCAATAAAAAACGCACTTGTGCGTCGCCAGTAGCGTTTAGGGCTATGCCCGAAAATAAAAATCCACCCGCTATGCGGGTGGATTTTTATTTTAAGTAAAATTTATTCTTCCGTTGTTTCTTGCTCGTAAGATGTATCTTGATCGGATATCTGGGGTCTGAAAATATTAACGGCGCCGGGAATGTTTTTTATTGTTACTTTATCCAATTTACCGCCGTATTCTCCGTCAACCGTCCATTTTACTGCCTCTTCACAGGTAATGGTAACGTTTTTCGTGTGGAAGAAAACAACGGAGTTGTCGTTATCATAGTTAAGATTTGCAAGCTGTACGAATATATCCACTATATCTGTGGTGTTTTTCGGTTTGCGAACCAATATAACCTCGAAAGTTCCGTCACTTAAATCAACGAGCTTGGGATCGAATTTATAAATACCCGCAACGGAAAGCGAGTTTGTAACTCCTGCGAACAAAAATTCGCCGTCGATGTTAAGTTCTTCGCTTTCTATTTTCATATAAATAGGTTTGATCTCGTTTAGGGATTTTATACCTTCAAGAACGTATGCCATGTGACCGAGCGAGTTCTTGAGGTTTTGCGGCGTTGCATAAGATGTGCTTGTAAATGCTCCGCAAGATGCAATATAGTTAAAATACTTCGTATTATTAAAGTTGCCTACGTCATTTGGAGCGGCTATACCGTTTATAACGGTGTTTGCTGCATCAATATGATTTTTAGGGATCTTCAAAGTTTCCGCAAGGTCATTCGTAGTACCTGATGGAATAAAGCCAACGGGACGGCGGTTCTCGGGTTTTAATCTCATAAGTCCGGTAACCACTTCGTTAAGCGTACCGTCTCCTCCGCAAGATACTATCCTATCGAAAGACGGTCCGTAGCATTCTGTAAAATCAGATGCATCTCCCGCCTTTTCTGTCATAAGAACGGTAGGTTCTAAACCTGCATCGGAAAACATTTTTACTATTTTAAAGAAATCATTTTTAAACGTCATCTTACCCGAGGTGGGATTGACGATAAACAGTACTTTTTCTCTGTTTGGTAAATTCATAACAATTCCTCTGTGTTATAGATCTTACTTAATAAGCAATCCCCCACAATTGTAAAAAAGTGGGGGCTAAAGATTAGTTTACAAGTTTAAGTTGTTCGGTTTCTTTTTGCTTTAATTTAAGCTTGGGCTGACCGATTTTTTTAACCGTATCAGCTGTAATCGTAACAGATTCAACGTCTTTCCTTGAGGGAATGTCGTACATAATATCTGTCATAAAGCTTTCAATTATCGAACGGAGACCGCGGGCTCCTATATTGCGTTCAATAGCAAGTGAAGCTATCTCAGAAAGAGCATCTTTTTCGAATTTAAGATCCACTTTATCCATTTCAAACAGTTTTGCATACTGTTTAATAAGGGAGTTTTTGGGTTCTTTTAAAATTCTTACAAGAGCATCTTTGTCAAGCTCTTCGAGACCAACTATAACGGGGAGACGGCCGACGAGTTCGGGGATAATACCGTATTTAACAATGTCGTGAGAAACCACGTCTTTGTAAATATGGTTTTTCTTTTTCTCTTCCTTGGTCAGTATATCGTTTCCGAAACCGATAAGGTTATTTCCCGAACGTTTTTCGATAATATCGGTAAGACCGTCAAAAGCTCCTCCGCATATAAAGAGGATATTTTCGGTGTTTATCTGAATAAATTCTTGATTGGGATGTTTTCTTCCGCCCTGAGGAGGAACGTTTGATACGGTACCTTCAAGAATTTTCAAAAGAGCCTGCTGAACGCCCTCGCCCGAAACGTCACGGGTGATCGAGCGGTTTTCGCTTCTTCGCGAGATCTTGTCGATCTCGTCGATATAAATAATACCTTTTTCGGCAAGTTCGATGTCGTAATCTGCCGCCTGAATAAGTCTGAGTAAGATGTTTTCAACGTCTTCACCGACGTATCCCGCTTCGGTCAAAGTCGTAGCGTCTGCAATAGCAAAAGGTACTTTTAAAGTCTTTGCAAGAGTCTGCGCCAAAAAAGTCTTACCTACACCGGTAGGACCTAAAAGAAGAACGTTGCTTTTTTGAATTTCAACGTTATCTTTCGAGCTTGACGATTCCTTGCTCAAAATTCTCTTATAGTGGTTATAAACCGAAACAGAAAGAACCTTTTTTGCTTCTTCCTGTCCGATAACGTATTCGTCGAGTGTCTTTTTTATCTGCTGAGGCTTGGGTAAGGTCTTAAGAGACAGCCTGTCGCCCTTTTCGGTATACATTTTGTGGTCATCGATAATTCTTGCGCAAGCATCTATACAGTCGTTACAGATATAAGCGCCGCCTAATATCGGTGAGGGGATAAGAAACTCAACGTCGTTTTCGTCTCTTCCGCAAAATGAACAACGAATAGTGTTGTTTGTGTTTTCTTCAATGTTTGCCATTCGCAAAATCCTCTTCCGGCGGAGTATTAGTTTTTCTTTGTGATAACTTTGTCAATAAGACCGTAAGACAAAGCTTCGTCTGCTGTCATAAAGTTATCTCTCTCGGTGTCATGCTCGATCTTTTCGATAGGCTGACCTGTAACCTCCGAAAGAATGGAGTTAAGCTTTTCGCGTATCTTTATGATTCTGTCGGCGTGGATCTTAATATCGGTTGCCTGACCTTGCATACCGCCTAAAGGCTGGTGAATCATAATCTCGCTGTTTGGAAGAGCATATCTCTTACCCTTAGCTCCTGCGGAAAGCAAAAATGCGCCCATACTTGCCGCCATACCCACGCAGATCGTAGATACGTCGCACTTGATATAGTTCATGGTGTCGTAGATAGCCATACCGGCGGTAATTGAACCGCCGGGGCTATTGATGTACAATGAAATATCTTTATCAGGGTCCTGAGCTTCAAGGAAAAGCAGCTGAGCTACTACGAGAGATGCTGTGGTATCATTAACTTCATCGCTGAGGAAAATGATTCTGTCGTTGAGCAAACGTGAATAGATGTCATAAGCTCTTTCGCCGCGATTTGTTTGTTCTATAACTGTTGGTACCAATGCCATTTTTCGTATCTCCTATCTCTGTATTCTGCTGCTTAAACCTATATTTGATGTGGCTTAATATTATTCAGCCTTATCTTCTGCCTTTTTAGCAGCAGTCTTTTTTGTTGTTGTAGTTGTTTTTTTTGCTGTTGTTGTTTTCTTAGCTGCGGGCTTTTCTTCTGTTGCAGCTTTCTTTGTTGTAGTTGTCTTCTTAGCAGTTGTTTTCTTCTCTGCAGTTTCCTTCTTTTCGGTCTTTTCTGCAGTTTCCTTCTTAGCCTTAGCCTTAACGATAACAGCTTCAGCTTTAACGAGGTCAACAGCCTTCTGAACAGCGAGGTCTTTCTTCAAGTTGTCGCTTTCAATGCTCTTCTTAACTTCTTCAACGTCGATTCTGTACATATCAGCAATTCTCTGGAACTCGTCTTCGATTTCCTTTTCTGTAACTTCGATCTTTTCGATCTCAGCGATCTTTTCGAGAGCGAGTCTTGTCTTAACCTGACGTTCAGCGCGGGGCTTGAACTGTTCACGCATAGAGTCGAGAGACATACCTGTGTACTTAACAAAGTCAGAAAGGTTCATACCCTGCATACGAAGGTTGTTATCGTAGTCGCGGAGAAGGTTTTCAGCTTCGTTTTCGATCATAGCTGCGGGGATATCAGCTTCAACTTTTTCGATGAGAACGTCGATGATCTGTTCTTCAACGTGGTTTTCAGCTTCTTTTTCGTTTCTCTTCTGGATTTTTGCCTTAACGTCAGCTTTATATTCATCGAATGTATCAAATTCGGAAACATCTTTTGCAAACTCGTCGTTGAGTTCGGGGAGTTCGTTGAACTTGATCTCGTGGAGAACAACTTTAAATACAGCTTCTTTACCTGCTAAGTTTTCAGAGTGATACTCTGTGGGGAATGTAACGTTTACGTCGAAAGCGTCTCCGATAGAGTGACCAACGATCTGATCTTCAAAGCCGGGAATGAACTGACCTGAGCCGAGCTTAAGGTCGTGCTTTTCGCCCTTGCCGCCTTCGAATGCAACGCCGTCAGCAAAGCCTTCGTAGTCAATGATAACGTTGTCGCCGTTCTGTGCGGGACGGTCTGTTACGTCGATCATGCGGCTGTTACGAGCGCGAACGTTTTCGATTTCGCGGTTAACGTCTTCTGCAGTTGCTTTCTTAACTGTCTTTTCAACTTCGATGCCCTTGTAAGAGTCGATCTTAACTTCGGGTTTTACATAAACCTTAGCCTTAAGAACAACGCCGTTATCGTCAAGAGAAACGATATCAAATTCGGGCTGGCTTACGATTTCTTCCTTTGATTCCTTTACAGCTTCTGCGTAAGCTTCGGGGAGAAGATTATTGATAGCATCATCATAGAAAACGCCCTTACCGTACATCTTTTCGATGATAGCGCGGGGAGCCTTTCCTTTTCTGAAGCCGGGAACATTCAATTTTGCAGCGTTCTTCTTGAATACGCGGCTAACTTCCTCGTCAAAAAGCTTTTTGTCGATGGAAAATTCAATTTCCACAACGTTCTTTTCTTTTTTTGTTACGTTTTTTAAACTCATTTGTAATTCCTCCGGAATTCATATTTTTCCTATCATATTATTTTATATCCATAACTTCCAAAAGTCAATAGAATATACAAATTTTTCTTTGAAAATGTGTATAATTTGCCGAAAAAACGCGCAGATAAACAATTAAAATTTATTTACGAGCGCAGGTACAAAGTTTAGATAATCGGCAGAGGTTATACTAAAAGCAATATCTTCAAAATCAAAGGTCGGGCGAATGTTGTATACACCGTGGATATGGCCGTAAAAAACTCTTTTGACGTTATATTTATGCAATACGTCAAGGATTTCACGGCAAACGTAATCGTTATATACGGGAGGGAAGTGCAGAAATGCAATTATCTCGTTAGACTCACTCAGTTTTAGTCCCTCTTTGATCGAAAGCTCCAGTCTTCCCGCCTCTCTTGCGACTATCTTCGTATAATCGGCATCTTTGGGGGCGTTTTTTTCTTCGCTGAACCAACCTCTTGTTCCGCATACCGTCGTATCGTTTACGACAAATGCGTTATTGTGGAGAGTCTTTATTGTCGTAATATTATTTTCTTTAAAGAAGGCGTCTATTTTTGCTGCGGTCGACCACCAATAATCGTGATTGCCTTTGGATATTATCTTTTTGCCGGGTAAACTGTCTATGTAAAGAAGATCTTGTTTTGCTTCTTCAAGGGATATGCCCCACGAGACGTCTCCTGCGATAATAACGGTATCTCTGTCGGTTACGACAGCCTTCCAGCCTTTGTCGAGCTTTTCAGCATAGTTTTGCCATCTGTTGCCGAATATGTCCATAGGCTTATCATTATATAATGAAAGATGTGTGTCTGACAGTGCGAAAAGCGACATAGACTCCTCCTTAATAATATATTATCGTAAAAGGGTTCTTAATAATGCCGGTTCAGATACCGATGGTCTTAAGAACTTCACTTGTCATATCGGCAGGATCGATAACCGTTGTGAAACGTACCGTCTTGTTTTCAAGTGCAGAAAGGGGTGTGGGGATAGACGTATTTGTAAGCTGTTCGGTAGCTTTAAGCGCATCAAATTCGTTTTCCTTTGTTTCACCCGTAAGCGAAGTATAAACGTTAGATGCAAATTTGTAGGGAGACGCTGTTGAAGCTACGATGATCTTTCTTGTATCGTTTGTCTCTTCCATATACTGTTTAGCGCACTTAACTGCAACGGCAGTATGTGTGTCTATAAGGTAATTGTAGTTATCAAACGTTTCTTTAATAGTTTTAGCAGTATCTTCTTCGGCGCAGAAATAGCCCGAGAAGTTTTCTGCGATTTTTGCTTTTGTCGCGTCGTCTACCGAGTATACGCCTTTGGTGTTAAGCTCTTTCATATACTGAGCAGTTTTTTCCTGACCTGCAATAACGTACAAAAGTCTTTCAAGGTTGCTGGATATAAGAATATCCATAGAGGGAGACATTGTCGTGTGGAAGGCTCTGTTTCTATCGTACGTTCCGGTAGTAATAAAGTCTGTCAAAATATTGTTGCAGTTTGATGCACAAATAAAGCGGTTTACGGGAAGTCCCATAAGCTTTGCTATATAAGCGGCAAAAATATTACCGAAGTTTCCGGTAGGAACGCAAACGTTAACTTCATCACCCATTTTTATATCACCCGATGATACCATATCGCAGTAAGAAGAGATATAGTATACGATCTGGGGGACGAGTCTTCCCCAGTTGATCGAGTTAGCGGATGAGAAGAAGTGCATATTTTTGTTAAGGATCTCGGCTGTCTCTGCATTTCCGAAGATTTTCTTAACTCCGTTCTGCGCATCGTCAAAGTTACCCTTAATAGCGCATACGGTAACGTTGTTACCTTCCTGAGTTGCCATCTGGAGTTTTTGAACCTTACTTACTCCGTCAACGGGGTAGAATACCATTATCTTTATACCGTCAACGTCTTTATAACCTTCAAGCGCCGCTTTACCGGTATCCCCCGACGTAGCAACGAGAATAAAAGCAGTTCTTTTTTCGCCTGTCTTGGTCAAAGCTCTTGAAAGAAGGCGGGGCATAACCTGAAGCGCCATATCTTTAAATGCGCAGGTAGGGCCGTGCCAAAGTTCCAAAAGGCGCATATTTCCAACGTTGGTCAAAGGAGCGGCGCCTCCGGGGAAACGTGTCTCCGAATAGCTTTCTTTGCAGTCGATAAGAAGCTCTTCGTATGTGTAGTCTGTAAGGAATTTTGACATAACGTAAGCGGCTCTTTCAGGGTAAGATGCTTTTTTTAGGAAGTCAAAATCTGTTTCTGTGAGAGTAGGAATAACTTCGGGCATAAAAAGACCGCCGTCATCTGCAAGACCTTGTTTGATAGCCTGCGCCGATGATACGGGAGAAGTATTTCCTCTTGTGCTGATGTAGCTGATGTTTTTCATGGTTTTCCTCTTTTTTTATGATAAGTAATTTTTTATAAACTTTATTTATGATTTACTGCCGTACAGCCCACATCTATCAAAAAAGCTGTGAGCGTTGTTATAGAAAACGTTTTCTATAAGGGTGTCGGTGTAGTTGATTTTTTTCAATTCTTCGTATAACGAGTGAAGAGATATAACGCCTTTTATTCCGTTCGGTAAGCTTTCTATCCCGTCAAAATCGCAACCCAAACAAACGGTATTTTCACCGCCAAGCTCAAGATAATGTTCAAGGTGACGGATAATAGACGTTGTGTCGGCATTTTTAATGTCGGTATCTTCAAGATGTTCACAGCAGAAGTTGAGACCTACGATACCGCCGAGTTTTTTTATATGATCAAACATATCGTCGGTCAAGTTTCTCGTGTGGTTTCTTATTTTTCTTGAGTCCGAATGACTGGCGATAATAGGTTTGTTTTTTGTGTTTGCTATCTCAAATATCTCGTACGCCATTTTGTCGGATGCGTGGCTTATATCCGGGGTGATGTTCAAATCAAACATTTTATGTATGGCGTCTCTTCCGAAAGACGAAAGACCGACGTTGGTGTTGTGAGCTCCGCCCATACAACATTCGTCTTTCCATACGGCAGTTATGATCTTAACGTTATACTCTTTTAGAATGTCAAGCCTATCCAATTTACCTGCCAAAAGGGAAGCTCCCTCAACGGCAAGGTGTGGGATAAAGCTGTCGTTTTTATGGGGAAGTATTTTTCTGTCAAAGTATTCTCTAACCGTGTTAAAATGTTCCCAACATTCTTCTTCCGTTCTTTTAGGGTTTGACCAGATAGCAAAAACTTGCTCGTATAAATCAAAAGTATCAGTCTGATCTTTTGATATGTGGGTTATACCGTTTAGAAAATCGACTTTGTTTTTTTCAAGCTCGTAGGCGGTATCGCAGTGGGTGTCAAATATTTTGATAATAATCACTCTCCGAAAGCGTTTTTGTAATGTTTGATATTAAGTGATACAAATCCGTTGTTTTCATCGTTTCCTATTATTTCAAGAACGTCTATACGAGGTTTCTTGTTTGTCTTGAATTTGCTGAGATAATACTTTGCCGTATAAAGTATATGCTTTCTTTTTTGCTGTGTTACGGCATAGACAGGTCTTCCGTATTTTAAGAGATGTACGGAGTTTTTGCGGTATTTAACCTCAACAAAAACAATATATTTTTCATCTTCGGCTATTATGTCAATTTCTCCGTGAGGGGAAGTGAAGTTGCGGTGTGTAACTGTATAGCCGTTTTTGGTTAGAAAGTCACAAGCGGCATTTTCGCCCTGTCTGCCCGTTTGTCTCGTCGTATCAGCCATCTTTATTTAAAAGCTTTCTCAAAAACAGACTTCTGTGTTCGGGGCAGGGGCCGTATTTAAGAATAGCCTCTCTGTGTTCTTTGGTTGCATAACCTTTATGCTTTGCAAAGCCGTACATTGGGTATTTCTCATCAAGTTCGTAACACATACGGTCTCTTGTAACTTTTGCAAGAATAGATGCCGCAGCAATATTCGGGGATTTTGCATCTCCGCCTATTATTGCTTTTGACGGCAAGGCAAAACCTTTGTTTACGTTACCGTCAACGAGGATAAATTCCGGAGGGATATCTAACTTTTCAACGGCTCTTCTCATGGCGAGTAAAGCGCATTCGAGAATGTTGTATCGTTCTATTTCTTCAACGGAACAGGTCGCAACGGCGTAGCTAACGGCGTTTTCCTGAATAATCTTAAAAAGCTCTTCTCGTTTTTTCTCCGACAGCTTTTTTGAGTCATTGAGTCCCTTGATTTCAATACCTATCGGCAGAATACAAGCAGCAGCGGCAACGTCGCCTGCCAACGGGCCTCGTCCTGCTTCGTCGCAACCGCAAATTATTTTATATCCGTTGTTTTGTAATTCGTTTTCCAAATCCCAGTTTAACATGTTTTGTTAACCTTTTTTACAGTATTTTAGTTTTCGGGCGGAAGTTCTAACGTGATGTTACCTATTTTTGCGCCTCTGAATTCGTCAAGCAGCATCGTCGCCGTTCTTTCGTAGTTAACCTCGCCTCCCGAAATAAGAAATCCGCGTTTTCTACCGATAGCTTCAAAGATCTCGTAGTCTTGTATGTCGGAGTCGAGGTCTTTTTCTGTCAGTTTGTAGCGTTGCATCAAAAGATCGGGGTACAGTTCTCTTAGGCGCGAACAAAGTATGACCGCAAGTGATTCGGTATCCAGAATAGCATCTCGGATAGCGCCCGTTAATGCTAAGTTTTCACCTATTTTTTCGTCGTCGAATTTGGGCCATAATACGCCCGGCATATCCATAAGGTCAAGACCTATCGAGGTTGGCACCCACTGTTTTGTGAGTGTAACGCCGGGGCGGTCTTCTACCTTAACTTTTTTTGAACCTGCAAGTTTGTTTATCAAAGATGATTTTCCGGAGTTGGGAATACCAACGATCATCGCTTTTATGTTTCTGCCTACCATTCCTTTTTCTTCGTATCTTGAAATTTTTTCTTCAAGGATCTCTTTAATGGTGGGCATAATATCGTTAATGCCGTAGCCGGTAATGCTGTCGATAAAAAGGCACGATTGATTTGTTGACTTATAGTGATTTTTCCATTTTGCAGTGGCGTCTTTATCGGCAAGACTTGATTTGCTCAGCAAAGTCAGTAGGGGTTTGTTTTCGGCTAAGGTCTCAATTTCGGGGTTCTTTGAACTTATAGGGATTCTTGAATCAAGTACGTTGATCAAAATATCAACGGATGAAAGACTTTCCTTCATAAGTCGGCGTGTTTTCGCCATGTGTCCCGGAAACCATTGTATCTGCGTAGAGGGCATTTTTTAAGTCCTTTCTTAAAGGTTTTAAAAAGAGAAAGTGTTAGTCAACCTTTCCGATCTTGTCCAGAGGGGATAATCTAAATATAACTTTACCCAAAACGTATCTCTCGTCAACCAGACCTATGCGAGTATCTCTTGAGTCGAGTGAGTTCGTTCTGTTGTCACCCATAACGAATACGTATCCTTCGGGAACGGTCAAGGGGAAAGAAACGGGTGAGCCGACCGTCTGGTTCATGTTGCCTGCGGTGCGGTTGATATACGTTTCGTCGAGCGGTACTCCGTCAACGGTTACCGTCCACGTTTCAGGATCCATATCAACGGTCTGTCCTGCCGTTGCAATAATTCTCTTGACCAACGGTTCTTTTGAGTGTGAGGGCGCGTTAAATACGATTATATCGTTTTCTTCAGGTGTATACATTAAGTTTGATATTATAAGCAACTCTTGGTTGTGGAGGGTGTTTTTCATTGAGTCGCCGTCAACAACTGCTAATCTGAAAACAAAAGTAAACAGCATCAAAGCAAAGGCTGCTGACAAAACGATAACTTCGATCCAGTCATAGAATGATGACAAAGCTTTTGAAGTACCGTTATTCTGCTGTTGCCATTTTCTCTTATCTCTTTCCTTGTTTTTTCTGTCTTGTTTTTCTTCGGAAAAGATCTGTGAAAAGAGTTCGTCGTCTTTGTCTCTTTCGTGAGAAAGGGGAATAAAAGCAAATTCTTCCTCAGTCTCGGGACTGTTTTCGGATACGTCTGTATCGTCAGAAACGATTTTTTCGGTAGTTTCTTCTTGTTTTTCTTCAATAACCAATTCGGTTTCTTCCTCTTCTTTGGAATCGTTTGCTTGGGAAGAGAAACGAAAATCATCGGGGAGTTTGCGGTTTTCGAAACAAGCGAGCAATTCGTCAAATATTTTTGATGAGGGAGAGGGGGATTCGGTTTCTTCCTTTTGGTCTTTGGGGATTAAGGTGAAGTTGGCTATATCTTCATCAATTTCAGGTTCTTTGACCTCTTCAGTCTCTTCAACTTCTTCGGTTTCTTCAACCTCTTCAGTTTCTTCAACTGTTTCA
The DNA here is from genome assembly GCA_045126815.1 of Eubacteriales bacterium. Classification (GTDB taxonomy): domain Bacteria; phylum Bacillota; class Clostridia; order Oscillospirales; family CAG-272; genus RGIG1995. The sequence continues at coordinate 11,093 of JBGVPD010000082.1, forward strand.
GTTGCTTCGACCTCTTCAGTCTCTTCGTTCTGCTGCTTTTTTAACATATCTACGGCATCTTGAAGAGACACTGAAGTATCAAGAAGCTCGGATAATCTTTTGAGTATGGAAGTTAATTCTTCGTCTTGTCGGTTATCAGGGGTTTTGTTGAAATCGTCTGTATTCATATTACCCTCCGTTTTTATCGAAAATATATAGTAAACAAAATATAAATATCTAATCTTAAATATTATAACATAAAAATTATAAATATACAAGATATTTAAAAATTATGGATGGGCGATAAATGTTAACAAAATGTAAAAAATGGGCGGTTGTCTTGAAATTTCCTAAAAGTATGGTATAATACCATAGACTCTCTATGTAGGGAGCACTATTTTTGAGCGGTCCTCTGTATTAGCTGTGCATGAACGTTCGTATATATTAAGGAGGAGCCACTATGGATTTGGTAAAGGCTTTAACAAATGAGCAGCTTAAAGAAAACGTACCTGTACTTAACATTGGTGACACAGTAAAAGTTCACAACAAGATTAAAGAAGGTACAAGAGAAAGAATTCAGATTTTCGAAGGAACTATCATTGCTCGTCACGGCGGCGGTATTTCCGAAACTTTCACAGTACGTCGTATATCCTACGGTGTAGCTGTTGAAAAGACATTCCCTGTTCACTCACCTAACGTAGAAAAGGTAGAGATCACAAGAACAGGTAAGGTAAGACGTGCTAAACTTTATTACCTTCGTGACAAAGTTGGAAAAGATTCCAAAGTTAAAGAGCTTATTGACTAAGCAAAACAAAAAACTCAGGATAACACCTGAGTTTTTTTATTTTTTTTGCATTATTATTGGATTAAAATACTATCACATTTAAATTCGTAGGGGAGAACTGTGTTCTCCCGTTTTACAAACGATTTTAACCAATAATATTGGGATAAAAGTTACTTTCCCTCCTAACTCGTAGGGGGCGACGTCCTCGACGCCCCGTTTTATAAACAATTTATACTTTTTTCATATTTTAACATGGTAGGGGGCGACGCACACGAGAACCCCCAAACCTTACTACGTGCGGTTCGGGGAACCCCTACCTCGACGCCCCGTTTTATAAACTTTTCTGACATTATTGGAATAAAAATAACTTACCTTACTGACTCTTTTATGTTACTTTCTTGCTGCGACAAGAAAGTAACCAAAGAAGTCGCCAAAAGGGAGAGGGGTTGCGATTCCCCCCTCCCTTTGAACCCTACCCCCTAAACGCTTTGTTTCACTGCACCTTACATAAATATAAGATTTTTTATCTGTTTAGGTCGGTTTATGCTCACACAAGACGGGAAATATATTGTCGGGGGATTATTTTTTTGTTTGCGTATAATTTATGTTTTATTTAAGACGGTTTATTTAGTGTGTAATTGATATTTGTTTAAGATGGTTTGAAACGTAAAGAGTATGTTTTAACGGGACGTCGAGATAGGTGTTCCCCGAGCGAATGAAATGAGGTTTTTTGGGGGCACGGGGACGTCGGTCCCTATAAAGATAAGAAGCATTGTAATCGTAGGGGCGACCTTTGGTCACCTATTTTTATATCCGACAAGCATTTATTAAATGATAAAGCAAGACGATATTACGCAATAAAGATCCAAACCACGAAGCCTGCGGAGTGTGTTTGGCCGTTTTAAGAGGAGGGGGCAGTTCGGGGTTCCCCGAACCGAATGAAATGAGGTTTGGGGGTTCTCGAGGGGAGGAGGAAATCGGAATCCTCCTCCCCCTTGGCGACTTCTTTGGTTACTT
>JBGVPD010000083.1:0-2358 GCA_045126815.1 Eubacteriales bacterium
ATTCGGAAGCGCTGAAGAGTTGAAAGAACATTTCTCAACATTCTTGCAGGAACTTCGTGATGCTCCTAAGGCTGAAGGTCAGGAACGTATTTATACTCACGGTGAGAAAGAAATATTGGCGTCTGAAGACCGTATGAAGAATGGTATAAACGTTAATATCAATACAGTTGCAGAAATGAAAGATTTGTGCGATTATTTAGGCCTTGACAGCGTTGAATATTTGGGTGAGGTAGATTTCTCACTTGCAAAACAGAGTTCTTACAAATAATATATACGCTTAAAGTAAATAAGAGAGTTGGTGTGTTTTTACACCAACTCTCTGTTGCTTTTTATAATTAGTTTATTTTAACAGCCTAAAGACTTGATAAGCTGTAGATGAGAGATTTTTGTATGCATTGTTTGTATCAAGCGCATCTTCTAACGTTGTAACGTTTCTTAAAATAGGGAAGAATGCATCAATTCCGTAATCGTTACATATTTCAGCATCATCTGATACACAACCTGAAAACGCAATCACTTTTTTGTTGTATTTTTTGGCAAGTTTGGCAATTCCGATAGGTGCTTTACCCATAACTGTTTGTGAATCAAGCCGACCTTCTCCTGTTACAACAATGTCAGCATTTTTTATGTCATTTTCAATTTTTGTTTCTTCTATAATTATTTCAATACCGGATTTTAAGGTAGCGTTTGTGAAGGCTAAAAATGCAAATCCCAAACCGCCTGCAGCCCCTGCGCCGGCAGAATCTTTGTCAGCTTTGTTGGATATGATTTTGGTTATTTCTGCATAATTAGAAAGCCAAATATCCATATCTTTAATCATTTGTTCGTCAGCGCCTTTTTGAGGGGAGAATACAGCACTGCAACCGTTTTCTCCGCAAAGGGGATTAGAAACGTCACATGCTATATTAAATGTACACTCTTTAAGCTCGGGTAAAACGTTATCAACTTTTATTTTACATAAATCTTTTAGCCCTTTTGCACCAAAAGCGATAGGAAAGTTGTTTTTATCTAAGAATTCATAACCTAAAGCGGTCAGCATACCTACACCGCCGTCATTTGTTGCGCTTCCGCCGATACCAACAATAAATCGTCTGCATCCTCTCTTTATTGCATCTTTAATAAGCTCACCAACACCGTAGGTTGTTGTGTTAAGCGGGTTTCTTTCTTCAAGGGGTATAAGTGTTAACCCCGATGCTGATGCCATTTCTATAACGGCAGTGTTGTTATCTTTTAAAATACAGTATTTTGCGATTACAGGCTTTAGCAGAGGGCCGCTAACTTTTACTTCAACAATTTCCGCATTGAGCCCGTCAGATAATGCATCAACCGTACCTTCGCCGCCGTCAGCTAAAGGTTTTACAATGATTTCAGCGTTATGGTCTAATCTTTGTATTGCATCTTTTACAGCATTTCCGGCTTGTAAAGAAGATAAACTGCCTTTAAATGAATCAAGTGCAACAACGACTTTCATTTGCTTCTCCTATCTTGTATTTTAATAAAAATAACGTGATTATCTTATAGAATATTATAACATAAACAAATTTAAGTTTCAACAGACATACGGTGAGTGTTTTATTGATTCTCGCTCTGTCTTTTTTTCATTTTTTTCCAACTGATGTAACCGTAAATATCATTGGCTAAAAATGCTATAAAGCATACGACAACTGAAATATAATGAATATCATATATACTTGCCAGTATCCATAATATTATCAAAACAATGTCGTTACAAGCATAAGCTAATGCATATAGTGGACTTCTTTTATAAGTAAGATATACGGCAATAAAACTTGTAGAAACAGATAGTGTACTTGGTATAAGATTTGCAGTATTGAAATGTTTTAAAATATAGTAAAATATAATAGTTACAGCAACTGTATAAAGCAACATAATTAACGTTTCTTTTTTGCTTATTGAATTAACCTTAACCTCTGCTTTATTGTTTTTATATGGGTTTCGTAACCATGATATTAAAGCAATAATTGACATAGGCATTGACATACCGAGATAAGTGATCATTTCGCCGTAATAAGTAAAGCTATACGAGATTATACCGTAAAGGATACTGAACAATACCATTAATAATTGTCCGAAAGGATTTCCTTTCGCGCAGAAGATAAGGGAAGTAACCCCAACTAATGAGGCTAACAGTGTTAAGTAGTTTCCTCTATCAAAGATGCAAAATGAACCTGTAATTAGTGATACAGAAGAAACCCATAAGATGATTTCTAATTTTGAAAAATAGTTTTTCACTCTAAACTCTCCTAAAAAATAAACATTCGTATGCGCATCTTCTAAGACCTAACGATGTGCAAACGAATGTTTTATTAACATTCAACTACTCGGTAGCAGTTATAC
>JBGVPD010000084.1:0-5941 GCA_045126815.1 Eubacteriales bacterium
AAGTAACACCAACCCTTGCTGTCTTGCATCCACGAATTTTCAACTCTGTATCCGTTCTTAAGATAGTACCAATGTCCGTTATGGTATTTCCAACCGGTTGCAGTTACATAGTAACCGTCAGAACCCATATAGCACCAACCGTGTGTATCCCTTGCAAAATCGTTTGTTACCATTTTGCCGTCAGATCCTACGTAGCACCAACCCTTACTATCCTTTTTCCAAGTGTTGTCTACTCTGTATCCCTTGTCGAGATAGTACCAATATCCGTTATGCAATCTCCAACCTGTTGAAGTTACACAATAGCCGTCAGCGCCTATAAAGCACCAGCCGTACGAGTCTTTTACAAAGTCATTCGTTACCATCTTACCGTCATTACCTAAGTAACACCAGCCCTTTGAGTCTAATTTCCACGATTTTTCAACTCTGTAACCTTTATCAAGATAGTACCAATGTCCGTTATGCAACTTCCAACCCGTTGCCGTTATATAATAACCGTTTCCACCTACGAAACACCAACCTGTAGAATCTTTTACAAAATCGTTTGTTGCCATTCTGCCATCATTACCTAGGTAACACCAGCCTACACTATCTTTTTTCCAACTATTCTTTACAAGCTCGTCTTGGTCATAGTAATACCAACCGCCGTTTTCGTACACCCAACCATTCTTTGAAGAATAGTTGTATTTAATCGTCACGTTATCAAAATTATTGTTGCTTCCGATTTTTACTTTGTTCCACTCGGATTCACTGCCTCCATAACAGATCGTCTGAAGCTCTTCACATCCATAGAACGCCCAATCGCCGATAGAAGCTACACTTGTAGGGATTACGATATTCTCCACATCACTATTCAAAAACGTCCATTCTCTTATGCTCGTCAAACCTTTCTCAAGCACATAAACCGTTTTTTCTGTTCCTAAACTATATGCCAAAAGCTGTGTCGTATCTTTCGTATACAAAGAGCCGTTAACTGATATAAACTTGGTATTGCCTGAAGCAACGTTTATACTTGTTAAACCTTTGCAAGAAATGAATGCATCTTTGCCAATAGTTGTTACACTACTTGGAATATCAACAGTTTTCAAACTATCACAAAATGCAAAAGCCCAAGTGCCGATAGTAGTCACACCACTCGGTACATTTACACTCTCTAACTTTTCACACCAAGAAAAAGCACCGTTGCCTATACTTGTTACACTGCTCGGAATTTCAATTCTTTTTAGTTTTCCGCACATTGAAAAAGCCCAAGCGCCTATTTTTTTAACACCTTCGGGAATTACAATGCTTTCAAGTTGGAAACAGTCGAAAAATGCACCGTCGCCTATACTTGTTACAGGAATGCCGTCAAAATCGGCCGGAATCGCAATAGCACCTCTAATCTCCTTTTTGAAACCTGTAATTTCAATCTCTCCGTTTGAGATCTTGTATGTATAGATTCCGTCTGTTTCGGCATTAGCAATAATAAAACCGCACACAACTGCAGCCACCAAAGCTAATACCAACAAACTAATTATAATTCTTTTCTTCATTAAACAATCCTCTTAATTATGTTTACTTTATTTGTTTAATTATATCATATTATTAAGTTACAGTCAACACATCCTTACACAATCAATATTAAGCATCAATGATATTTCATAAAAAGAAACGGTGAGTTATATAACACACCGTTTTATAAGAATAATAAACTTATCTGTTAAGCAAGAAATAGGTGAGGTCCATTATTTCTTTTGTACCAAGCGTATTTATGATATGAAGTTCACCCTTCTGTGTTCCGTCGTTGAGCATACCGATATTATCAAGACGTCTTTGCGTCTCGCGCGCAGTACCGCTGCCGCCGTCAAATATTACAGCCTTGTAGTCAAAAGCCTTGCTTATTGCCTCTTTTATGTGCGGATAGTGAGTACATCCCAAAACAACGGAGTCAACTTTCAAATATCTGAAAGGTGCAAATATTTCTTTCAAATGTTCGTCAAGTTCGGGCCCTTCAACTATTCCCTTTTCTATCAGTTTTACAAGTCCGGGACAAGGGAGAGCAATTATGTTTGCTTCGTTATCATAACGTCTCGCCAACTCGTCAAACTTATCCTGAGAAAGAGTAAGCGGTGTCGCCATTACAATAACCGTGGGGTGTATCTTATATAATACAGCAGGTTTTACTGCAGGTTCTATACCAATTATCGGAATATCGGGATACTGTTTTCTAAGGCTTTCTGCCGCAACGCTCGTTGCAGTATTACAAGCAATTACGATAGCTTTTGCACCCTTTTCGAGCAATATCTCGGCATTTTTTCTTGTCAGTTCTCTTATTTCATCAGCACTCTTCGTTCCATACGGAGCATTTATTGAGTCACCGTAATATATAAAATTCTCATTAGGCAAAAGCGCCATAAGCTCTTTGAGTACGCTTATACCGCCAACACCAGAATCAAATACGGCAATAGGATCTGTTTTTTTCATCAATATACCACCTCTGAATGTGCTTTTATACAATTATTATAACACAGTATATGCAATTATTCAATAAGTATTTTTCAACAAAAACTCAATTATCAAACAAAAAAAGCGGAGACGTCTCCGCTTTTTTGTTTACTTTTTTACATTTCTTTCATTTTCATATTACGAGCAAGAAGTGTGAGTACGAGCAAGATAACATACAATCCGCCGATTATATAGAATATTGACGACCAACCGTATTCCTTAATCGCAAACCCAAACATTGCCGACTGTACTGCAGCGCCCATATATACCGCCCAATCAAGTATGCCGACAACTGTTGATGACAAAGCTTTTCCGCCCATATCACCGGCAATCGCCCAAACAACACCCGTTACCATGCAAGATACACCAACAACGAACAACATTACCGATGCTACTGCCTGACTCTTTATAAACGGGAATGTAATCATTCCGAGAACGGTTACAACAGAAGCAATTATAAGCATAGGCTCTCTCTTGCCCTTAAACACTTTATCAGTAATAAAGGGGAATGCAAACATAGCGCATGCGTGTCCCAAAGGCAAAAGAATAATGCTTAAAATACCGCTCTTTATCGATATTCCCATAACTTCTTCAAAGTATGAGGGAATCCAAGTCAAAAGTCCGTAACGTCCAACACCTGCAATCGCAGATATAAAACAGAAAATAATAACCTTAGGCTGTTTGAAAAGCATAAAGTAAGGATAGAAATAACCCTTTGACTTAATTTTTTCAGCTATAGCCGCATCTTTTCCGTTAAGTTCCTCGCTTTCTTCTTCAAACGCGGGAAGTCCTACGTCTTCGGGTTTAGTGTTAAAGAAAGCTATGAAAGCTATAAGAACAACTACCATAGGTACCATAGGATAACGGAACGCCGCTCTCCAACCCCATTCGGGATTAAGTAAAAGACAACCGCTTATCGTCAAATAGGTAACAACCTGCGCCAATCCGGTAAACGCAGTTGCAAGACCTGAAGCAAATCCTCTTTGCTTTTTTGGCCACCATTCGTTGACTACTCCAAGACCGTTTGCCCAAACGGTTGACTGACAAAAACCGTTCAATCCCCAAAGAACTGCAATAACGGGAACTGAATGCTGGAATGATATTATAACGTTAAGCGCAGCTGACGAAATAATACCGAACATCATAAACTTCTTGTAACCGAAGTATGCACCAAGTCTACCGCTTATAAGCTGACCGAATGCATAGCACCAGAACAATGCTGACGATACAATGCCCATTCCTTCCTTGCCTACGCCCAAATCGTTACCCATTTCGTTTAATACAAGGTTAATATTCTGTCTGCCGTTGTAGAAGAACAGATATGTAAAGCCAAAGCTTAACAACATCAACCACGCGTACTTTTTAAACTTTTTGTACTGTTCCGGAGTATATCCGAGCAAGTTTTTTTCTTTCACTGTGTCCATTATTTTACCCTTCTGTTTATGATAAAATTTTATTTTATGCAACAATAATCAACAATATTATACTTTATAAGTTAAAAAAGGTAAAGTATTTTTTCAAAAAAATATTATTTTTTCACCACTTCATACGCTTATCATTCAAAAACATACCGCTGAATCTGGGAACGTTAAATCTATCCGCAAACATTTTGCACTTGCACATAAACAAATAATATACGTTTTTTCCACAATGGCGCATAGTTTCAAAGTTACCCTGCCCCTTTGCTATGATTACGTCTGCAGAGTCGATTTTTTCTCTTGCTTCTTTGGATATTTTATCAAGACAGGTTCCTGCTATATCGGAGCCGTTTTCGCTTATCTTTACTACTTTATCCAATCCGACCTGTAAAGCATCTTCCAACGTCGAATCGTTTAAGACGTGATATCCTCTTACGATCACTTCGATCTCGACATTCGGATATTCTTTTTTTATTTGAGCAATAAACAGCTTGTCAAGCGCAATTTCTCCGCAATTGTCGGTTAAATATACTATCCTTTCAGCCGAGGACAGATCTCTTTTGAAATTATCAAATTCATTTCTGTCAAAATCTATTTCACAAGCGTTATTCAAAAGCTCATTTAACTTGTTTTCGTCAACGTTCTCCATAGCGCCGAAATCAATATAGTTCCCCATCATAGCGTACTTTGCGGCAAGTCTCAAAGGCTCTTCGGATGATGAGATGTTTTTGCTTATACCGTCTTCTTTTGACAATATAAGCGCGTTAAAATATTTTTTTATTTCAGTATAATCGTCTTCTTTTCCCAAAAGACGTCTCTGTAACTTTGAAACTTCAGCCACGATCTCGGGCGCACTTACGTCGGAAGAGGCTTCGGCTATCATACTCAAAACGCCCTGATAGTATTTAAATTTTGTTTCCTCGTCGATATCACTAAGCTCGTTTGATAAATATTTGTTGACAAGACACTTTATACATTCCGAAGAATGTCTTGTAACCTTTTTTATTTCTTTTTCCATTTCAGTCCCTCAAAACCAAATTATTAATATCATCTTATTATAACATAAACATCTATCTGTCGTCAATTAATCATAAAAGCACATAAAATGTTTTATTGAACGAAAATTATGTACACTTTTCACAAAATAAATTGTCACTATTGACAATAAAAAATAATGGTGATAGAATATAGTTCATAATAATAATGAAGAGATACTGTTATAGAAATATCTTCGATCAATATTAGAATACTCTAAAGCTGTTACTTTCGGCTTTTCAGTTAAATAAAATTTTATATTTTAAAGGAGAATGACTATGAAAAGAATTCTTTCCCTTGCGCTCGTTGTTCTTATGTGTGCAGCACTTATGGTTGGCTGTAACGGAAACAAAGACGACGGCACGACAATAAGAATCGGCGGTATCGGACCTATCACAGGCGATGCTGCAATTTACGGTAAGGCTGTTATGAACGGCTGCCAGATCGCTGTTGATGAGATCAACGAAAACGGCGGTATCGGCGGACTCAAGATCGAGTTCAAATTTGAAGACGACGCTAACGTTGCCGAAACATCCGTAAACGCTTACAACCAGCTTATGGACTGGGGTATGGATATACTCGTAGGCACTGTTACAACAACTCCCTGTATCTCCGTTTCCGCAAAGGTTAACGAAGACCGCGTATTCGCTCTTACCCCCTCTGCATCTTCAACAGAAGTTACAGCAGGAAAAGACAATATGTACCAGCTCTGCTTCTCTGACCCCAACCAGGGTACAGGTTCTGCTAACTACATTTCAGAAAACTTGGCAGGCAAGAAGATCGCTATAATCTACAGAAACGATGACGCTTACTCTCAGGGTATCCGCGACACATTCGTTAAGGAAGCTGAAGCTAAGAAACTCGAAATCGTTTACCAGGGTACTTTCAACAAGGACACTGCAACAGACTTCAACGTTCAGCTCACAGATGCAAAATCTAAGGGCGCTGACCTTATCTTCCTTCCCATTTACTACCAGCCCGCATCCGTTATTCTCGCTCAGGCAGAC
>JBGVPD010000085.1:0-15549 GCA_045126815.1 Eubacteriales bacterium
AACAACTCTTGTTATTTTGGGTTCGTTCTTTGTGCCCTTCACAAACACAAATACATTATCTACTCCAAGTGTTGTATGTGGGTTATCGTTAAACTCAATTATAGCTTCTCCGTAAACTGATTTCTTGAACTTCGAAAGAGAGCCTTTTTCGTGTTTTTTAGAATACATATCGTCAAGTTCGTTCTTGGAGATAGCATCATTATCCCTCGCCCATCCAAAACTATTATACTGCTCTTGGGTATATTTGTCAATGAATTACCACAGTTCAAAGCTTCAACGAATGTTGTACTTTCTCCGGTGGGAGAAGGTGGCGTACCACCAATAAATATTGATAACAATATTATTTCTCTGCGGTACAACGAATGAGGTCGTTACAAAAATCTCTCCTTTTTATTATAGAGAATTTTAAACGCAAAAAAACACTTGAGAGTTTTTGTATCTCAAGTGTTTTTTGTTCTTTTTTTATCCGATAATTGCTTTGTGGAAGATCTTCTTACCTTTACGGATCTTTGCGCCCTCTTTAAGAGCATCAGCTGTTACTACGTAATCCATAGTCGCAACCTTTTCTCCGTCAACGGATACACCGCCCTGCTGAATAAGTCTCTTTGCTTCACCTCTGCTTGTTGCAAGGTTACATTTGATCATCAAATCAACTATATTCATACCATTTTCAGCTTCAGCAACATCAATTGTCGTTGTCGGCATATTGGAGTCGTCGCCACCGTTACCCGAGAAGAGTGAACGTGATGCTTCCTTCGCCTTGTCTGCCTCTTCGTTTCCGTGAACGAGGGCGGTAAGCTCGTATGCGAGTATCTCTTTCTTCTCGTTTATACGGCTGTCTTCCCAAGTTTCCATAGCCTTGATCTCGTCAAGAGGTAAGAAAGTAAGCATCTTAATGCACTTCATAACGTCAGCATCGCCTACGTTTCTCCAGTACTGATAGAACTCGAAAGGTGTCGTCTTGTTAGAATCAAGCCATACAGCGTTACCTGCAGTTTTACCCATCTTCTTGCCCTGAGAGTCAGTAAGAAGTGTTATCGTCATAGCGTTTGCATCTTTACCGAGCTTACGTCTGATAAGCTCTGTTCCGCCGAGCATATTCGACCACTGGTCGTCTCCGCCGAACTGCAAATTACAATCGTAATTCTTATACAGATAGTAGAAGTCGTAAGACTGCATGATCATATAGTTAAATTCAAGGAACGAAAGACCTTTTTCCATTCTCTGCTTATAGCACTCGGCTCTGAGCATATTGTTTACCGAGAAACAAGCGCCCACTTCACGAAGCATATCTACGTAATTTAACTTCAAAAGCCATTCTGCATTGTTTATCATCATAGCCTTATCTTCGCCAAATTCAATAAACTTTTCCATCTGGCGCTTAAAGCACTCTGCATTGTGGTCAATGTCTTCTTTTGTAAGCATTTTTCTCATATCGGTTCTGCCCGAAGGGTCACCGATCATAGTCGTTCCGCCACCGATAAGCGCAATAGGCTTATTGCCTGCCATCTGCAAACGCTTCATAAGCGTTAACGCCATAAAGTGACCTGCCGTTAAGCTGTCTGCGGTACAGTCAAAGCCGATGTAAAACTTTGCCTTTCCGTTATTTACAAGCTCACGTATCTGCGGCTCGTCCGTTACCTGAGCTATTAGTCCTCTTTCTTGCAATTCTTCATAGATACCCATTTTATTAGTCCTCCAAATATATCTGACTTTTTCAATATGTGGCACTGTCAAGGTGCCATTTTCCGTTTTGTAAAACCAAAGTTATTTCAATATCTCCGCCGTCTTCATATTTGGCTGAAACTATAACCGTTCTACTGTCTTGCTTTTTTATTTTTGCGCTTGAAATATCAATATTTCCCTTGATATTTTCAAAGCCTTTGTTTGTCATGTCAATTTTGAGTACGCCGTCTGTGTCAATATACCTTGGATCAATATCGTCGGTATCGGTAAATACAGCCGCCTTTATATCTTTAATATAATCTTCTGAAAATATTTCAGAAGCCTTTGCCAATATTTCCTCGGTTGATTTGTATCCGCATTCACTGTCAACGGGAACGTATCTGAGGCTTGTCGGACTTGCAGTACAAGGAAGTCCCTTTCCCCAGAAGATATCGTTCATCTCGTACGATAATGGCAACAACCTTTCGAGCTCTGCCTTTACCAGCTCGTCGGTCATATTACCCCCGCACGAACATAAAGCAAACATCAAAATTACGCATACTAAAAATAATATACTACTCTTGAACGTCAGACGTTTCATCTTCTTCATCCTCTTTTTGTACTTTTGCAAAGTTTACGATAGATGCGCCGTCGGAAAGTCTCATTACGATAACTCCCGCTGCCGTTCTTCCGTAAGTCGAAATACCCGATACAGGCGTTCTTATCACGGTTCCGTCGTTTGTAATAAGCATAATATCCTCATTTTCGTCAACAGCCGATACGTCAGCTATAAGTCCCGTCTTATCGGATATCTTATGACAAATTACACCCTTACCGCCTCTGTTGTGACGCGGGAAGTTTTCAAAAGCAGTTCTCTTTCCAAATCCCTTTTCGGTTATAAACAGTAACGTCTTGCTGTCATCTACAACAGATGCGCCGGCAACAGTATCGCCGTCTGTCAATCTTACAGCAATAACACCTCTTGACGTTCTGCCTACCTGTCTTGCGGCTGTTTCTATAAAGCGTACTGCAAAGCCCTTTCTTGTTGCAACTACGATTTCGTTTTCGCCGCTTGTATGAGCAACAAATACAAGTTCGTCACCGTCATCAAGGTTGATCGCCTTCTTGCCGCCCTTTCTCTGATATGCGTATTCCTCAACGGGCGTACGCTTAATAATACCGTTTCTGGTAACCATTGTAAGAAAACCGCCGGTATCAAAGCTCTGCATATCAAGCATAGCTGTTATCTTATCGTCTTTATCTATTTCAAGAATGTTTGCAATATTCGTACCCTTTGCGGTTCTTCCTGCTTCGGGTATCAAATAAGCCTTCTTCGTGAACACTTTACCCTTCTGAGTAAACATCATAAGGTTTGCATGGCTGTCAGCCGATACCACCATCTCAACGAAGTCCTCTTCTTTTGTGGTCATACCGATTATACCCTTACCGCCTCTGTGCTGTGCAGTATAGCTGTCGGCAGGACGGCGCTTGATGTAACCCGCGTGTGAAAGGGTTATGAGACATCTGTGACGTTCGATCAAGTCTTCAAGCACGATCTCTTCTTCCAAAGGAACGCACTCTGTCTTTCTTTCGTCGCCGTAACGTCTCTTTATTTCAAGAAGGTCGGTCTTAATTATTTCCTTAACCTTATTTTCGTCGGCTAAAATTCCTCTTAATTCTTCGATCTGAGCATAAAGCTTTGCGAGTTTGTCCTCAACCTTTTGTCTTTCAAGTCCCGACAAACGTCCCAAAGTCATTTCAACGATAGCCTGTGCCTGAAGTTCCGAAAGGTCAAAGCGTTCCATAAGTTTTGCCTTGGCATCGGGAATAGATGCACTCGCTCTGATTATGTTTATAACTTCGTCGATATTATCGGTCGCAATCTTATAACCTTCGTTTATGTGAGCCTCGTGTAAAGCCTTTTCGAGCTCGAACTTCGTTCTTCTTACAATAACGTCTTCCTGATGCTTAATGTAATAAGACAATACTTCTTTAAGGTTAAGTACCTTCGGGATATTGTCAACGAGCGCCAACATATTAACGGCGCAAGTATCCTGAAGCTGTGTATATTTATAAAGCTGATTGAGAATTATCTGACAGTTAACGTCGTGACGGCATTCGATTACAACGCGAATACCCGTTCTGCCCGATGATTCGTCTCTAATATCACGAATACCCTCTATTCTCTTATCCTTAACACAAGCCGCCATCGTCTCAACGAGTGTGGTCTTGTTAACCTGATAAGGAATTTCAGTAACAATAATTCTGTGCTTTTCTTCTTCAATAACCGTCTTTGCTCTTACAATAACTCTGCCCTTACCCGTTGTATAAGCGGAGTAAATGCCCTGTGTTCCGCAAATCATAGCGCCCGTCGGGAAGTCGGGGCCCTTGATAAATTCCATAAGCTGTAAGACATCGGCATCGGGGTTATCCATAAGGAAAATAGTACCGTCAATAACCTCTCCCATATTGTGAGGGGGGATGTTTGTCGCCATACCGACGGCAATACCGATAGAACCGTTTACGAGCAAGTTGGGAAATCTTGCGGGAAGAACGGTAGGTTCTTTTAACTTATTATCAAAGTTGGGCATAAAATCAACGACGTCTTTTTCGATATCGTTCATCATTTCGTCGGAAATGCGGTGCATTCTGGCTTCAGTATAACGGTATGCAGCAGCAGAGTCACCGTCGATGTTACCGAAGTTACCGTGACCTTCGATAAGAGGATAACGCAAAGAGAACGTCTGCGCCATTCTTACCATCGTATCGTATACGGCAGCGTCACCGTGAGGATGATATCTACCGAGCACGTTACCAACTGTGGTAGCCGACTTTCTGAAAGGCTTATCGTGTGTTAAGTGGTCTTCGTACATAGCGTAAAGAATACGTCTGTGAACGGGCTTAAGACCGTCTCTTACGTCAGGAAGAGCACGGGACATAATTACGCTCATAGAGTAGTCTATAAACGACTTCTTAACTTCTTTTGAAAGACCGACGTCTGTTATTTTTTGATTACTGAATTCCAAATTTTCGTTATTTTCCATTTTTTCACCTTTCGGGTTTTGTATATTGAGATGTCATTTATTATGTTTATTAACGGTAGACTACCGTTTTATATTTCCAAAACCTTTATTTTTTCCAAGTTGCTGTCAATAAGCTCTCTGTCCGGAAGGGCTGTTCCCTCTAAAGTTACCTTTGACATAGAGGCAGACGATGCAAACTTTAATGCAGTCCTTATATCCATATCTTCGCATAATGCGTATATAAACGATGCTAAGAACGTGTCACCCGCACCCGTAAATCCTTTAGGCTTTACTTCGGGATTAATAATGCGGTAGTTACCCGCGCGTCCGGAATAGACAGCACCAGATTTACCTAAAGTAAGAACTATTTCTATTCCCGTCTTATTGTAATAATCAACGGCGCATTTTTCGTATTCGTCATCTTTGGGTGTAAATCCAAGTAGCTGACAAAACTCATCTCTGTTGGGTTTTATAAGATAAGGTTTTGCTAAAACTGCGTTGACAAGTTGTTTTCCCGACGTATCAACGATAACCTTTTTACCGAGAACTTTCAGCATTTCTGCCAAAATTCTCGTCGTATCATCGTTTAAACCGCGAGGACACGAGCCGCCTATTATAAATATGTCAGCCGTGCTTTTTTTCAAAACCTCTTTCAGTTTTGAAAATTCCTCATCGGTAATAGGACCGCCGAGCTCGTTTATCTCGGTTTCTTTTGAGTTTTTGTCGGTTATCTTTATATTCATTCTCGTTTCGGCTAAGGTTTGCGTAAGTTCAGACTTTATTCCCTCGTCTGACAACATATCTTCAAGCATCCTGCCGCATCTTCCGCCGCCAAAACCGTAAACGTATGAGTCTTTTCCCAGAATTTTCAACATTCTGGAAACGTTTATACCTTTTCCCCCTGCGTTAACTTTCGCTCCCTCAACTCTGTTCAGCTCTCCTACTTTTAAGTCGTCAGAGTATACGATACTTCTGTCAATGGCGGGGTTAAGGGTTATCGTTGCTATTTTCATAAATCTATAAACCAATTAAATATCAAGGTTGGAAACGTACTGGGCGTTATTCTCAATAAAGTTTCTTCTGCCCTCGACGTTGTCACCCATAAGCATGGAGAACGTCTCGTCACACGTCATAGCGTCTTCGATCGTTACACGTTTAATAGTACGGTATTCGGGGTCCATAGTAGTCTCCCAAAGCTGTTCGGGGTTCATTTCACCAAGACCTTTATATCTTTCAGCCTCAACGTTACCACCAAGCTCTTCTATCTTTTCGTCTCTTTCTTTATCGGAGTATGCGTATTTTATCTGTTTACCCTTTGTTATCTTATAAAGAGGGGGCATAGCAAGATAGATATTACCGTTTTCAATAAGCTTCTTCATATATCTGAAGAAGAAAGTCAAAAGAAGAATCTGAATATGCGAACCGTCAACGTCGGCATCGGCCATAATGATTATCTTGCCGTAACGTAATTTTTCAATATCAAAATCTTCGCCTATTCCGCAACCCAAAGCCTGAATTATCGGAATAATGGTAGTGTTTGAATAAATTCTGTCAATTCTGCTCTTTTCAACGTTAAGAACTTTACCGCGCAAAGGCAAAATAGCCTGGAATTTACTGTTTCTTCCGTCCTTTGCAGAACCTCCCGCAGAGTCTCCTTCCACGAGGAAGAGTTCGGTCAATGCAGCGTTTCTTTCCTGACAGTCAGCAAGTTTACCGGGGAGGCTTGAACCTTCAAGGACACCCTTTCTTCTCGTAAGTTCTCTTGCCTTTCTTGCAGCTTCTCTTGCTCTTGATGCAGCAAGGGATTTTTCAATTATCGCTTTTGCTATCGCGGGATTTTCTTCAAAAAATTCGGTTAATTTTTGGGATACGAGGTTGTTAACTATAGAACGGATTTCAGAGTTACCGAGCTTCGCTTTTGTCTGTCCTTCAAACTGCGCGTCTCTGAGTTTTACGCTTATGACAGCGCAAAGTCCTTCTCTTGTATCTTCACCCGAAAGCTTGTCGTCGCCTTTGATCATATTATGCTTTTTCGCATAATCGTTAAGAACGCTTGTCAGTGCCGCCTTAAATCCCGTCTCGTGAGTACCGCCCTCAACTGTGTTAATGTTGTTGGCAAACGTCATCATAGTTTCGTTGTAGCCGTCGTTATACTGCAAAGCTACCTCAACTATGGTATCTTCCTTACGCGCGTTCATATAAATGATCTGCTCGTGAATAACGTTTGAATGTTTGATTGTATTCAAATGTTCAACGAAGCTCTTAATACCGCCCTCGTAAAGAAGGTCGTTTTCTATAACTTCAGCCTTTCTTTCATCGCGTAAAACAATATTAGTTCCCGCATTCAAGAAGGTTCTTTCTCTCATATTGTTAAGAAGAGTATCGTAGTCAAAAACGACCTCTTCAAATATTTCAGCGTCAGGTTTAAATCTTACGTAAAGACCGTTATTTTCGCATTTTTCTTCTTTAAGCTTATATTCGCTTACGGTCTTACCCCTCTCAAAACGCTGTGTATGACAGGTTCCGCCGTTTGTATTTTCATAGAAAAGCCATTCGGAAAGAGCGTTAACAACAGACGCACCAACTCCGTGCAGACCACCCGATATGGTATATCCGTCACCGCCGAATTTACCACCCGCGTGAAGAACGGTAAATACTACTTCAGGGGTAGGAATACCCATTTTTTGATGTATACCCGCAGGAATACCGCGTCCGTTATCCCTTACCGACACACTTCCGTCGTCGTGTAGGGTAACGATAATTTTAGAACACGCCCCTGCCATAGCCTCGTCAATAGAGTTGTCCACGATCTCGTATACAAGGTGGTGCAACCCTCTTATTGACGTTGAACCGATATACATACCCGGACGTTTTCTTACCGCTTCAAGTCCTTCGAGTACCTGTATTTGATTTTCGTCATAACGTTTTTCGTTTGTCTGTTCGCTCATTGTGTTTTCTCCTTAAAACTTAACCCAAGGCTTTTTGCCTTGATCTACGTTAAAAAGCTTTTATTTTTTTACGCCTTTTAACAAACGTTTTTCCATATATTATATAATAATTTTTGTAAATTTTCTCCCAAGCACTTTTGTAAAGTTTAAACTATCTCTTTACTTGAAAGTCTGCCGTAGAGAGCTTTTGGGGATAGCTGAGACATATAGACCTTATCTTTTGTCAAGATAAGCGACTTCGGTATTTCTTCGACCGTCGTAATAAGGTTACCTTCCTTTTGGGACTTGTTTAAAAACTTTTGCGTTACCTTTGATACGGTCGCATTATCCATATCGAAAATACCGATTATCTCTTTTTCCCGTATATTTTTTTTATTACCCAAGTGAATATACATAAATTTACTCTACTTTCGTATATTTTCCCTGATTAACTTCAATAACGTTATTTGAGAAATTTTTTAAAGTTTCACCGTCGCAGCTCGTAATAATTACCTGACATTTATTGATACCGCTTGTGATGTATTCTTTTCTCTTCGTATCAAGCTCACTGAAAATATCGTCAAACAGAAATACCGGATATTCACCCGTAAACTGTTTTGATATCTCTCCCTCTCCCAGCTTCATAGCGAGAGCAAGGCATCTTTGCTGTCCTTGCGAACAAAAGTTTCTTGCCTCGTGTCCGTTTAAATAAACGTCGATATCGTCTTTATGAATACCGTAAAGAGTCGTACCTGCCTGTATTTCTTTTTCAAGATTTTGAGTAAGTTTTGAATAATACTCTTCTTCAGTCATGATCTTGTTATATTCAAGAAAAGTTTCTTCTCTGCCCGAGGTCATATCATTAAAAAACTTTCTAACGTGACCGTTCAACAAATTTACGTATTCAAATCTTTCTCTCGATATCAAAGCCGCTTCTCTTGCAAGATAAGCCGACCAGAGTTCAATAGTTCTGTTAAAAACCTCTTTATTCTCTTCATAATTTTTCAATAACATATTTCTCTGAGTTAAGATATTGTTATATTTTTGAAGTGAAGAGAGGTAATAACTTTTCATCTGACAAATAGCCGAGTCAAGAAACGTACGTCTTTCGTTCGGGCCGTCTTTAATGATAGAAAGATGTTCGGGGCAGAATAATACAGCCCTGAAATATCCCACGAAGTCGGACATTTTTTTAATGTTTACGTTATTTCTGTAACAAACCTTTCTGCTTCCCCTTGCAAGTTTTATCTCCATAGAATGACTTCTGTTCATATCGTCAAAATTCATTTTGATATTACTTGTATCTTTTGAGAAGTTTATAAGGTCTTTGTCACTTGAAGAACGAAAGCTTTTTCCGTTTGCAAACAAATATATTCCCTCGAGAGCGTTGGTCTTTCCCATAGCGTTGTTGCCGTAGAAAATGTTAACTCCCTCATGAAATTCAATATCGGCTTCGTCTATATTTCTGAAATTTTTGAATTGTATCCTTTTACAAAACATTATTTCTTATTTCATTCTTGTAGGAAGTGTTACGAAGAGGAATTTTGACGTACTTTCTTCCGCAGGTTCAATAACCATAGCGCGAAGAGGACCTGACATTGAAAGCTTTATTTTTTCAACGTTGCAAACTCTCAAAGCTTCGAGCAAGTAACGGCAAGTAAAAGCAATTTCAAGATCGTCGCCCGTCTTTTCTATCTGTACTTCGTCGTAAACGTTACCCGATACAGCGTTAGCTGTAATAACGAGAGTATCGTCTGTAAAATTACACTTAACAAAATTTCTTACCTGTGACTTTTCTTCACTGATAAGAGCAGCTCTTTCCAAGCTGTCCTGTATTTCATTTGTATTAACTTTAACTATTATCGTGTTATCTTTAGGAATATATCTGTTGTATTCAATATACTGACCTTCAAGAAGTCTCGTAAAGAAAGTAAAGTTTTCAACGTTAAACAAAGCGTGTTTACCGCCAACTCTTATATTTACGACATCTTCATCGCTGTCATTCAAGAATTTCATAAGTTCGATCAAAGTCTTACCGGGAACTATAAACGACATATCAGCATTTGCTTCTTCGTTTTTCTTGATCTCACATTCCATTTCATTATAAGCAAGTCTGAAGCTGTCGCATGAAACTGCAATTATCTTTGAACCCTTAACTTCAAAATAAACACCGCAGTAAACAGGTCTTTGATCGGTCTGTGCAACGGCAAAGATAGTTCTGCTTATCATATTTCTCATAACGCTCTGAGGAATGGTAAGTTCTTTACCAGTATCAACTGTAGGAGTTGAGGGGAAGTCTGATCCGGGAAGAGCAGGCATACTGAATTCCGAACGTCCGCTCGTTATTTTAGTCATACATTTTTCGTCAACTTCAATGGTAACTTCATTATCAGGAAGAGTTTTTACTATTTGATTTAAACGAATAGCGTTGATAACGTATTCGCCTTCTTCGATAACGTTTGCGGGAACTGTTGTCGTAATACCTTTTTCAAGGTCGTAAGCTGTAATGTTTACGTTTTCTTTTCCCATAGTCGTAACAAGAATACCCGACGTTGCAGGAATAATATTCTTTGTGGAAACAGCACTCATAGCTGCAGTAAGTACGGTATTAAGAATGTTTTTCTCAAAAATGATCTTCATAAAATTCCCTTTCTTTAGAGATGTATATAGAATTATTTTTTTACGGATTATAAGTATATCTTTTTCGCATTTTTCTTTCAAAAAATTTCAGGGCAAAAATGCATGATATGATATATATAAGATATTGTAGTAGTATTAATATTAGTAGGGGGTGTTGAAACTGTTGAAAGAGGAAAAAGTTAGCATATTAAGCTAAAAATTTACTTAGAGGTATGTTGATTAATCTATAAATAAGATTTTGATTTTTATGTGGAAAAAGCAAAGTTATCAAAACCTTATATTTTCACCACAAATATCAACAAATTTTCAATGGAAAACTTTTCTGTGGAAAAGTATGACTGAAAATGTAAAAAGTCAGCATAAATACATAAGAAAATGCAACTAAAGTTTTCCACACACTTTTCAACAGGTGTTGAAAATATGGGGAGACGTTATTTTTTAGATATCTCGTCCATAAGTTCGCTTATTTCAATTTCAAGAAGCGAATTTTCTTTGATATCCGTTTCTATTTTATTTAATGATGACTTTATAGTCGAGTGGTCGCGTGAGAAAATATCGCCGATCTTCTTCAAGGATAGGTCTGTCATATTTTTAATTATATAGATACAAATGTGACGGACGTTGGCAATTTCCTGATTTCTCTTGGTGCCTTTGAGGTCAGCTTCGGATATGTTGTATTTTTTCGTAACCTTGTCAACTATTCTTTCTATGGTAACGTTGACGGGCTCATTTTTGGAAACTATATCCGAAATACATTCTGATGCAAGATTAATATCAATTTTAGAGCCTTTTAAGAATGAATGAGCAGCCAGTGTCTTAACAGCGCCCTCTATTTGTCTTATGTTGCTTCTCAAATTTTCAGCAAGGTAAGAAAGAACGTCGGTGTCAAATTTAACGCCCAATTTTTTTGCCTTATGTTTGATGATAGCCATTCTGAGCTCGTAATCCGGAGGCTGAATATCAACGATAAGACCACCTTCAAAACGCGTTCTGAGTCTTTCTTCAAGAGTTTTTATTTCTTTAGGAGGACGGTCACTCGTAAGAATTATCTGTTTACCCGCATCGTAAAGCGCGTTAAACGTGTGGAATATTTCTTCCTGTGTTGACTCTTTTCCCGCGATAAACTGAATATCGTCAATAAGTAAGATATCTGTCTTACGGAATTTATCTCTAAATTTTTCACGGAAAGTAACGGGAGATTTTTTGCTTAAGTTTTCAATAAGCTGATTAGCAAAATCTTCACCTTTTACGTAGACGATACTTGCATTTGGGTTTTTGCTTAATACCTGATTGTTTATTGCGTAAAGCAAATGAGTTTTACCGAGACCGCTCTGTCCGTAGATGAAGAGAGGGTTAAACTGTGTTGCAAGTGAATTGCAAACGGCAATACATGCTTCGTATGCAAATTTATTTGAGTTACCTACGATGAAGTTATCAAAGGTGTACTGCGTGTGATAAGAGGGGAAAATGTTACTTGCCTCTTCAAAAGGATCATCGTTAAAATCTTCGTCGTCGGCTACAGATTTTACGGTAATTTTTTCTTCCTTGACTTCTTCCTTTTCGGGAGAAATGCTGCCCTCTATGTAAGGAGTAAGATCGGGATCTCCGTTTTGTCTGGAAAGAATTACGACGTTAACTTCATATCCCAAAAGTTCTTCAAGGTATTGTTTTATAGTAGGTTTGTGTCTTTCGTTGAGTATTTTACACTTAAGGTCGCTGTTGTTAAGTAAAACGGCAAAAGAGTCGTTCAAAACCTCAAGTTTTAAATCGTTGAACCATAATTCGATAAAAGCATCGGCATAGGTTTTTCTTGAATTTTTTATAACGTTTGCCCAAAGGTCGTCTAAAAACTGCATAAATTATATCCCTTCAAAAATAAAAAAATCATAAAGATGATTGAATCGCATATATATAATTTATTATAACATATAATATTACATAATGCAAGGCAAATCAGGTAAATTTTAATGTTTTTTCAATCAAAATCGGAGCATATTTATATAAAAAATAAGAAAAAGAAGGTAAAGTTGTAAAAAAACCCTTGACAAGAGATTAGATTTGTGTAATAATAGAGAATACCGTTGAGTATTTAGAAGTTGAAGGAGGTGCGTGAAATGATTAGAACGTATCAGCCTAAAAAACGCCAGCGCAAAAAGGAACATGGTTTCAGAAAAAGAATGAGAACCGCCGACGGCAGAAATGTGTTGAAAAGAAGACGCGCAAAAGGCAGAAAACGGCTCACATATTAATGGCATAATCGTTTTATATTAGACGCACGTGTCAGTTACAAAACCGCCGAAACTTCTCGGGGGTTTTTGTTTTACAACGGAAAATTTAAAAGAAGCTACGGGAGGTTTTATATTATGAAATATAGAGCTATAAGCGAAAACCACCTGTATCTAAAGGCATACAGAAAGGGTAAAAAGATATCGGCGAGAAACGTCGTTATATACGTTTTACCCGACAGACATGCCTTTAAGCTAAAAATGGAAAATCCTGAAAAAATGTACATCAACAGAGTAGGTCTGACGGTAACGAAAAAAATTGGTAATGCTGTTACAAGATCCAGAGTGAAAAGAATAATAAGAGAGGGCTACCGCTTGACCGACAAGGAATACGGTATAAAAAAAGGCAATCTTATCGTTCTTGTCGCGAAGGATAACTGTATAAAGGCAAAATCTACCGATATTAAAAATGATATGGTTTACGCCTTCGGAAAGCTTGGAATGATATGAAAAGGATTTTCATTTTTTTTATTAAGTTATATCAAAAATATCTCTCGCCTCTCAAAAAAAAGCCGACGTGCAGATTTTATCCGACGTGTTCGCAGTACGCTATCGAGGCTTATGAAATTCACGGATTTTTCAAGGGTACCATACTTTCAGTGTACAGAATATTGAGATGTAACCCTTTTTGCCGAGGAGGCTATGATCCTGTCCCACCAAAGAAGAAAAAATAACAAATGAGTGTTTTTAACAAAAAGGAGAAAAAATGTTAGACGCAATTCTCGGTTTTTTTGGTACGATAGTTAAGTTTTTCTACACTATCGGCGGTAACAATTATCTTGTTGCCTTAATTTTGTTTGCCGTTCTTGTAAAAGTATTGATGCTTCCTCTTAGCATCAAACAGCAGAAGAACTCTATTAAACAGGCAAATTTACGTCCTAAAGAAATGGCTATCCGTAAGAGATATGCAGGAAGAAACGACCAGCCTACTCAGCAGAAGATGCAGCAGGATATCCTTGATCTGTATCAAAAGGAAAACTTTAACCCTATGGGCGGATGCCTTCCTCTTCTTATACAGCTTCCCATTCTTATTGCGCTTTATCAGGTGGTTACAAACCCCTTGAGATATCTTTGCAAGGTTCCGAAGAACGTAATAACTAAGCTTTATGAAATCGCTGAAATTACGACAAAGCAAGAGATCGAGCTTATAGCAAAGATGAAGGAAAACTTCAGTCTTTATGCCGATACGGTAAAGGATTATATTACGGAAGCTGATCTTCCGAATTTTAATACTTTCGGAATTGACCTTTCAAGAATACCCAGTCTTGATGACGTATCTAAGACCGGACTCATTCTTTTGCTCGTTCCCGTATTGACGTTTGTGTTTATGTTCCTCTCAATGAAGATAAACAAGAAGTTTACTTATAATCCCAACGAAGGCGTAAATCAGGATCCCGCGGCAGGTTGTTCGTCCAAGCTTATGGACTGGATGATGCCTTTGATGAGCGTTTATATTACGTTTATCGTTCCCGCAGTTATAGGTGTTTACTGGATCGTAAACAATATTTTGGGTACGGTTCAGCAGGTAATAATGGCAAAAGTTATGCCTTTACCCCAGTTTAGCGAAGAAGATTATAAAAGAGCCGAAAAAGAAATGAACGGCAAAATCAAACCCGAGAAAAAGACGGGAGAAAAGAAAAAAGTACGTTCACTTCACAGAATAGACGAGGAAGATTACGTTCCCCCCGTTGAAACGAAAAAGAAAAAGACGGCAGAAAAACAGAACGGTCTTGCGGGAATGATCGAAAAACCCGAAATCAAGGAAGACGACAAGACTAACGAATAATATTTTTAAAAGATAATCGTGCGCCAAATTATTTTGGTGCTTAAATAAAGGAGAAAAAATATAAATGAAACGCGAAGTAATAGTTTTCGGAAGAACCGTTGAAGAAGCTATTGAAAACGGTTTAAAAGAGCTTGGCGTTACGGCAGATAAGGCAGATTACGAAGTAATCGAAAATGCGAAAAAGGGATTTCTCGGATTCGGCGAGACACCCGCGAAAGTAAAGGTTATCTGCAACGTAAACGCAGGTATGAAAGCTGTTGAATTTGTTAAGAAGCTTGTCAACAATATAGGACTTGACGTTGAAGTAAAAGCTGAACAGATCAACGGTAAAGACACAAAGATCACACTCGAAGGCGAGTCTGCAGGAATGCTTATCGGACATCACGGTGAAACTCTTGATGCTTTGCAGTACCTTGCAAACCTTACGGCAAACAAGAGTGAAGACGATGAAAAGGGCGACTACTCAAAGGTAACGGTAGATATTGAAAATTACCGTGCAAAGAGAGAAGAGACGTTGAGAACACTTGCAAGAAGAATGGCGGCAAGAGTTCGCAAGAATAACAGAAATATTACCTTAGAGCCTATGAACCCCTATGAAAGACGTATAATTCATTCAGAGGTTCAGAATATCGAAGGAGTATCGACCTACTCTATCGGAGCTGATGATAACAGAAAGATCGTTATCTGTCCCGAAGAAAGAGCCAACAAACACAGAGCATAACAAGAAAAGGCGCACAAAAAGGTGCGCCTTTTTTGTGTGCAAAAAGATAAAAACAAACTTAACCTCTACGGTTATAATGCATCATATCTTTGTAGGGAACCCCACCATATTAGCAAAACTTTGTTTTTTGAAAGTTTTTGCGGTTTCCAAAGGGGCTTTTTTCAAAAAGCTTCTTTGGTGTGGGTTCGGGAGCGAAGCTCCTGACAGAATGTGCTTCTTTAAAAAACGCGTCAGCGTTTTTCTTTTTTTCACCAATAATATTGGAATAAAAATTACTTTCCTTTCTAACTCGTAGGGGGCGACGTCCTCGACGCCCCGTTTTATAAACTTTTTTGACATTATTGAAATAAAAATAACTTACCTTACTTACTTTTTATGTTACTTTCTTGCTGCGACAAGAAAGTAACCAAAGAAGTCGCCAAGGGGGAGGAGGATTCCGATTTCCTCCTCCCCTCGAGAACCCCCAAACCTCATTTCATTCGGTTCGGGGAACCCCGAACTG
>JBGVPD010000086.1:0-2113 GCA_045126815.1 Eubacteriales bacterium
GTGAGCCGTTCTGTAAATGTAAGAACGGTTTCACCTTTTTTTATTGTACCTATAACGGAATCTCCTTCCCAATGTCCGAAGCTTTGACGTGCGTTTATTTCGGGTGTTCTTTTCTCTATAGAGTGTTCTACGTTTGGAAGTTTTTTAGCCTGTTTTTCTGCTTCTGCTTTAATTTTTCTTTTTCCTTTTCGTAAAAGGTTCTTATTACTTACTTTGAGAAACACCCCTTTATCTATATACGAATACAAGGTAACTCGGCATACTTTTGTTTTGAATTTTAATCCGTTTTCTTCAATGTAAAGCAGTATAGCTCCCGGGGAATATCCTTTTTTGATCATAGTTTCAACGAAGGTTGCGAAAGCCTTATCATTACCGAGCTTCAGGGGTGCTCCTTTTGCGGTTGCGTTTATCTCTGCTGACAGTTGTGCTTTATCTGCGGAATACTTTTTCGTTTCAGTCCAATCGGTATTACGATGTATATAGTATCCACGCTTAAGCTCGTGGTATACAGCTTGATGCGTATACCCTAACTCCTCTGCTATTTTCTTTACCGGGAGTCCCGCATTATACAAGGCTTCAAGTTTATCTCTCGTTCTTTTTGTGAATGTCTTGTAGCTCCGTTTCGTTCTTCTCATTTTGGATATGCTCCTTTCAAGGCTATATGCCGTAATTTTCGTGCTTGTTTATACTTTGCGGTATAGACAAGCCTTTTCTTTTTTTGTTGATTACGGAGTGGGTGGGAGGGCGTGAGGAAAACGGCTGCTCGCCTTTCCTTTTCCTCACGGCCTGACTCCCTCCCACTCTCTTTACTCTGCCGTTTGGAAAGAATGGGAATTCTTTTATGTTGTGGCGGTTGTTTCTTCTCGCCTCACGGCGAATTTGTGTTTATTGGTTTATGCACGTTACCTTGGCATACAGCCTAAAAAACATAAAAAGGTGGGGTATATGAATTTTTTACAAACTTTTTCTTACACCCCGGGAAAAACTTTATAAAAATTTCATATCTTCCTCGGCTAAAGCCGACTTTTGATGTTTTGTATTCTGTATGCACCTCTGCAAATACAGAGGTGCTCGCGCGCCTCTCTCTCCGTAGAGGAGAGCAACTTTTTAATGATGGGGTGCGTGGTTTACTGTTCAACTCGCAAGTGTGGGAGCGTTAACCTACACAAGCCCGGTTGTAGGGGCTTAAGTTCTACAACAGCGACCGGGAACGGCTGAACATTCCCGGGGTTGAAAAGCCAAACAGATTTTATTTTGGTAGGTAGAAAGGAATGGACAAAACAACGAGTTTAAGTGACAAGGCAATTCAAAGGCTTAAAGAGTATTTGTTATCTATCGGTTGGACTGCCGAACAGATACTTGACCTAATAGACTACATCACAAAATAAAAATGCCCACAGAACAAAGTTTGACCGCTTCTCTGTGAGCATTTGAGGGTTGACAAGGGCGAACCTATCCGCCCGACTCAATCCGATTTACACCAACATTATAGCACATTAAAATAAATTTGTCAAGCCCCCACTTTTTAGGGGCGAAAGGAGTATAAAATGTCAAGAAACAGAACACCCGAATATATCAACAGATTACGCAAAACCGAAGCCCCGAACGGCTTCAAGTTTGATATTGCAAACTATATTTATAACCCTTGTCTATCTCACGATTATCCGCATTTTATTAAAAAAATAGCCGAAGACGAAACCACCGAAAAAATCAAAGGCGTTTTCTATGAAAAATATTACGACGGAACAGGAGCGTATAAGGTTGAAACATACCACAGAAAAAAAGGCGGGAACAATTGGCAAATAGTCAGTTGTTACACTTGTACATTATTGGAAAAATCAAACCGCTTCAACCTCAATAAACTTCTTACTTTTTGCGTGGAGTGAGGGCGAGAGTATGAAACTATACGAAATTTTTCTACACACAGAAATACAATCCGATTATAAAGTTGTATATTATGACTATATAAAAGAACAACGCATTGAAGTCAGCGAAGAAGATTATACCGATAAATACATTCGCTATTTGTATGTCGATGACGGAATTTTATACATAGAAATTGACAACGACGAGGAAGTGGAACAATGAGCAAATTGACCGATAAAGACCTTTA
>JBGVPD010000087.1:0-7536 GCA_045126815.1 Eubacteriales bacterium
CGAAACTGTTAATGCTTGATGAGCATACTGCGGCTCTTGACCCGCAAACGGCGGCCAAGGTTCTAAAGCTTACCGAAAAGCTTGTTGCTCAGGAAAAAATTACTACGCTTATGATTACGCATAATATGAAGGACGCCATTACTTACGGTAATCGCCTTATTATGATGAACAACGGAAGAATAGTATTTGACGTTTCCGGCGAAGAAAAGTCAAAGCTTACTATCGAGGAGCTTATTCAAAAATTCTCCGAATCAGGCGGAGATATGCCAAGCGACCGTTCCTTGCTTCAAAATTAAATTAAAAAGACTTGATATTACTTTTTAAAGTGATATCAGGTTTTTTTTTGTTGCTATATCAGTTAAAAAAAGGTATAATTAATTGAATATAACCTTTGGCGGTGATTTTATGCTTATTAAAAATGCCCGACTTAAGAGCGGAATTTTTGACATTCGCATTGATAACGGAATAATATTCGACATTAGCGTTTTTGATGAGCCTTGCGACATCGACGCAGAGGGGAAAAGAGTAATACCCGGTTTAATTGATACTCATATTCACGGATTTGGCGGATATGACGTGTCGGATTTTAACCTTGAAGCTATTAGTACCGGTTTAGCTGCGGTCGGCACAACAACTTGGTTCCCCACAACTATGACAGATAGCATAGATAATCTTGAAAAAATCACCAACCAAAATATATACGTAAATGGCGCAAATATTGCGGGTTTTCATATGGAAGGTCCGTATATTTCAAAGACTAAAAAAGGCGCCCAAAACGAAAAATTTATCAAAAATCCCGATGTTGATGAGTTTAATAGATTAAATAATGTTCAAATTATAACGGTTGCGCCCGAGCTTGACGGGGTAGAGGAATTTATCGAAGCCATAGATTGTCATGTATCAATTGGCCATACCGATTGTAATTATGACCAAGCGATTGTTGCCATTAATTCCGGAGCCGACGGACTTACTCATACCTTTAATGCAATGACCCCTTTTTCTCATCGTGATGTTGGCCCGATAGGCGCCGCTTTCGAAAAGCAAATCTACGCCGAACTAATTTGCGACGGATTACACGTTGATAAATCGGCGGTTTTAATGTTGTATAAATTGTTCGGTAGCGAAAAAATTATTTTAATAAGCGATTGTATACGTCCTGCCGGATTACCTAACGGAAAATACTTATCGGGCGGTATTGAGGTTACGATGAGCGACGGGGTTTTGACGCTTTATAACGGCGTTCTTGCCGGCGGCTCAAAACCGTTACTTGAATGCGTTAAAACCGCCGTTGAATTTGGAATTGACTTTTATGAAGCGGTTAAAATGGCTTCCGAAACGCCGGCTAAACGTTTTGGCCTTAACAAAGGAAAAATCGAACAAGGATATGACGCCGACATAGTTATTTTAAACGATGATTTTACTGTTTCTTCGGTTATAATCGGCGGAGTAATTTATTAAAAAAAGCCTCGACATCTTTTGCTAGCACGCGATAAGGAAGTAATTTGAAAACCTATCAAAATACA
Organism: Eubacteriales bacterium; assembly: GCA_045126815.1. Taxonomy (GTDB): domain Bacteria; phylum Bacillota; class Clostridia; order Oscillospirales; family CAG-272; genus RGIG1995. The sequence continues at coordinate 1,524 of JBGVPD010000087.1, forward strand.
CTATTTATCGGGTGTGGCGAAAGCAAAGCAAAAGATAAATACCGAGAAGACCCATAAAAGGTTTTCTCGGTATTTTCTTTTTTTATATCGGTACATTCGACTATACTGCCTTCTTTAAGTACAATTATTGTAGAAACATAAAGGAGGCTATTTTTTATGGGAAAATTCATTGAAGAGTTTTATTACGGCAACCTTGATCCACAAGCAAGGAGCACAAAGGAAAACAAAGCCGTGCAAAAGCAAATGGAAGTCTTGATGTTAAATGAGGATTTCTTAACTGAGAACCTTTCAGGCGAAAGCAAAAAGAAATTTCTTGAATTTTCTAATGCTTGGAGCGTAGTTAATGGTGAATCGAATCTCGACAGTTTTATTATGGGATTCCGTCTTGGAGCCAATTTTACCTACGACACTTTTGTGAATGAGGAAGCCCCGTTTAAAGATTTACTGAAGGAGTGAGCGCGATGAAAGAAAAGAAATATTATATCGTATTGGATGATTTTGAACGACGGGTGGTTGTGAACTGCATGAATGAAATGCGAAATAAGCTCATTGCTGACGGAAAGTATACCGATGCTTTAGATGAAGTATTATTAAAGGTTATTCATTCAAAACAAAAGAAACTCAAAGTTATATATAAGGAGGCATAAATTATGGAACAGTTAGCAAGATTTATTACAGACGAAAAAACAGGGCTTGAATACGAACTGTGCGGTGATTACTATATCATCGCCGGTGAGGATGAACCCGAACGCAAACCAATCGGCGTGTGGGGTCAACGACATTTGAAACACATTCAAAAGCATTGTAAACCTTTCTACAACAAAATGCTGAATGAACATACGCTTTATGATTATCTATTGCAGTTGGACTGTGATGCGGAAGATATGTTCAATCGTTTGGTTAAGCAAATGGCTGAGCGTGAAGGCGTGACCGAGCAATTTAAAGCAGATAACCAAATGCAATGGGTTGGGTTGATGAATAACATTCGTAGTAGAGCCATAGAAGTTGTAAATATAGAATTGATATTCGTATAACACTGAAGACGGTAGGGTTAAAATCCCTACCGCCTTTTTCGCACTTTTGTAGAAGTTTATTATATGTTATTAGCCAAGAAACTCATTAACAGCAGCTTCAACATTGCATCATTGAAGCGGTATTACAGAGTTTATATCTTTCTTCGCCTACTAAGCTGACGGGGATGTGAAGTGAACGGATTTCCTCCACAAAAGCATTCAGATATTTTTTGCCTCGTCCACTCTGCATAAAGGTCAGCGAAAAATCTTCTCCAACAGTCATCACTTCAATTAGCAACATATTTTTTGTATGCCTTTCACCAATATAGGCGTAAAGATCTTTAACATAGCGCTCAAGCCCGCACCAGTCTAATTTTCCAACGTAACTGATTCCAAAAGTTTTTCCAAGTATACTTTTTTCTGAATAGCGAGCCATTGCATCTCTCTTGTCAGCAAATGGGGATTCACTCGGAAACGTTTCTATCAGTCGGTTGATCGATGCAATATCAGCCTCTTTATCGCCTTTCAGGATTACTTGTCCACGTACAACTGTATTTTGTTTTTCAACATCCCATTTGTTTAGGCGTGGGGGCATTGTCACCGGAATGTAGTTAACTAGGCTGTGATGGCTCATAGGTGTGCGCAATACGGCACGGTACTGATGTTGCACGTGTGCCAATACAGGCTTGTCTATGTTGTCGTCAAGTCGATGAAGTGCTCGATAAAGCAAGACGGAAAGGAATGACACGGGGCTACCATCCGATGAACTAGCCATTGCCATCATTTCTTTTTGTGGAACATGCAAGTGATAGGCATATAAACCTTCCGTATCAAATGCAACCGGATCTAAGTTATACACTTCTTCGGGTTCTTTGGAAAGAGTGCAAAACTCTTCTGTATTCATCGCACCATCAGGAAATGGATATATATGTTCTCCATCGCAAATCGGACTGTCGGGCATTCTGATTCGCTCGGTTTCCAGTCCTTCTGTTCCGTAGCGTTTGGAAACATACAGATAGAGTAAGCTTTTCATTAAAGGCTCTACACCCATTCCGTCGGCAAGATAGTGGCTGCAATCTATAAAAATGGTGTTATCCTTGCAACCAAAGGAAATCAGGTGTCCGTTGCTTTCCTCGCTTCCCAACGTCACGGCGCGATCATCCGGAAAAACAGGCAGTGGACTACTGTTATAATGCAACACAAGATTATCTTCTTCGCGTTTTGGCAAAACGCAAAAATATGGATAGCGCACCGCCGCTTTATGTACAGAGCACCGCAACAGTTCGTAATCAACTATATCTTTCATACGTATCGCAAGTCTGAATGTGCTATAAAAATCTTCATTAGCCCCATAAAGCAACGGGTTAGGTTTAAACTTCATATATTCTCCTCAACAATCGGTATTTGGGAAAGATTTTCTTTCTCAAAACCAAGTAAAATCAAATGAAAAATCTTTGTTATAATTCATTATACATCAAAAATATAAATCGTTCAACTGCTTTAAGATATTTAGGGGGGATATTGTTTGCAAGACTATAAAAGTTAAAATATTGAAAACACAATGCTTTTGTGATAGAATATGAGAGAAATTAAAAATTATATTCTACGAGGTAGAAACGATGATAGACAACAAAAAAACAAATTCTCGTTTTTTAAATATAACCATACTCAAGACAGTTGGAGTTATGCTAATCATTCTCTTGGCAATTATCCTGTTATGGCACGGTAATGCAAACAGTATGCAAGCTATACCTGCTATGACAGCGGGGGTGTATTTTGATGGAGAATACCAAATTGCCGATGGTGAATGGCAAAAAATTGTAAAAGGAAAACATATACCTTCCACAGAGGGAGACGTAACTTTGCGAGGCAATTTTCATATGTTGGCACCTGATGGTGAGTATGTTGGAATTTATAGTGGAGAAACACCAATTGCGCTTTATACAGATCATATTAATTTGACTATTTATGAAGGGAAAAACGAACCCTTTGTACTTGATACCGAGAATCCTTTGTTTGGCGATTCTGCTTGCGGTGCTGTCTGGGATGCTTATACTATTACAAGTGAGCAGCCGCTTGAAATTCTTATTCATAACCCACATGAGTTTGGAAACGAAACCGCTATTGATAAATTGCTGTCTAATACTGCTATTTGGACGGGTATTGAGTTTGAAAAAGGGGTAATGGAGCAGGGCAAAACGCAAAGAGATATCGGCCTTTTGTTTATGATTATTTCTTTGTTGTTCTTGGGAACCGCTTTGTTCTCAACGCTTATACATATAAAAAGCAGTAATATTATTTGGCTGCTCGGTATTGTAATTTTGTTCGCCGGTACATATCTCACATATAGTGTTGATAGCATTTCGTTATGGAGCGAATCGGTTGTATCAAACACCACCATATTAGGTTGCTCTATGATATTTTATATGTTATTTTTGGCGATTGCACTTACCCATTTTTTAAAAACAACTAAAACAGTCGGAACGATTACAACTGTTGTTTTGGGAATTGTTGATACTGTATTTTTGGTTTTGCCTATTGCGACTGATATGTTGTTCTACGACACTTGGCTTTATTGGGTTGCTGCACAAATTCTTGCAAATATCATTTTGATCGGTTGCCAAATAAAAGAGTTTTTTGCAACAAAGGAAAAAGGACGTTTTCTTCATATCGGCTCAATTTTACCGTTTATTTCATTCGTTGTTGACGTTGTTATGATTGATATTGGGTTCTGGAATAATGCAATGTCCTCTAAATATGTTTTCGTTGTTTTCTTTATTGCGGCAATGATTGTGGTGCTTAGAATTATACCAAATAGTATCAATGCAGTTACAAAAGCAAAAGAATTGGAAACCGAAAAAATCGCATTAAATGCTCAGCTTACCGAAAGCAGAGTTTCCACGATGATGAGTCAGATTCGCCCCCACTTTATTTATAATACACTTGGAAGCATTGAGCAGCTTTGTAGCATAGATCCTAAAAAAGCAGGAGATCTGGTACATAATTTTGCGAAATATCTGCGCGGTAATTTCGGAGAACTGGATAACCCCAAGCCTATCTTAATGTCGCAAGAAATGGAGCATGTGCGTCATTACATTAGTATTGAAAATGTGCGTTTTCCGGATATGACCTTCTCTTTTGAAATGAATTCGGACGATTTCCATATTCCCGCGCTTACTATTCAGCCAATCGTAGAAAATGCCATTAAGCACGGTCTTATGAAATTACAAAAAGGTGGAACAATCCGCGTTGTGTCTTATGAAACCGACATACACTACTGCGTTTCGGTAGAGGATGACGGCGTTGGATTTGATACAAGCGTTTTGCTTGACGAAAGAAAACACGTTGGTATCCGCAATATTCGAGGAAGACTTGAGGCAATGGTAAACGGCACTCTGCAAATAGAAAGCACAGAGGGTGTTGGAACTAAGGTGCTGATTCAAATTCCAAAGGAGGTGGCCTAATGATTGCGATAGCAGTTGATGATGAAATATTGATGCTCGGCGCATTGGTGGCGGCAGTTAAAGCGTCACCTGATATCTCGGAAGTTACACAGTTTTCCGATTGTGAAGAAGCTCTTGAATTTGTAAAAGACAATCCGGTGGATATTGCCTTTTTAGACATCAATATGCGTGGCATGGGCGGACTTGCCCTTGCGGAGAAGATTCGGATTGCTTGCCCCGATTGCAAAATCGTATTTTGCACAGGCTATGAGGAATATGCGATACCCGCATTTAAGCTCCACGCTTCCGGTTATTTGATGAAACCTGTATCGGCAAAAGACGTACAAGTAGAGATTGATAACATACAGGGCATTCGTCAAAGAGAAAAGCCACTTACCGTAAAATGCTTTGGCCATTTTGAGGTCTATGCAAATGGCGAAAAGTTAAACTTTAAGCGTTCAAAAACCAAAGAACTATTTGCCTTTTTGATTGACCGAAACGGTGCAGGCGTTACGGTTGCTGAAATTGGGGTTGCGCTTTGGGATAATGACGAAGAGGAAAAGAACCAAAACTATATCCATCAATTATTCCGTGATTTGCGCCAAACTCTTGATGCGATTGGAGTGGAGGAAATTTTCAAAAGAAACAACTATCTCTATTCTATAAACCCCGACAAAATTGATTGTGATTATTTTAATTACTTAAAATTCGGAAAACCCGAATTTATCGGCGAGTATATGTCCCAGTACAGTTGGGCAGAAGAAACTTGCGGATTGCTATGGGAGAAAAAATCTAAATAACGAACTTAGAAAAAGCCGTCAATTTGACGGCTTTTTTGTTTTATTTGTAAGAAGTTTGTCATACCTATAATAATATAATATATAAGTTAAAATAGGTTTATTATATTTTTTTGTTTTGAGGAGGTAGAAATGACAGATAAAAATACACCAAAGATTTTTGAGTTTCTACTCTCTAACACGAACATTGAGAAGCCCGATATTTTAAAAACCTCAGATGGTTTTTATATGGTGAATCGATCCATATCAAACATACTTTCATCGAAAGATATTTTTGATTTCCCCGATTCAATTGGAGAAAGACTGGGGTGCGATCGCTTTTTTGACGACTGGTTTTTATACGCCGTTCCTAACGAAAATGATTATACATATAGTCTGCTAAAGCTAAGGGAGCAGGAACACGATGCCGAAAATGGCTCTCCTGCCGATGGTGATACACCGGGAGTGACAATATCCTTTATTTCTTTCGATTGCGAGATATTGACGAACTGCCTTGCAGACCCTACGGATGAAAACAGAAAGAAATTGAACTGTGAAATAAATCGTGTTGTAGCTTATAGAGGTCAGAGTCATCATAAAGCTCTTAAAAGATATTTTAAAAATCCCATGTCTGAAGGTGCTTACCTTGTGGCTGATACATACATAAAGACGATTGCCTCCTATGCTGAGGATGGAGTTTTGGGTGTTCCGGAGTTTTATAAAGAAATTGTTCAGCAGAGCATCTCATATAAAAATTCTTCAAAGTTTGCAAGGCTTCCTC
>JBGVPD010000088.1:0-12548 GCA_045126815.1 Eubacteriales bacterium
CTTACTTACTTTTTATGTTACTTTCTTGCTGCGACAAGAAAGTAACCAAAGAAGTCGCCAAGGGGGAGGAGGATTCCGATTTCCTCCTCCCCTCGAGAACCCCCAAACCTCATTTCATTCGGTTCGGGGAACCCCGAACTGACCCCTCCTCTTAAAACGGTCTGTTTCACTGCATCCTATATTAACATAAGATTTCTTATCTGTTTAGGTCGGGTTATCTTCACACAAGACGAGAAATGTGCTGTCGGGGGATTGTCTTTTATTGTATGTTTTTATAAACGGAAATACATTGTCGGGGGAGTTTTTTTGATTGTGGAAGTTTTTTTGGCAAAAGTTAAATAAATCAATAGAATGAATTTAAGATTAATTAAGTTGACATAACGTATGATTTGGTGTAAAATGATTAGGTATATTACTAACGAAAAGGAATGAAGATTTTGAAGGAAATTCTTTTGCTTAAACAGGGTGAGCTCGTATTAAAGGGCTTAAACAGAAAATGGTTTGAAGATCTTCTCGCAAAAAGACTGAAGGAATGTATAAAGCCTTACGGAAACTTTAAAGTAAGCGCAAGTCAATCAACAACTTACGTTGAACCTATGGACGATTTTGCCGATATCGACGGCGCTTTTGAGGCTTCAAAAAAGGTTTTTGGTTTCGTATCCGTAAGCCGTGCAGTCGTTTGCGAGAAAGATATTGACGATATAAAGAAAAAGGCGGCTGAATATTTGCCGCAATACCTTGAGGGAAAGACGTCTTTTAAGGCAGAGGCAAGACGTTCGGATAAGAAATTTCCGTTGACATCTCCCCAACTTTCAGCAGAGGTCGGCGGCGCTGTTCTTGAGGTTATGCCTAATTTGAAAGTTAAAATGGATAACCCCGATATAACTGTCAGAATTGAACTCAGAGAAACAAATGCATACGTTCACGCAGGATCAGTCAAGGGCGCAGGCGGTATGCCCGTCGGCTCAAACGGTAAGGCTATGCTCTTACTTTCGGGCGGTATTGACAGTCCCGTTGCCGGTTATATGATGGCAAAAAGAGGTCTCAACCTCGATGCCGTTCATTTTGAAAGCTTCCCTTATACGAGCGAAAGAGCAAAGGAAAAGGTTTTACAGCTCGCACGTCTTGTTTCGGAATATTCGGGTAACATCTACTGTCACGTTATTTCCTTAACACATATCCAAGAAGAGTTAAGAAGATGCTGCGACGAAGAATATTTTACCCTCTTGCTTCGCCGTTTTATGATGCGCCTTGCAGAAAAGGTGGCAAACAGAAACAAGTGCCACGCGCTTATTACGGGCGAAAGCTTAGGTCAGGTTGCAAGTCAGACGTTAGCTGCGCTTAACGTTACCGATTCGGTTGTTTCAATGCCCGTTTTCAGACCTTGCATCGGTATGGATAAGGAAGAAATTATAACTATTTCAAGAAAAATAAACACGTTTGAAACGTCTATTTTGCCGTATGAAGACTGTTGTACGGTATTTACCCCCAAACACCCCAAGACGAGACCTGAAATATCCCAGGTTCTTGAACAGGAAAAGAAAATAGATATAGAATCGCTTGAAAAAGAGGCTATGGAATCTCTTCAGACGGTTAAGATCGAACCCGAAGCGTAAAGAGTATTTTTACGATTGTATTTTAGGGTTATAATAAGAGAAAAAAGCCGATATTAAGCTAAGTCTTTATCGGCTTTTTTATATAGCATTAATGATTTTGCTCTGATTATATTACTATATTGGGACAAACAAAAAGCCTCCCTTGTGTAAAGGGAGGTGGCATTTTCGTTTAGAAAATGACGGAGGGATTGTAACAAAAATATTGTTACATCAAAAACAATCCCTCAGTCAAAAACAATGTTTTTGACAGCTCCCTTTACACAAGGGAGCCTTTGTATATGTTTGTTTATTCGCCTATTATTCCGTAATTAAAATGCGATTTCTCTCGTAATTATTCGGTTTCAGTAAGGCTTCCGGTGAGGAATTTAATTGCTCTCTCGGGCGCATCTTTTGCGTTGCCCCAAGGCTCTTTATCGTAACGGTAATCAAACTTTTTGCAGAACCAGCTTACGTCCGCGCTTAATTCTTCAAGATACGTTTGGTTAACCTTTGAAACGTCATGCTCGAAGTCGGCAAATTTTCTCTTATTAAGTTCACCCTTACCCGCCTGAATGAATTTGTGGTAGTGGTGCATACAGAAATAGCTCTGGTTTTTTACTTTTTCTTCAAATTTTCTGTCGCTGTCGTAAAGCCAAGCCGCCGTCTCAAACATTCTGTCAAGGTGGTAATCAATTCTTGAGCAGACGTAGCAGCTGTCGTTGATCTTTTCGATCTTTTTCATAGAGTTAAACCCTTTTAACTCTTTGGAAACATGAGCCAGGTGGCTTTCAAGCATCAAGGTTAACCCCAGTCTGTTTTTTCTCTTGAGCATCATCGAATAGTGCTTGTCGCAAAAGCCCATCTCGTTCGTTTTTATGCGTACGTCAGGCTCCATCATAGATGCTCCGAGGATAAGGTCAAGTTCGTTTTCCTGCAACACTCTGTACAGTTCGCAGAAAGGACAGCCCTTTGTCTTATCTTCCATACAAGCATCAAACGCTTCGTTTATAGGTATTGTATATATTTTTTCCATAAGTGTCCCCTTTAATGTTGTGTGATACAATTATAGCATCTAAAATTAAAATAAACAATAGATTTTTTTGAAAAGGATTTATAAATGTTTAGTGTAGTCGAAAAAGAAGGATATATTGAAGTTTGCAGTTTAGACCGCTTTTCAATTTTTAAAACGTTTGATTGCGGTCAGTGCTTCAGGTTTAGTCAAAAGGATAACTGTGTTGAGGGAATAGCCTACGGAAAGCTTATAAAACTTGAACAGACCGAGGACACAAAACTTAAAATATACGGAATAACCAAAAAGGAATACGAGGATTTGTGGTGTCACTATCTTTCGCTTGACTGTGATTATTTATCGGTTGACGAAGATATTATTAAAAGATTGAACAATGATACAACGATCACCAAGGCTATGGAGTACGGGCGTGGGATAAGAATACTGCGCCAAGACGGATGGGAAGCATTATGTTCGTTTATTATTTCGCAGAACAACAATATTCCGCGTATAAAGAAGATAATTGAGAATATGTCGAAAAGGTTTGGCGAAAAAATCGGCGATGACCTTTACGCATTCCCGACGGCAAAGGCTCTTTACGAGGCGGGAGAGGACAAGATTTTTGAACTTAAAACAGGTTTTAGGGCAAAATATATATACGATGCGGCGAAAAAAGTAGCAAATGGCGAAATCGACCTGTCTTTAATTGATAAAATGCCTACAAAAGAGGCTTTGGAATATCTTATGCAGATAAAGGGCGTAGGACTAAAGGTAGCATCGTGCGCTTTGCTTTTTGGGTTTAATAAGACCGATGCATTCCCCGTTGACGTATGGGTAAAAAGAGTTCTTGAAAAATATTACCCAAACGGACTTGACCTTGATAATCTGGGCGACTATGCCGGTATGATCCAGCAATATTTGTTCTACTATGAAAGATACAATAAAGATAATTAAAAAGCACCCCAAGGGGTGCTTTTATTTTTTTACATTATTTTCCGACGCAGAATCTGCCGAATATGTTGTGTACAACGTCTTCGGTTACCTTTCTTCCGTCAACATTTCCAAGTTCAGACAGTGCAATTTCAAGCTCCATTCCCGCAATATCCTGTGTAAAGCCTGAATTTAACGCATCTATCGCACTTTCAAGGTGGTTTATTGAGTTACACACAGACGCAAACTGTCTTGCATTCGTTACCACACACGCTGACGAATACTCTATCTCGCCGTCTATATATATTTTTTCAATAAGCTCTATAAGCTCGTCCTTGCCCTTTTCATTTTTTGCCGATACGTTGATCACGTGTTTCGTTATATCTTCAAAATCTTTTGATTTTAACGTTTCTTGTATATCGCTCTTGTTTAATATAACGATGATAGTCTTTCCTTCAAGGGTTTTAAGCTGACTGATAACGTCTTCATCCTCTTTATCAAGCGAATTTGATCCGTCGAAAACAGCCAAAACAAGCTCGGCTTTTTCCATTTTCTCAATAGCTCTCTTAACGCCTATCTCCTCGACCTCGTCGTCGGAATTTCTTATACCTGCCGTATCGCATAATCTTAACAACACTTTTCCTGCCGACAGGGTTTCTTCAACGGTATCTCTCGTCGTTCCCGCAATAGGTGTTACGATAGCTCTTTCCTCGCCCAAAAGCATATTCAAAAGCGAAGATTTACCCGTATTGGGCTTTCCGACAATAACCGTATTCAATCCCTCGCATACGGCTCTGCCCGTCTTGTACGTTTTCTTTAACTTTTCAAGTTCAGCTTTGATACTTTCGAGTTGTATTTTCATCTCATTAACCGGTATGTCTGTCAGATCTTCGTCGGGATAGTCGATATATGCATATATACTGCTCACTATCGTCATAAGGTTGGAATAAACTTCTCCGATCTTTCTTGACAATCTACCGTCTGCCTGTGACGCTGCCAAAACCACCTTAGATTCACTTTGTGCATCGATAAGGTCAATAACCGACTCAGCCTGAGAAAGTCCCATTTTGCCCGATAAAAAGGCTCTCTGGGTAAATTCTCCGGGACCTGCCGGTACAGCCCCCGCCAAAAATGTTGACTCAAGCACCATTTGCGACAGTAAAATACCGCCGTGACAGTGTATTTCGGCAGAGTTTTCTCCCGTATAAGATTTGGGAGATTTAAAATAAACAGCCATACCTCTGTCAATTATTTTTCCGTCTTTGTAAATATCTCCGTATATAAGTGTATTGGGGGGATAGTCACTTAATTTCTTGTTGCCAAACGGCACGAATATTTTTGATACGATATCAATAGCCTCATCGCCCGATAAACGAACTACTGCAATTCCGCCCTTGCCAAACGGTGTTGATATTGCTGAAATGGTATTCATATAATATCCTTTCCTACGTTTTTGAAAGAATTATGCGTTCTGTCTGAACTGCAAACTGTAAAGGTCTGAATATATACCCTTTTGGTTTATAAGGGTGTTATGGTCACCCTGTTCTACTATTTCTCCGCCTGAAATAACGGCGATCTCGTCGGCATTTTTTATAGTTGACAGTCTGTGTGCAACAACTATCGTCGTTCTGCCGTAACAAAGCTCGTCAAGCGCCTGTTGGATAAGTATTTCGGTCGTGTTGTCAAGTGCGCTCGTTGCCTCGTCAAGTATAAGAATGGGCGGGTTCTTTAAAAATACCCTCGCTATACAGAGTCTCTGTTTCTGTCCGCCCGAAAGTCTGACACCTCTTTCGCCTATAACGGTATCATATCCGTCTTCGAGCGACATTATATAATCGTGAATATTTGCTCTCTTTGCCGCCTCTATTACCTCTTCTTCGGTAGCATCAAGACGTCCGTAGAGGATATTATCTCTCATACTTGCGTTAAATAAGTATATATCCTGCTGAACGATACCGATATTTCTTCTTAAAGATTCAAAAGTTATGTTCTTTATGTTTTTACCGTCAACAAGAATTTCCCCTTCCTCGATCTTATAGAAATTGGGGATAAGGTGGCAAATGGTAGTCTTTCCGCCGCCGCTGGGGCCGACTAAAGCAAAAGTCTTACCCTTTTCGATTTTTAAACTTACGTTTTTCAATACTTCCTTTTCGGTATCGTAACCGTAAGAAACGTTTTTGAATTCTATATGTCCTTCAAGTCTGTCTACGTCTAATGCGTCTGCCGATTGCTCTTCGGGAAGGGTATCAAGTATCTCGACAAATCTTTCAAAGCCCGTAACGCCGTTCTGGAACTGCTCCATAAATCTTATTAAAGTGTTAATAGGCCCTAAAAACAAGTTGATCGATACGACGAAAGCCGAATAGTCTGCAAAATTTATTGTACCGTTGTAAAGGAAAAGACCACCGGCAATAAGGATAGCCACGTTAAAAATGTCGGTTACGAACGTCGTCATGGAGTGGAATTCACCCATAGCCTTGTAAGCTGAACGTCTTGCCTCTTGGAATTGGGTATTACCCTCTTCGAATTTTTCCTTTTCTTTTTCTGCGTTGGTAAACGCCTTTGTTACACGTATACCCGATATACTGCTTTCAACCGATGCGTTTATAACGCCGACTGCCTTACGGCTGTCCATAAAAGCTTTTCTCATTTTCTTGCGCGTCTTGATCGATACTACTATAAGCAGCGGAACGCATAAGAATATTATAAGAGAAAGCCAGAAATTAATAGAGATCAAGTAAGCAAAAGAAATTATAACGGATACCGAAGAAATTATAACGTTTTCGGGGCCGTGATGTGCAAGTTCGCTGACGTCGTTCAAGTCGCTCGTCATACGCGTCATAATTTTTCCCGTTTCGTTGTTGTCATAATAAGAAAAAGGAAGCTTTTGCAGGTGAGAAAAAAGTTCGCTTCTCATTTGCGCCTGCATCTTAACACCCATGATGTGTCCTTGATACTGAATAAAATAGTTAAGTCCCATTCTAACGGCATAAAGAACAAAAAGCGACGCGCCGAATAGAATGATAAGTCTGTATTTTTGATTTGGTATCAGATCATTAAGCATAGTTCTCGTTACCATAGGGTAAAGAATACCTACCAACGAAACAAGAAGTGACGCCAACATATCAAGTATAAAAATCTTTTTATGTGGTCTGTAATAACTTATAAAACGTTTGATCATAACAATTCTCCTTATAACAACAAAATAATTGTATAAAAATATTGTGAATTGTGTGTGAACAAGGGCATAAAAATATAAATCATATTTTTATAGCGATATAGTAATAATATACGGGTTTCACCAACGTTATTAAATTTAGAAATACTTCACCTCCTAACTGGTAGGGGAGGGGCTTGCTCCTCCCGTGTTTCATACGATTTTCGCCAATAATATTGTCTTAAAAATCACTTTCCCTCCTAACTCGTAGGGGGCGACGCACACGAGAACCCCTAAACCTTACTTCGTGCGGTTTGGGGGTTCTCGTGTAGGGGTTCCCTACGAGTTAAGATATAAAAAAAGAGTTTTCAAAAAATGAAAACCCTTTTTGTTTAAACTATATTTCCAAGCTTTATAACTTTTTTCACGGAAAAGTCTTGTCCGACGATAACTAGATCCCCGTACTTACCAACTTCGATACTGCCAAGTTTATCAAATAAGCCTACATGTTTTGCCGGAGTTGAAGATAACATTTTCGAGGCTGTTATAACGTCAATTCCATAATCACCGCATACGACCTTCAATGCTCTGTCCATAGTGCAAATACTACCGGCATACGATGTCATATCCGGTAACTTCGCCACTCCGTCGTCAACGATAACTTCAGTTCCTTTTTCTAAACTGCCAAGTTTTCCTGTCATCATTGACGTGCACGATATTCTCGTAGCATCGGTTATACCCATAACCTTGTCAGCACCTTTTATCTTTAACGCAAGTAACATACAGTATCTCGGAATATGTTTGCCGTCGCATATAAGTTCAACGGTTACATCCTCGTTCATATACGTCGCTTCAACAACACCCGCCGTTACAAGCTGGTCTCTTTTTTTGTATGCAGTTACCGCATTATAGAAATGTGTTACGTGAGAAAATCCTGCATCATATCCCGCCTGCGCCTCTTCAGCCGTAGCATCTGTATGCGCGACAGCGCATATTATACCCTTTTTGCGCATAAGCTTTGCAAACTCACACGCATTTTCGATTTCGGGTGCCGCATCCCAACGGATAACACTTCCGTCTGCTTTTTCGAGTATTTCTTCTATTTCCTCAAAATCTATATCGCGTATAACACTTCCGTTTTGAGCCCCTTTGCTCTTTTTGTCCGCATTTGAAAAATACGGTCCCTCAAAATGCAATCCGGGAGTCATAACTGCATATTCGCTGTTGTTTTTAAATTTGCAATAGGCATCAACAAACGACAAAAGCTCTTTTTTTACAGCTGTCATAGCAGTGGGAACAAGCGTTGTTGTTCCCCTCTCCAAATGAGCTTTTACCGCCGTTTCAAACGCCTCCGGCGTTCCGTCCATAAAGTCAGCACCGCCGCCACCGTGAACGTGCACGTCAACAAACCCCGGAAAAACAAGGTCGCCTTTTACGTCGTACACTTCACAGTTTTCAGCGTTAATGTCTTTTTCGATTTTACATATAACCCCATCTTTGATCAAAATATCTGTGGGTTCGGTTATACGTTCACCGAGTATGGCACGTGCATTCTTTACTAAAAGATTATTTTCTCTCATTTGTTGTAAACTCTGATTTCGGGAATAGGACATTTTGTCGCTTCGGCAATTGTATAAATTGTCGCATCTTTATGATCTCTAAAGAGCGAACAAGGTACTTTTGCAGTCTTCTCCCCGTGCAATATCTTACGTAATGCTCCCGCATTCCAGTCACGAGGCATGATCATAATGATCTTCTTTGCCAAGAACATTTCTTTCATACCAACTGTTATGCAGTATTCGGGAATTGCATTAAGGTCAGCACCGCAGTTCATATATGCGTTTATGGTTCTTGTTTCACGAGTTATTTTAAGAACTCTCGTTGCGCGGTTTGCAAACTCCTCGTTTGTGCAAACTTCATTGGGTTCGGGCGGCTCGTTGAATGCATAATGTCCGTTTATTCCAACTCCTCCGAATACCATATCAAGTTTACCGTACTTCTTTATAATTTCCATAACCTTTTCGGGATGTTCAGGATCGGGGAATATTCTGTTTTCGGGAAGAACGTTAAGTTCCGGATCAACAACGTCGTAGAATATTCTGTTCATACCGCCTCTGAATGAAAGGGGATCGTTTATGTCAATATAGGTCTTTTCATCTGCAAGATATTCGTCCATATTGATAAATACGCAGTTTTTCAAAGAAATTCTGTGCTTATTTACAAGATAAGAAAGTCTGAAGTAGGGGCCCAAAGGTCCATAAGGTACGACCATCACTGTAGGTTCGCCTTTTCTGTTATTTTCAGCAATAACTTCAAGAACCTCCATAGCGACTTTCCAATAGATATCAACTTCAGCTGTGCTTACGTCAAGTTTTATGCTTGAGCCTTTTCCGAGATCCTCGGGTTTTATAAGATTGTAATGTTCCATAATAGTTTCCCTTTCTATTGATTAAAATTATTTATTTTCTACGTAATATTTTATTCTGTCGTTAACGTGCTTTCTAAACGACATAAGCTTTTCAGGAGTGTCAGGAGTATTGAAAGTATCAACTTCACCAAGATTTTCAACGATGATTTTTTCACACTCTTCTCTGCCGGACAAGCTTTCGAGAAGCTGCAACGCCCTCATATCAATAAGCCCCTCGGCAAATATTTTCTGATGTATCGACTGCAAAGGCTTTCTGTCAAAGTTGGGATATACGCTGTACGTCGTACCTGCATTCGGGAAACCGCAACAGGGTTCGATCATCGGATTATATAAACCTCTGCTCAATCTTCCGTAGTAAAAATTATATCCCCAGTGTAAAAATCCTTTCGCTTTGTAAGAATACAGCTGAGTTCCCATCATTCTGTTTCTCTCGCGAGGTAGGTGTATAAGTCGGTTGCTCAACCCGTCGTAACATTCTCCGCCGGTATAGTAAACCCACAAATTGTCACACTTGCCTACAAAATCCATAACCTTGTGAGTTCTTGCGATCGGGGTTTTTACAAGCCCCGTCTTATAATATTCGTAATCGGACAATGCATCGCCCACAAGACAATCTTCAAGCAGGTCGGTTATATTCGACAACGATTTTTTGTACGTGTCAATATGCGCTTCAGCAGGTTCATCGGAAATATGGAACAAAGTCGTTTCCAATAGACCGAGCTCTTTTAAGAAACTCTTTACTTCGGGAATATACTGTCTCAAGAAATTAACGTATTCCTCTCCCGAAGCGTCCGTCTCCCAACCGAAAATCTTTTGCGTTTTGCCGTCAACTTCGGCAACGATCTTTGGCGCATGAGCGGCTCCCCATTGGGTAAAGAAATGTGAATGTTCAAAATATTTAATGCCTACACTTAAAGCCACGTCAATATATTTCTTCATCAAAGAAAAATCAAAAGAATATTTATTGCATATCTTTTCTATCTTAACAAGCTGAGCCGTTCTTCTCTCTTCGCCTATTGCCGTATCAAGAGGCGGTGTGAACGCAGGCATAAGCACCATATTCATACCGTTTTTTACACCGGGCTTAAGAAAATCAGCCATTACCTTAAAATATTCATCATCAAACAGCTCAAGTCCGTAAAAATCCGCCAAGCAATCGTTGTGGAACCAGTTTGTATAAACAAGTGACTGCTCGGGCAAACAAGCATCTATTACGTCAAGTTCAATTTCGTTTTCTCCGACTTTGTTATAGGCTGTATCAAATAATTCAATTTTTATCTTTTGTAAACCTACGGGCATTGTCTGCTCGTCTTCGTTTACGGTAAACCAAACCTCGCGCCAACTGTCGCCGTATGCAGCTAAGCTAATAGCCTCGCCTTCTTCAATGTATCTGTAACCCAATCCCTTATATATCGTCTCTTTTTTTATGTTGGGATTGGTCTTTTTCGGGATAAGAATATCGGGATACATACCTATTGGCATTTGCGGTTTTATTCTTTCAAAGCAGTGATGCACAGGCACACTTGACACGTGATAAATTTTCACGTCAAGAGAAGTCGTAAGTCTTATGAAAAAATGTACCTCTTCGGGTATTTTTTCTTCCGCCGTGCTTTCGTCTAGCCTATATGCCATCTGAAACGAAAACGGTTCGTTTTTGCATATAGAATATTTTTTTAATTCTTTTTCGGGACAGTCTTGCGGTAATATCAGAGTAAGACTGTCAAATAATTTTGTTTTTATCATATTTACTCCACGTAAAAATATTTACTCTAATAGAATTATATCTTATATGATCTTTATTTTAAATCCACAATATCGGTATATACTTGGACAATATCGGCTTTTTGTGTTGACTTTTGCGTGTTTTAATTGTACTATATAGAAAGTAGGAGTGATTATATGCAAAAGAAAAAGTTTACTACCGAAAGAGAATACAAAGGATATATAAAGGTAAACTCTTGCGGAAAACAATGGCTGAACGACCGAGATTACAACACGGTACGAGAAAACGGACGCGTTGATTATTCAATTCATTACATAAAAAGCGGTGTGGGTTATATAGAACACAATAACAAAAGCCAGACACTTCCCGAAGGCAGTCTTGTTTTGTACTACCCCAACGTACGCCACCATTATTATTTTAAAAAAGAGGACTCAACACAAATGTGTTGGTCCCATTTCAGCGGAGAAGCTTGTCAAATGCTTTCAAGAACAGCTACAGACGAGCCGATTATAATTAACATATACGACAGAAAACAGTTTGAGTCGGCTTTTGAAAAAATGATATACGCATATTATAACAAACACCTTAACGGAGAAGAATTGTGTGACGGATATATGCTTGTTTTGCTTTCACTTATTTCTGAAAGTTCAAAGACCGTTCCCGAAAGCCATAGCGTTCAGAACAATATCTCCCTAGAAAAAGTGCTGAGTGATATGCACGTATATTTTAATAAGCCCATTGATATAAAAAAATATGCTCAAATATGCCATTTGAGCGAGGATAGCTTTATACGTATGTTTAAAAAGAGTATGGGGTGTCCACCTTATCGTTATCAGCTTAAAATCAGAATTGAAAGGGCGGTTGAAATGCTTGAAAATTCGGGGCTTAACGTATCAGAATGCGCCGACATCGTGGGTTTTCAAGATCCGGCTTATTTCTGCCGCGTTTTTAAAAAATATACGGGCCACTCTCCTTCGTTTTATAAGAAATAGCAAACCTCTCTCCTTTTATCTCACCACGATATTTTTTAAAATATAATTCCGTAATTTTCTTTAATCATCCGAATACCAATCCCTCAGTCTCGCAACAGCTCGACAGCTCCCTTTACACAAGGGAGCCTTTTATTTTTCCAACAAGTTTAGTTTAAATGATAAATCCCTCTCCGTCAGCCTACACGAGAACCCCCAAACCTCATTTCATTCGGTTCGGGGAACCCCTATTACGTGCCACCTTTCTCGCTGCGGCTCGGTCACGCTCGGGATCTGACAGTCCACCGGACTGTCATTCAACACCCTCACGCCGCTTCGCTACCCAGAGTGAGAGGCTTATACCTACCCCAAACAAGTTTAGTTGAAATGATATATCCCTCTCCGTCAGCCTACGGCTGCCACCTCTCCCGGAGGTAGAGGCTTTATTATCCTCAACAAGTTTATTTTAATTAATATAGCGAGACGAAGCCACACAACAAAAAAGCAATCCCCCGACAGTGTATTTTCCGTCTTGTGTGAGCATAACCCGACCTAAACGGATAATAAATCTTATGTTTATGTAGGATGCAGTGAAACAAAGCGTTTAGGGGGGAGAGGTCTAGGAGTGGGGGGAATCGCAACCCCACACTCCTATGGCGACTTCTTTGGTTACTTTCTTGTCGCAGCAAGAAAGTAACATAAAAAGTAAGTAAGTAAAGTTATTTTTATTCCAATATT
>JBGVPD010000089.1:0-14569 GCA_045126815.1 Eubacteriales bacterium
TATGGCTTCTTGACTGATGTCCAAGAAGTGCATCTACACCCCAGCCGCCATCAAGAAAGACTTTAATCTCCGCATCTATTGCGAATTGAAGAATCTGTCTTACATCTGTTATATTGACCATCTTATCATCCTCACAAATTCTTATTTATCGAACTGATTATATCATAAAATTATGAAATTTTCCACTACAAAAAGGTTGGTGACTAAACGCCCACCCTCGCTGTGTTTTATCCGTCACGTCATTTTGATAAAAAAGAACGAAAGCTTTATCATAACTTGCGTTCCAATTTGGTGCGGGTGACAGGAGTTGGTCTCGCACGACCTACGTGCTCGGTCTTCCGCGGCTCTCAATGCTCCACCGGAGCATTGATTCACTACCGCTTCCCCTTCAACTCCTTCCATCCAACAAAACAAAAAATGACAACAATCCATAAGGATTGTTGCCATTTTTGGTGCGGGTGACAGGAGTTGAACCTGCACGTCGGGGACACTAGATCCTAAGTCTAGCGCGTCTGCCAATTCCGCCACACCCGCATATTTTTTAACGCCTTATAAATCTACCATATTTTTAGCCTTTTGTCAAGGTTGATTGTAAATAATTGATAGTATTATTTTTGGGGGGATCTCTCTTCTTTTGCTTTAAATCAAACATATTTTATATATTTTCTTTTTTGATTATTTATGACGATTTTAAACTAAAGGGTTTAAAAATATTTATCGATATCATATAAAAGGTTTAAAATGTGTCAATGTAAATTGTTATGGTAAAAATAAGTCAAAAATTGTAAAATATATATAGATATCTATGTTATGCGTAAGCTATACATTATTACATAAAAAAAGGTGATGTTTTATGAAACTTGAGAAAAACGGAATTGCCGGAACACTTGAATCCGGAGATATTATGGTTGAGATCAGACCTTCGGAAAAGTCGGGTATCAACGTTGAGCTTGAAAGTACGGTTGCCAGTCTTTTTGGTAAACAGATCAAGCAGGTTATAGTTGAAACGGCTGAAAAATGCGAACTTGAAAACGTCGATATAATTGCAAACGACAAGGGCGCTTTGGATTGTACTATACGCGCAAGAGTTACTACTGCCGCAGTAAGAGCCGGTGGTAAAAAGTTTGAATGGTAAGGTGGAGGATAAAATGAACGTAGAAAGATTACGCAGAACTATGCTTTTTGTGCCGGGAAATAACCCTGCCATGATTGCCGATGCTCACATTTATGGATCCGATTCCGTAATGTTTGACCTTGAAGACTCGGTTACCATAACAGAAAAAGATGCGGCAAGAATGTTGGTTTATAATGCGCTTAAAACAATAGATTACGGTGACGTTGAAATAGTCGTAAGAGTTAACCCTCTTTCAACCCCCTACGGCAGAGACGATATTTTTGCTATGGTATCTGCAGGTTGTCAGGTTATAAGAATGCCTAAGACCGAAACTGCACAGGATGTTATTGATACAGAAAAATGTATTGAGGAAGCGGAAAAAGCGGCAGGGGTACCCGTTGGAAAAACCAAAATATTAACTGCTGTTGAAAGCGCTTTGGGTATCACCAACGCATACAGTATAGCGACTGCATCTTCTCGTATAATCGGTATAGCTTTAGGTGCTGAAGACTATTGCGCAAACCTTAAGACAACGCGTTCGGCAGAGGGAACTGAACTGTTTTATGCAAGATCTGCAATAGTTGTTGCAGCACGTGCTGCGGGAATTGATGCGCTTGATACCGTTTATTCAAACGTAAACGATACAGAAGGTCTTATTGAACAGACAAAACTTATCAAACAGCTCGGTTTTGATGGTAAGTCGATCATTAACCCGAGACAGATCGCTCCCATAAACAGTGTATTCCGTCCGAGTGATAAAGACATTGAAAAGGCGCTTCGTATAATCAAAGCTGCCGAAGATGCCGAAAAGAAGGGCTCGGGAGTAGTTTCTCTCGACGGCAAGATGATAGATAAACCTATATATATGCGTGCTAAACGTGTAATAACACTTGCACGTGCGATGAAGATAATCGCAGAATAATCGGAGAAGGGGGATAAAGATATGATTAATGCAGTAAAAAGAGAGATTCCCGAATCATTGTTTGAAAAAACTGGACTTAAACCCTATGTTCCGGGTGAAAATGAAAAGCTTCTTCCGAGAAGTGCTGAAACGTTTGCAGAACGTTCAAAAAACAACAACAAGATAACGTCTTTTGAAGAGGCAGTAAAAGCTGTTGGACTTAAAGACGGTATGACTATATCTTTCCACCATCATTTCCGTGACGGTGAACACGTTGTAAACTACGTGTTAGGTAAACTTGCAGAGATGGGTTACAAGAACTTGAGTGTTGCGGCATCGAGCCTTACCAACGTTCATGAACCTATGATCGAACACATAAAAAACGGTGTTGTAACACACATTGAAACAAGCGGACTCAGAGGAAAACTTGCGAATGCAATTTCTCACGGGCTTATGGAAGATCCCGTTATATTCCGTTCGCACGGAGGACGTGCGGCGGCAATTGCAGAGGGTGAACTTCATATCGACGTAGCATTCCTTGGCGCATCTTCATGCGACCCTTACGGTAATGCAAACGGTTATACTGCAGGCGGAGAAGAAAAAGCGGCTTGCGGTTCGCTCGGATATGCAAGAGTTGATGCTGAGTATGCTGATAAAGTTATCATACTTACAAATAACGTCGTTCCTTTCCCGAACGTTCCTTGTGCTATTCCTGCAAAGCAGGTAGATTACATAGTTGAAGTTGAATCTGTCGGAGATCCTGCAAAGATTTCGTCGGGAGCTACGAGATTTACAAAAAATCCTCACGATCTTCTTATTGCGCAGACAGCGGCAGACGTTATAGAGGCATCGGGATATTTCTACGACGGTTTCTCTATGCAGACGGGTTCGGGCGGCGCATCACTTGCGGTAACAAGATTCTTGCGTGACAAGATGATAGAAAAAGATATAAAGTGCGGTTTTGCTTTGGGTGGTATTACTGCTCAAATAACAAGTATGCACGAAGAGGGATTGGTTAAGAAAATACTTGACGTACAGACGTTCGACTCTGTTGCGGCAGAAAGTGTAAAGAATAACGAATTCCACCACCAGATAGATGCCGTATCTTATGCAAGTCCTTACGACAAGGGTTCGGCACAGAATCAGCTTGACGTAGTTATTCTTTCGGCTCTTGAAATAGACGTTGATTTTAACGTTAACGTTCTGCTCGGTACCGACGGAATAATAAGAGGGGCTATTGGCGGTCACCCTGATACAGCTGCGGGAGCTGCACTTACCATAATTACAGCACCTCTTATGAGAGGAAGATTACCTACCGTAATGAAAAAAGTTAATACGGTAGTTACTCCCGGATGGGACGTTGACGTACTTGTAACGGATCACGGAATTGCCGTTAACCCCAAGCGCCCCGAGATAG
This sequence comes from Eubacteriales bacterium, assembly GCA_045126815.1. GTDB lineage: Bacteria > Bacillota > Clostridia > Oscillospirales > CAG-272 > RGIG1995. Next base: position 3,433 of record JBGVPD010000089.1, read on the forward strand.
AGGAACGATTGCGCTCGGCAGGTCTTAACGTTACAACTATAGAAGCGTTGAGAGAAAAGGCTGAAAAGCTTTCGGGAGTACCTGAAGAATTGCCTTTCGGAGACAAGGTAGTTGCTGTCGTTACGTACAGAGACGGTTCTGTAATTGACGTTATCAGAAACATTTTAGACTGATATGAAGTACATTTCCGTAACTCTCGAAGATATAATCGAGAGCAAAGATGAACGTGCTGTCTATCAGAGATACTTGATAGACAAATATAATTGTCCTCTTGTTTCGTTTACGGTGGTTATGCCGGGAAACGTCAAGAAAAATGAAATGAGCGAAAAAATATTTCTCAAGGGCAAAGCTGAAATTGAATCTGCCCTTGAGGAATATGACGTTATTTTTAAAAATGAAAACGATAAAAATACGGGGCCTGAGGCGTTTTACTGTGTCAAGATGTGTTCTTCCGAATTAAAAAAAATTATGGTGGATGTAGAACAGAACTGCAAGATAGGAAGACTTTTTGATATAGACGTTATTGGTAAAGATTATGTTCCTGTATCGAGAAGTGCGTTAAATCTACCCGAAAGAAAATGTCTTATATGCGATAATGATTCCCACGTGTGTGCAAGGTCAAGAAAGCATACCAAAGAAGAACTTTTAGCTGAAATTGAAAGGGTACTTTCAGATGAGTGATTATTCAACTTTTGAACTTAGAGAGGTATCTCCCGACTTTAAATTAAGTATGACATCGGTATATGCCCTTCTTGAGAAGTGTGGATTAAAGTATGAAAAGCTTGACTATATGGCTGCGATATTTGATTCTGACAATAAAGCTTATGCGTGCGGGGGATATCAAGGCAGAACAATAAAATGTGTTGCCGTAACCGAAGAAGCAAGGGGAGAGGGATTGTCTAACCAAATAATATCCCACCTTTTGCAAAGGCTTTTATCGGAGAATGGTGATTGTATCCGTCTATTTACAAAACCCGAAAATGAAGAGATGTTTTTGTCTTTTGGTTTTAAAATGATCTCAAGAGCCGACAAAGCGATCTTTATGGAAAGAGGGAAAGGGCTCGAAGAGTATCTTGATGCTCTAAAATGCCATAAAACTGACGGTGTTAACGGTTGTCTGGTTATGAATTGCAATCCTTTTACAAAGGGGCATTTGTATCTTGCCGAATATGCATCTCAAAGGTGCGATACGCTATACGTATTTGTTGTCAGCGAGGATAGATCGGTATTTCCGGCAAAAGTCAGATATGAGTTGGTAAAGAATGGTTTAGTACATTTGAAAAATGTAAAAGTTCTTGAAGGAGGACCATACATAATTTCCCAAAATACCTTCCCGTCATACTTTATAAAAGAGTATTCAGACGTAACAAAAGCGCATACACAGCTTGATATTTCTGTTTTTTCAAAGTATATTTGTCCAATATTGAATATAAAGAAAAGATTTGTTGGCGAGGAGTTGACAGACAGGGTAACGTTGGAGTACAATAATGCTATGCTCGATATTTTGCCGAAAAATGATATAGAGGTTATTGTTGTTCCGCGAAAGACCGATGATAAGGGTAATATAATAAGTGCAAGTGTTGTCAGAAAATGCATTTTTGAAAATGATTTTGAAACTGTTAAGGGTATGGTGCCCGAATGTACTTTTAAATATCTGATCTCGGATAATGCGAAAATAATAATTGAGAAAATTAAAAATGAATACAGATAATTTTTTGAAAAAGGTAGGCGAACTTGCAAAGAGCGCTCTTATAGACGAGGTGACTGCTTATCCGAAACCGGGGCTTGTTGACAGCCAAAATAACGGGGCTCACAGTGATATGAGCATTGACACTTTTGTTAAAAGCGCCGAGGCTTTAGAGGAGTATTTTTACAGGTTTGCAAAATACGGCAAAGATACGTCAAGTGTTGGAGAAAAAGAAAGTTTCCCTAATGGCAGACTTATAGGTGTTGAAGCCGAGAGGGCGATGTTTAACGCTACAGGCGGAGTAAACACGCATAAGGGAATAATTTTTTCAATGGGACTTATATGTATGGCTGTAGGCAGACTATATGCTTTGGGTAAGAAAATAAGTATTCATAATATTTGTTCTACCGTATCTCTGACAGTCAGCGGTATATGCGAAAGAGATCTTCAAGAGATAAAAAGTGCAACTTTTGAAAGAGACTTTTTGACAAACGGAGAAAAGATATATACATTGTACGGAATAAAAGGGCCGAGAGGCGAGGCTGAGTCTGGTTTTAAGACGGTCAGAGAGTATTCGTACCCGTTTATGAAAGAGTGTTTTGAAAAGGGAATTGAAAAAAATGAGGTTTTGGTGCGCACACTTTTATTTCTTATGAGTGTGGTTACTGATACGAACGTTATCAATCGCGGCGGCAAAGAAGCAGGTAAATACGTAAAAGACAGGTCGAAAACTTTATATATGGCGCCTTTGTCGGAGATCGAAGAGTTTGACAAAGAATTAATTCAAAAAAATTTAAGTCCCGGCGGAAGCGCTGATCTGTTGGCTGTGACTTGGTTCATATACAGCCTTGAAAAAATATTTAATTAAGTAAATTAAAAATATATAAATCTTCAGATAATTTATAAGGAGAATTACTATGGTAGAGATGATAAAGAAGGGCGTTACTATTGTAAACGGCAAACCCGAATTTGTTTCACCCGCAGATATTGATGCGGCTCGTGACAAGACAATGGCATACAGAATTTTGAGAGCGCATGACGTTTCAAGCGATCCCAAAAAGATGCGTATCAAATTTGACGCTTTGATTTCACACGATATTACTTACGTTGGTATTATACAAACAGCGAGAGCGAGTGGACTTAAAAAATTCCCCATTCCTTACGCTATGACAAACTGCCACAACTCACTTTGTGCGGTAGGTGGTACGATCAACGAAGACGACCATGCTTTCGGTCTTTCGGCTGCTCACAAATACGGCGGTATATACGTTCCTGCAAACCAGGCGGTTATTCACCAGTATGCACGTGAAGTACTTGCAAAGTGCGGAGGAATGATACTCGGTTCAGACTCTCACACCCGTTACGGTTGTTACGGTACTTTGGGTGTTGGCGAAGGCGGCGGAGAACTTGTAAAACAGCTTCTTGAAAACACCTACGACGTTAACGCTCCCGAAGTAGTTCTCGTATGGCTCGAGGGTAAACTTCCTCACGGTATAGGTCCTCACGACGTTGCTATCGCGTTGGTTGCAAACACGTTCCCCAATGCTGACGTTAAGAACAAGGTTCTTGAATTTGCAGGTCCCGGTGTTGCCGATCTTTCTATGGACTTCCGTATCGGCGTTGACGTTATGACTACCGAAACAAGCTGCCTCACATCGATCTGGGAAACAGATAAGGCAGTTAAAGAATACTATGAAAACGTTGGCAGACCTGAAAGCTACAAAGAGATCAAGGTTGAAGAGGGCGCTTACTATGATTCAATAGTTAAGATCGACCTTTCAAAGATGGAAAGTATGATCGCTCTTCCTTTCCACCCCTCAAAAGCTTTCACTATTCACGAACTTCAGGCTAATCCCGAAAAGATATTTAAAGAAATTGAAGCTGAATGTCAGAAGAGTCTTGGCAATCAGGTTACAATGGATATGTGCAAGAATATTATTGACGGAAAGGTTGTTGCAGATCAGGGCGTTATCGTAGGTTGCTCGGGCGGTATGTACGAAAACCTTGTTGAAGCGGCAGCAATTCTTGAAAATCAGTCAATAGGTAACACATATTTTGACCTTTCTGTATATCCTTCATCAGCTCCTATTAATATGGCTATTACAAGAGACGGTACGAGCGAAAAGCTTATGAGTGCCGGTGCAGTTATCAAACCTGCATTCTGCGGACCTTGTTTTGGTGCGGGTGATACACCTGCTCATAACGGTTTCTCTATTAGACATGCAACAAGAAACTTTGCAAACAGAGAGGGTTCAAAGCCCGGTCAGGGACAGATATCGGCAGTAGCTCTTATGGACGCGCGTTCAATTGCGGCAACCGCAATTAACCAAGGTGTTCTTACTGCGGCAACCGATATTGAATATACAGTTCCTTCCCACGAATATAAATACGATCCTTCGATTTACGAAAAGAGAGTATATAACGGATTTGGAAAGGCTGAACCCGATTATGAACTCCGTTTTGGTCCCAACATTAAAGACTGGCCCAAGATGTACAGACTTGATGATGATATGTTGGTTAAGCTTTGTGCCGTTATCCACGATGACGTAACAACCACAGACGAACTTATTCCTTCCGGTGAAACGTCATCTTACCGTTCTAACCCCATCAAGCTTTCCGAGTTTGCGCTTTCACGCCGCGTACCCGAATACGTTGAAAGATCAAAGGCTGTAAGAGAACTTGAAGTTGCTCGTCAGGAAGGCAAAGCTCCTGAAGAAGTTATTGAAGTATTGGCTAAGGTTGGCGGAGATATCAACAAAACGACGATAGGCTCTTGCATATTCTCGAAGAGACCCGGTGACGGTTCTGCTCGTGAACAGGCGGCTTCTTGTCAGAAGGTTTTGGGCGGATTTGCAAACGTATGTTACGAATATGCAACAAAGCGTTACCGTTCAAACTGCATTAACTGGGGTATCGTTCCTTTCACAATCGAGAAAGATGTTGAATTTAACTATACCGAAAACGATTATATCTACGTTAAGGGTATCAGAGAAGCAATTCTTTCAGGTAAGGAAGAGATCGAAGCTAAGGTTGTAACAAAGGATGGAGTTAAAGATATAACACTTTACTGCAAGGGACTTACAAACGAAGAAAAACTCATTATTACAGAAGGCTGTTTGATGAATTACTATGCGGCAGGTCTCTCAAAATAAGTATTTAAAATATTGAATATAACGTTATTTAAGGAGAAAAGGTATTATGGCTAAGATTAGAATGACAACTCCCCTCGTTGAGATGGACGGAGATGAAATGACCAGAATTATCTGGCAAATGATTAAGGATGAACTTCTTACCCCTTATGTTGACCTTAAAACAGAGTACTATGATTTAGGTCTTGTTGAAAGAGATAAAACAGAAGACCAGGTAACAAAAGATTCTGCAAATGCTATTAAGAAGTACGGTGTTGGTGTTAAGTGTGCAACAATCACTCCTAACCAGCAGAGAATGAGCGAATACGATCTTCATCAGATGTGGAAGAGCCCTAACGGTACTATCCGTGCTATGCTCGACGGTACAGTATTCAGAGCCCCCATTCTTATTGATGAGATCAAACCCGTTGTAAGAACTTGGAAGAAGCCTATAACAATTGCACGTCACGCATACGGTGATATTTATAAGGCAACAGAATACAGAGTTGAGGAAGAAGGAAGAGCTGAACTTCGTTTTACAAGCAAAGAGGGAGATTTGTTGTTCAAAGAAGCAATATATGACTTTGAATGTCCCGGAGTTATTCAGGGTTCATACAACAAAGATACATCAATTGCATCTTTTGCACGTGCTTGTTTCCAGTATGCGCTTGATACAAAGCAGTCACTCTGGTTCTCAACAAAGGATACAATATCCAAGAAGTACGACCATACATTCAAAGATATATATCAGGAAATCTTTGATGCTGAATACAAAGAAAAGTTTGAAAAGATGGGAATTGAATACTTCTATACACTTATCGACGATGCTGTTGCTCGTGTTATTCGTTCGGAAGGCGGATTTATCTGGGCTTGTAAGAACTATGACGGCGACGTTATGAGTGATATGGTATCAACAGCTTTCGGTTCACTTGCTATGATGACGTCAGTACTCGTTTCTCCCGACGGAAAGTACGAATACGAAGCAGCCCACGGTACTGTTACACGTCACTACTACAAGCATCTTAAGGGTGAAGAAACCTCTACAAACCCCATGGCTACAATCTATGCTTGGACAGGTGCTCTTAACAAGAGAGGCGAACTTGATAACATTCCCGAACTTTGCGATTTTGCAAAGAAGTTGGAAAGCGCTTGTATCGCAACATTGAAGCAGGGCAAGATGACAAAAGACCTTGTAAACTTGTGGGAAGGCGGAAACGCTACTGCATTGAATACAAAGGACTTTATCCTTGCTATTAAGGAAAACCTTGACAAACTTATGGCGTAAGTTATATTAAATAAAAATCCCCCCTCTTGAAAAAAAGAGGGGGATTTTTAGCTATAAATTATTTTTAATATTGTTAACAGCAAAAAAAGGAGACATTTTTTGTGAATGTCTCCTTTTTTTATATTTTTCAATTGTTAGTCAATATTGTATTTCTTGAACAAATCGTAATTTACGTCAGAGCAACAAGGTACGCCAACCTCTCCATTTTCATCCGGGAAGGGAGAGAGAAGGTCTTTTTCGTACTTTCTTCTCTTTCTCTTGTCTGTGAAGTCCGGAATATCGTATGATTTTCCACCGTTCAAAATACTTCTCCAAGAGAGAATAGCTGCTGCAGAAAGTGCACATGCGCGGTATACGTTGAAGAAGGGTTCAACTTCGCCTCTCAAATACTTGATGAAGTAGAGGCAGATCCAGAAGTCGCAGTATCCTGCGTGACCTGATTTATTACCACCTTCAAGTTTTGCAAAGTCAATTTCTTTCTTTGTGAATATTCCTGTATCTCTTGCATCTTCGGGTTCGTATACTCTGCTTGCCTTAGATTCGTCATTGTCGGGAAGAGCGTATTTCATATAGTCAACACGTACTGTACCAACACCGCCGTTTTCAAAACGAACGGTTTCAATATTACCATTGTCACCTGCAAGTCTGAACCATTTGCTGATAGGACCGATAGCACCACAACCTGTTGCGTTGTAGAGAGCACCGTTATCCATTTCTGCGATACAGTATGCAGCCATATCTCCAACGTAGGGGTGAGTTACCGATTCCATATAATCAGGAGCATACAAAGCATGTCCGGATACTCTTACGGGAAGAGAGCTTGTAATTTCCATCAAAGCTCCCATTGAGTGCATGTTGTAGTAAGTACGGGGAGTGTGTCTTCTCCAATGTGTGTAATATTTCTTTTCTCTGTGTACAAAGCCTGTGGGCTCAGCTTCTGTGGGATGGAGATATTCAGCCTGAGCATATCTGAGCTTACCAATCTCACCTGCTTCATAAAGCTTCTTGAGTTCCTTAACACCGGGCATCCAAGAAGTATTTGCAGCAAGCATATATTTGCACTTTGACTGTTCAACTGCACGGCAAAGCTTTACACATTCGCCTAAAGTTGGAGCGGCTGTTGTTTCGCTAAGTACGTGAATTTTCTTTTCAAGTGCTATCATAGCGTATTTAGCGTGTTCGTGGAAGTAGTTTGCCAAAACAACGGCATCTAAACCACAATCGATAAATTCGTCGAAGTTCTTGAAAATTTTCGTATCTTCGGGGAGAAATTCTTTTGTTTTTTCAATAGATGCGTCTGATTTTTCGCAAACAGCAACAAGTTTAACTCCCTTAATTTTCTGCAGGTTTTTTACGAAGCCACGTCCGCGTTCCAAACCGAAAACGCCAATGCGGACTTCTTTAAGTTTTTTTCTTCTTGCCATAAAAACTACCTCATTTCTGTGTTTTTATTTATAATTTTATTATACATTCCTAAAAAATAGTGTCAAGTGTATTGCCAAAACAAAAGCCATTTACAATAGAATTGTCCAATTTAAGTTGTTTAGTCCACTGACATTTATAGTGTTTATTAAGACAGATCAATCGATATTGTATTTTTTAAACAGATTGTAGTCTTTGCTTGAGCTGGGCAGAGAATAGTTACCGTTTTCATCGGGGAAGGGGGAAGAAAAATCATTTTCGTATTTTCTTCTTTTTCTCTTGTCGGAAAAGTCGGGAATTAAATATTCTTTACCGTTATTTAGTATACTTCTCCAAGAAAGAATGGCTGCAGCCGATAGGGCACAAGCGCGATAAACGTTATAAAACGGTTCGACTTCTCCGCGAAGATATTTTATAAAATAAAGAGTCAGGAAAAAGTCGCAAAAACCTGTATGAGCGCTTTTAGGTGTGTTTGCAAGGTCGGCATATTTAACTTCTTTTTCTGTAAATATTCCGCAGTTTGAAGCATCTTCGGGGTAGTAAATATTTTTTCCCTCTTCAAACCCTTCAGGTTTTGCCCATTTCATATAATCGACTCTTATTCCGTCAGAATCAAAGCGTAAGGTTTCTACGTTTCCTCGGTCTCCCGCAAGTCTGAACCATTTGCTGAGAGGTCCTAATGATGAGGCACCCGTTGTTGTAAAGACAGCACCGTTATCCATTTCCGTAATGGCGAAAGCCGATACGTCTCCTGTGTACGCGTTACCCATTTTTTCGCTGAAGTTAGGAGCAAAACAAGCTTTTCCTGAAACTTTTACGGGCAAAGATTCTGTAACTTCCATCAAAACGCCCAATGTGTGCATATTGTAATACGTTCTCGGCAGATGTTTTCTCCAGTGAGTGTAGGCATTTTTATCCCTTGTATTAAAACCTGTCGGTTCTTCTTCAAAGGGGTGAAGATATTCTGCCTCTCCGTATATTGCATTACCTATCTTGCCCTCTTTATAGAGCTTTTTCATTTCAACAATAGCCGGTGTCCAAGTTACGTTTGCCGCCAACATATATTTACATTTTGATTTTTCTACCGCACGGCAAAGTTTTACGCAATCGCCCAGAGTGGGTGCAGCCGTTGTTTCGCTAAGTACGTGTATTTTCTTTTCAAGAGCTTTAATTGCAAATTCTGCGTGTTCGTGGAAATTGTTTGCTAAAATAACAGCATCGAGACCTGAGTCTATAAATTCATCAAAATCTTTAAATATCTTTGTGTCTTCGGGGAGATGCTGTTTTGCTTTTTCGATAGTTTCATCGTTTCTTTCGCAAATTGAAACTATCTTAACACCCTTAATTTTTTTGAGGTGTTTTACAAATCCTACACCGCGAACCATTCCAAAAACGCCAATGCGAACATTTCTATATTTTTTTGCCATAAAAACACCTCTTTGTTTTGCGTAAAAAGTATAAAATAATCAAAGTGTCGTCCTACTATTTATTATAATATCGCTAATACACAAAGTCAATAAAAAGCCGTTCTTTTCGTACTAATTATGCTATGGATTTAAGATAATTAACTTAAAAAGGTCACATTTTAAAAATATTCCAAGGAAAACAATCTTCGGGAAGTGAAGAATAACAAATTTCGTCTTTGGTTTTCGGGTGTTTGAAAGTCAGCTTATGCGACCAAAGTGCAATAAACTTGCTGTTATATTTGTTCCCGTATTTTCCGTCACCGTAAAGCGATAATTGTCTGGATGAAAATTGAACTCTTATCTGGTGAGTTCTTCCGGTATGGAGTTTTATCCAAACCAAAGAAAAAACACCTTTTTCAGTTGTCTTTGTGTCAAGGACTTTATATTCTAAACTTGCTTTTTTTACACCTTTTCTTAGTTTATCAACGACAAACGTTTTATTCTTCGATGAATCTTTAAATAAAAGGTCTTGCAACACACCTTCTTTTTCGGGCGGAGTGCCGCATACAACAGCCAGATACTCTTTTTCAAACGTATGATCTCGTATTTGTTCGGATAAATTTGAGGCGCAAAAATCATTCTTTGCGTAGACCATAATACCGCCAACGCCGTAGTCAAGTCGGTGCACTGCTTTATAGGGGGTATTTAACTGTTCTTCAAGCAGCTCGGGCATATTAAGCGAACCCTTATTATCTTGCTGAGAAAGTACGTCTGTCGGTTTTACACAGAGTGTAAAAAAGTTATCGTCGTAAATTATTTCAATATCTCTCATAAAATTTTATCCAAAATTTATTTATTTTTTCTCAAAGAAGCAAAAAAATCGGAGAGTAAATCAGAGCATATATCCTTGCATACTCCCGATGTGATCTCGGGTTTGTGATTAAGGGGAAAGTCGTTAAAATTTAACACACTTCCGAAAGCACCCGCTTTCATATCCGATGCCCCGTATATCACCCTTTTTATTCTTGAATTAACGATAGCGCCGGCGCACATAGGGCAGGGTTCAAGGGTAACGTAAAGGTCGCATTTATGTAATCTCCAGCCGCCTAAATTTTTACACGCTTGGTCAATAGCTTTTATTTCTGCGTGGTGGAGCGCATTTTTGCCCGTTTCTCTGGTATTGAAAGCCGATGAAATGACCTTATTATCGCATACGATAACGCAACCTACGGGCACTTCACCTATTGCCGAAGCCTTTTTTGCCTCTTCAATGGCAAGAGACATATAATATTCGTGACTGTTTTCTTGAATTTCGTTCATATAAAGTAGATCCAATCTTTTGAAAAATACAAACAGTAAACAACAAAAGTTATACTGAACACAGACAAAGCATTTTTTAAAGGTACTTCTTTGGTTGGTGCTATATCATTTTCAATCTTGCGTCGTTTTTGATTTAATAATATTAAAAGGAATATCGTTCCCGATATTTTTAAAACTGTTTCGATAGTTGAAACTGTAAAAATATAAGTTTTGATGGGGGCATATTTTTCGATCAACAAATAGGTGATGGCAAGTGAATTGTTTAAAAAATGCAGGATAATCGTTGGAACAACCGACCGACATTTTATTGCTATAACTCCAAAAAACAGTCCGCCTACAAACGTATACAAAAACTGTGCCAAATTTTTATGCATCAGCGAAAAGGATAGTGAAGATAAAATCAATGCAAATCTGTTTCCGTAAGGCAACAAAGCATTTAATACAGCTTTTCTGAACAGTATTTCCTCAAAGATTGCGGGAGCTAATGCCGAAGAAACGAACAGAAGGACGATCAGCCAAATATTATCGGGAACATCAGGCGAATGGCTTCTGAAAGCTATTCCTATTTTTGACAAAAGTTCCTTTATAATATTGGTTATTCCACCCGACAGTGAAACGCACCCCAACACTCCAACAAATAAGAGAGGAGTGTGTTTGGGAAATGATGCTTTAAAAGTAATAGGTTTTTCAGAATTATTGGAAAATTTAAAAATAAAAAGCGCAGGGAGAAAAAATGATACGCAATATACTGTAATGTGTAATAATTGTTGTATCCCGGAGAATAGAACAGAGCCGTTTCTTATTCCAAACAGAGTTATTGCTTTTGTTAAAAAAGAACTAAAAAAAGGAAGTGTCTCAGAAAAAGCTATTTGCAAAAGCAAGGCTATTG
>JBGVPD010000090.1:0-9621 GCA_045126815.1 Eubacteriales bacterium
ATAACAAAAATAACGGCTGCGGCTGCAGATAAAAAATAATAACGGGAGTACCAAGGCACTCCCCTACCTACTCCAACCTCATTGGGTGCAGTAGGGGAGGGGCTTGCTCCTCCCAAATACCAAAGGGGACTTTTTGTTAAAAAGTCCCCTTTTACAATTCCTAAAAAACTTTTAAATAAAAAAGAGGAAGCACCGCTACCATATATTCGGCACAGGAAATGTCCGAAAACATCTTAACCTTCGTTGCTTCCGTAGTCATTATATCAAATATAATTTATACTCTCAACCAAACAAATTATATTATTGACTTTTATTAATATTTTTACTATAATGATTATTGTAGGGTGAGAGTTTTGGGTAACGCTATTTTCGGTATTCCCTTGCTCCGAGACCCCTGCTGTAAAATCCTTGCTATAATTGTCTACCTTGTTTGTATTCCATTCACTGGCTCGGATTTGAAACATTGCTACCACCAAAAGACGTTTCGGACGTAAGTTGCGGAGATTCATTAGAATCTATGTTCAACAGTTGGTTAGCAATGTTTTTTTATTTTAAAAAATCAGATGTGGTAGCTTTACAGTCTGTATCTGGTTATTCTTTCTTGACAAAGTCAAAAAGTTATGTATACTAGTTATGGAAGTGACGAAAGGTAACTTGCCTTTTGGCAATCCTTGTGTCGATTTTATGACAGCGGCACTTCCAAGTTTTTAGAGATAGCGTTTTTTAGAGCGTAACCCTCGTTAGTTTGGGGCGCTCTAAACCTTTAAGGTTTGCGCTGTCTCTTTTTTTAATTTTTCCCGTTAGATGTGGTGTTTTCTGTATTGCATTTTTTTACCAATGGGTAATATATTCTTTAATCACAATATCGCCGTTAACTCTAATGTTTTCTAAATCAACTTTTTCAAAGCGTTTTAATTTCTCGACATCAAAGTTCTCTAAAGAATCGACCTCACATAACTCTAAAATCATACTTTTTTTAAGAGTATTTAAAAAGTCGAAATTGTTGACAGTAACATCAATTAAATTTAAACACTCCAAATTAACCAAATAAGTAATTGCATCAATATTTTTGATATTGTCGGCATACCCACAAAAGAAATCTTTTAGGTGCGTCATTTGTTTCAGTGCAGATAAGTCCACTGAACCAAATTCATGCAGTCCCAAACTCTCCAAAGATGGAAGCTTCGTCAGGTCTTCAAAATTGTGAAATTGAAAAGACGATACTGCTCCTCCCGATATTGTTAATGTTTTCAGTTTCTTTAATTCAGACAAATAAGAACAGTCAAAATTTTTGCGATAAAACTCTACGAACAAACTCTCTAAATTCTCTAATCTTTCAAAAAAAGAAAAATCTTCAAATCCTATACAAATATGCAACCAATCAAGATTTTTAAAGGTGCAAAGCGTGTTACAATCCTCAATATCAAATGTAAAGTTAGAACAATCCAAATCGTACACATTGAGTGCATCATCCGTTGTTAATGGTCTGTCGAATATCAAAAGTTCTGCCCTAACTTCATTTTCGAATTCTTTATTATGAAATTTAAGTTCCTTCATTCTATAGCTCCTTTAATTCAATATAATAATATTCCATTTCTTCTGCATAGATACCGAAATCTACGCCGTTATCAAGTATGAAATGTATGTTATTTGGCAAACTGTTAGTCTGTTCTGATTCTTTTGCTTTTTTCTCATCAAATCCATTTAAGGAAAAAGGATAATAATCAATTCTATCCACTAAAACTTCTGTTACACAATGGCCTTTGTAAGACAATTCAAACTCATCTTCTAAATCGTAAAAATATTTTTCTTCCAGAGCACTCATATCATTTGGTGGGAAATCTTTTGTACTTTTGATTTTTACGTCCCAGAGGTTCATTTCTCTGTACTGAATCATTCCCACACCGTGGGTACAAATCTCAATAGCCACCTTATCAAATATTAAAACCACATGACCGCCCAGATAAGAAAAATCACAATAATTCTTCTTGCGCGAGAGCGATTCCAAATAACTTATCAAACTAACATACACCTTTTTAAGAACACTGCTTTTGCAAACGGCGTTTAGTCTTTCTTGTAGTTTCTCAAAAGAATAACACCAATCACATTCTCCATCCGGTAAAGCGATTATTGTATACCGCACTTTGCCATATCCATTATTAGACATATTTGCCATCACACCTTTACTAAATAATCCTTTTTCCTTCTGTTATTATTATAGCACATTTAGAATGCAATAAAAAGTACATTAGTATATATTTATCAATTTGTGATTTTACATCAAAAACAAAAAACAATAGATGAAAATGTAAAATGCTCAAAAACCCTTATGTATCAAGGGGGTGGGCATCTTTTTGATTTGGTAAGAACGGCGATGCACTCCGTATATCGCAGGATAAAGCTTGTGAAAAGAAGAATTTCTATATGTATAATCCTGCATTTGACAAAGCCGGTCTTGACTGCTGTAAAGACGATAACAAAAATAACAGTTGCGGCTGCAGATAGAACTGATATTACAATAGGGCGATGATAGACTCAAACAAAACATCTACTGTTTTTGGGAAAAAGAATCTTCATAACCACATTAGAAAAGAGATTGAAAAAATCTCATAAGAATAAAAAATAGAAGCACTCAAACCAGTGAGCGTTACTCGCTAATCGAGCAAGGCTATGGAGAGAATGCTTCTAAGAATAGTATATCACAAAACCCTAAAAAGTCAAGAAAAAATAAACAACTAACAGTCAAGACCACCGGTGGCTTGCACAGCCCCTATAAGTGACTAATATTTTTTCGTATACCCAAAAACTCTTGAATAAAAAAACATAAAAGCAGATGAGTTTATATCTCGTCTGCTTTTTGTATGATGTAATATTATATTATTTACTGCCATTTTTAACAATTTATAGCACATAATTCTGTTGACTTTAAAACAAAAAGGGATATAATAAATATAATGATAAAAATAAAAAGGAGATAGCAGTTCTAAATAATACGAATTGCGCACTGATATGAGCGAAAATTGTACTCACGATTGTTCTACTTGCTCGGAAAACTGTTCGCAAAGAACTCCGGAATCTTTGCTCGAAAAACTCAACGAGCACAGTAGTGTAAAGAAAGTATACGGCATTGTCAGCGGTAAGGGCGGTGTAGGTAAATCCCTCGTTACTTCTATGTTGGCTTCGGCTATGAACAAAAAGAATAACAAAGTTGCCATTCTTGACGCCGACTTAACAGGCCCCTCTATTCCCAAAGCTTTCGGCTTGAAAGAAAGAACTTTTGCCGATGACAGAGGTCTTATCCCCGCAAAATCAAAAGGCGGTGTTGACGTAATGTCGATCAACCTTCTTCTCCAAGACGAAACCGATCCTGTCGTTTGGCGCGGTCCCGTTATTGCAGGTACCGTTAAACAGTTCTGGACTGACGTTGTCTGGGAAGACGTAGACTATATGTTTATCGATATGCCTCCCGGCACAGGCGACGTACCGCTTACCGTATTCCAGTCGATCCCCGTTGACGGAATAATTATAGTAACATCTCCACAAGAGCTTGTTTCTATGATCGTCGAAAAGGCTGTAAAAATGGCTAAGATGATGAACGTTCCGATTTACGGTTTGGTTGAAAATATGTCTTACTTTATGTGCCCCGACTGTGGCAAAAAGCACTCGATCTACGGTGAAAGCCGTATTGACGAGGTTGCAGAAAGATTCGGTATCTCCCGCGTAGTCAAACTTCCCATCGACAGCACTATTCCCCGTTTGGTTGACAAGGGCGACATCGAAAGCCTTGACGTCAGCTTCCTTGACGATTTCACAAAAGAATTATAATAGAAAAAATCCACTTGCCAATAACAGCAGGTGGATTTTTTTGTAGGGGGCGACGTCCCCGACGGTCCGTTTTGTTGTAATTTTATATAGTAATGAAAAATAAGCATATTTTAATTGTGGTATAAAACTTTTGGTTGTATTATAGCGGGGCGTCGAGGACGTCGCCCCCTACAAATTCCATTGTTTATTATTTTATAACCGCCATTTTTATCTCTATCAAACCACAGTAGTTAGTGGGGGCGTGATACAAAAAAACAGAAGCGTTTTATTTACCGCTTCTGTTTTTTATTTATTTAATATTTTACGCGAATTATCATTAAATACTTTTTGCGCTAATTCGGGATTTTTTGCACTTAACTTTATAAAAGCATCTTTCATTCTGTTTCGTCTAAGCTTCATATTGTGCATATCGCTCGAACAAACAACACTTAAACCCATTTCACTCATCTGTTTAAGTCTTTTTATCCATTTTCTCTTAAGCAAAGTCTGTGCGTTTATCTGATACACAACTTCAATATCACGAAGTTCTTCTATAAGCTCGTCTATGTACGGATATCTCTCAATATGAGCAATTATCGGAACTATGTTTTTTAAAGACAGCGAATACAGCCACTCGGAATAATTGGTATTATACTTCTTTGTAGAAAGCTCGATCAACATATAATTCGTTTGTCCGATACAAAGTTTATCCACGTTGTCAATACAGGAAATATCGTTAAACAAATATACCTCTGCTCCCAAAACACGTTCGGGTACAGTTACTCCCTTTTCTCCGACAGCATTATAAAGAGAGTCGGCACTCTGCTTTCTTTTCTCTAAAAATACATTAATGCTATTTTCATCATAAACTTCAATATGCGGTGTGCATACGCACAAAGTTATGCCTTGAACATAACTGTCACTCAGCATATTTAAGCTCTCTTCCACATTTTTTGCGCCGTCATCTATGCCGGGTAAAACATGTGAATGTAAATCAAACATCATTTACTTCCGTATCCGTCGTAATATTTATATTTTCCTCTGCGATAATATTTCCTGCTCTTCTGATTTTCCAAACTGTCAATCATGATAGTACCAATAATATTCGCGTTAACTTTTCTGAGTTTTTCTATACTTTCATCAAGCAAGTCGTAAGTTGTTACGTTTTTCTTAACCAACATAACAACTCCCGCGCTGTATTTAACAGTCAAAGTAGCATCTGTTACAAGACTTACCGGCGGTGTATCAATAAATATATAATCATATTTTGTCTTCAAGAAGCTGATCAAACGCTCAAACTCTTGAGTTTGAATAAGTTCAGCAGGGTTGGGGGGCATTTCGCCTGCTGTAAGAACGTCCAAATTCTCCCTTACGCCAACCTTTATCGCTTTTCCCAATTCAGAAAAACCGCAAAGCACGTTTGAAAGTCCGTCTTTTTTATCAAGCTTCAAATATCTGTGCACTTTAGGTCTTCTTAAGTCGCAGTCTATCAACAAAACTTTTGAATTGATCTGAGCAAACGTCAAGGCAAGGTTTATACAAGTTGTGGTCTTTCCCTCACTTGCCGTTGAACTTGTAAGGACGATTACCTTTCCGTGTTCTGTTTTGGGAATTGAATACATTATATTTGTTCTGATTGATTTGTATGCTTCTACAACAGAAAAATCAGAATTACGATTTATAAGCTCCGTATCAACTTTTAATTCCGAATCGTTCGATTTACTTTTAGAAATATTCAAGACAAATCCTCCATTTACAAATATTATATAAACGTTTCACACCAAATAAATATGGCACATATTTTATTACCTATATATAATTGATTTTACCATTATTACAACTATTTGTCAATAACCTTTTGATCTTGTTCTAACTTGAAAGACTTCATAATAATATAATTATTACCAAATTTCACAGAAAATAAGAATTTATTTTGAATAACTTATTGACAAGTCAACATTATAAGTGTAAAATCTATGTATCTGATTATATTTAGGAGCAATATATGAAAAAGAGAAAATTTCGATTGGGCGACAGATCCGACGGTTACTTATTAAAAAACATTGAACCTATCACCAAGCTTATGCCTTATATTATGAGATATCGCAGTGACTCATTGAATATGTTCTCGTCAGCGGTTGATATCACAAATGCAGAAAAATACATAAAACAAAAACACGATGAAGGTTACGAGCATTTCGGTTTAGTACACCTTATTCTTGCGGCATACGTCAGAACGGTTTCACAGCGTCCTGCCATAAACAGATTTGTTTCCGGACAAAAAGTTTACGCAAGAAATAAGATCGAAGTTGCTATAACGATAAAAAAAGAAATGACTTTGAAATCCCCGGACACTTGTATCAAAATGATTTTTGAACCAGACTGCACCCCAATTGACGTGTATAATATTTTTAATACAAGCGTTCAGGAATACAGACAGCAACAACAGGACAGCGATTTTGACAAGACGGCAAAAATATTAAACTATATCCCCGGATTTTTGCTTAAATTCGCGATGTTTATTTTGCGTACACTTGATTATTTCGGCATACTTCCCAAGTTCTTGCTCAAGGTCAGCCCGTTCCACGCATCAATGGTTATAACTTCTATGGGTTCTTTGGGTATTCCACCCGTTTTCCACCATATTTACGATTTTGGTAACGTTCCTCTTTTTGTAGCTTTCGGCAAAAGAAGAAAGGCTTGTGAACTTAATTCCGACGGAAGCGTTACCGAGAAGATCTATTCAGACCTCTGCGTTGTAACCGATGAAAGAATTTGCGACGGTTATTATTACGCTTCAGCATTTAAAATGATGCAGAGACTTATGAGAAATCCTTCCAAAATGGATACTCCCCCCGAAGAAATTGTCGACGATGTCGACTGATAAATTGAGCGTCACGAAATGTGACGCTCTTTTATTAACCAACCCTTGACAAATCGTTGACAATGGTATATAATAATTTTAACTGTATAAGTATATTTAACGAGAGGTAGTATATATGAACATTAAAAAATCATTCGTAAAGATTTTGGCTCTTGTATGTATCTTGGCGTGTGTATTCATGGCAAGCAGCATGTTTGTTTCAGGTAATGAAACAGACTCATCTAAAATAAACTTTATTATGGGTGTACCCTCTACTCCCGTTGATGCAAACGGAACTTTTAACGTTACCGTAAAAATTGCAAACGGTGATATTTCCTCGTTTAAACTTGCAGGACTTGAGGTTGACCTCTCTTACAATACATCAAAATTGAGCGTAGATTCAGTTGCGACAAATGTTGACAGCAACTCTACAGCGCTCGCAAAAGACAATAACGGTGTTGTTAAGTTTATATGCGTTAAAAACGAATTCACTACAGAAGCAGGTTATACGACTTTAAATAACCTCTTTACAGTAACCTTTAAAGCAAAAGAAGCAATAAGCAACCCCACTTTATTGTTCGAGGAAAGCAATATAACATACTTACTCGGTGATGTTAACGCAGACTGGCTTAAAGAGTTTAATTCAGTGTACGCTGCCGACAAAGTAGCCGTCGCGGAAGCAATATTGAATTCAAACCTTGAATTGACAGTTTCCGAAAAGGCAGGAACGATCATTATCGTGCCCACCCCCGCTTCAGAAAGCTCTGCTATGACAAAGACGGAACTTGAAGAAAGCATTTCAAACAATGAAGTAACTGTTAACTCAGGTGATAAGATCGGTACCGGTTCAATTATTTCAGTTGACGGCGAAGAAGTTGAGATCGTTGTAAAAGGCGACGTTAACGGAGACGGTGTTGCAAACATTTACGATGCAATAATGATTTACAAGGCTACAAAACAAAACACCGGTGCTGATTCATTTGAAGGAAAAGATACAAAAGAATTTGCAGGTGACGTTGATGACAGCGGAACAACAGATGTAAGTGACGTTGACGACATTCTCGAACACATTTTAGGAAAGAACACAATCAACTAATTGATTAACTAAAGTATTTAAACACCTTTGCTTTAAAGCAAGGGTGTTTTTATATTTGCTTTTTATCCGACAAAATACCTCTTGAAATAACATCACGTTTATGATATAATACTTGATGCTTAAATTTATAATTATAAGTAATACCGCCCGAAAGGAGAAGTTATGGAAAAAAAGAATATTAAGATAGTTGCCAAGAACAAAAAGGCGTACCATGACTTTTTCGTCGAGGATACTTATGAAGCCGGCGTACAGCTTTTTGGTACGGAAGTAAAGTCAATACGACAGGGCGCTGTAAACTTAAAAGACTCTTACTGCGTAATAGATAAGGGAGAGATTTTCGCAACAGGAGTGCATATCAGTCCGTACGAGAAAGGCAATATATTTAACCGAGAACCTCTGCGAGACAAAAAGCTCCTTATGCATAAGAAAGAGATTATAAAACTATTTTCTCTAAAAGGTAAAGAAGGTTATACTTTGGTTCCTTTGTCAGTTTATTTTTCGGGTTCGAAAGTAAAAATGGAAATTGGACTTTGTAAGGGTAAAAAACTTTACGACAAACGTGAAACAGAGGCAAAGAAACAAGCTGAACGCACGATGGATCGCGCTATGCGCGAGAGAAATAAGATGTGAGGATGTATTTATGATTCAAGAAGTTGTAGATATTAATATCAATTACGAAAAACTTGATTGCGAAAAGATTGACTATCAACCAAAATTATACGCGTATATCCCCAACACTGAAGAAGAGCTTGAGCCTTATATGCTAAAAAGACCTACAATGCTTATAATTCCCGGAGGAGCATACGGTTACACCTCCGACAGAGAGGCAGAGCCTATTGCTTTATTTTATCTCTCAAAAGGATATAACTGCTTTGTACTTAAATACACTTGCGCACCTGCACGTTTTCCTGTCCAGTTGGCTGAAACGGCAAAAGCTGTTCTTACAATAAAAGAAAATGCAGAAAAATGGAAAGTTGATACAGACAAGATCAATTTGTGCGGTTTTTCAGCAGGCGGTCATTTAGCTGCAAGTTACGGCGTGTTCTGGGATAAACCTTTTCTTGCCGATATATTGGAAACGACAAGCGAAAGATTAAAAGTAAACGCCCTTGTTCTCGGATACCCGGTTATATCGTATAATACTGACAGAATGCACAGAGGGGCACTTGCAACGTATAAGAACCTCTTGGGAGAGGGAGAAAAGTTTGAAGATGCAGTTGCTGTAAACGAACAGTGCCTCGAGACACAGGTTACAGCTAATACACCTCCCTGCTTTATATGGGCGACTTATGAAGATGCATCGGTATCTGTTGAATCATCACTTATGTTTGCATTGGCTTTGAGAAGAAACGACGTTCCGACAGAGCTTCATATATATGAACACGGTAGACACGGACAGTCTACGGGAACGATTGTTTGTTGTAAGTCAAATCAACGCTTGTCCGAATGGATGGAAATATCTTACAAGTGGCTTGAAGAAGAACACGGTATGCCGAAAGCTTAGTCAGGATAATATAATTAACAAGATTACAAGATATTAAAATGCTTTAAAATAATGCGGTATGAAACACCATACCGCAAATATGGGGTCGTAAAGGTTTCGACGGGGATTTTGAAGCACATTAAGCGGGTAGAGATGCAGTACCTCTTTAAACAACTGTACTTTTTAAAATTAAACGCTAACGAAAACGTAGCACTCGCTGCCTAAGTTGCAGCGCATCTCCCCGAGGCATACCGCGCCCTCGGCTGAGGTGTCAAATTAGCGGTGAACGTGAACTGTAAATTATCGTTTATAGCGGTCATGATTTAAAACGATACGCAAATTAAAGCCTGTCTGTCGGCGTTAATTTGCGGAAAA
>JBGVPD010000091.1:0-2194 GCA_045126815.1 Eubacteriales bacterium
ACTCAAACAGCAACAAAAAAGAGAGAACCTAAAAAACTTGTTCTCTCTTAAAAATCATTATGAAATTGTAGTCTCCTTATCGAGCAAAAACGATATGTCGTAAGTTCAAGACCTGTTTTTTGAAAAAAGCGCCAAAATGCAGCTGTTAAATTCAAAGATTTTGTCCAACGACAAAATCACAAGATATAGTAACAAAAAAGCACAAGATACGCAATATCTTGTGCTTTTTGTCTGTTGTAGCTTTTTCGTACAACAAAGATGTCTTTCCTTCATAAAATAGCTGTCATTCCCCAAACAAAAAACACGGTTCCGAAACCGTGCCTTTTTCATATTTGGGAAGTACGCCAAAGATTTTTTTATTTTTTGGCGGTCTTGGCGTTCTTCTTTTTCAAGTACGCCAAGTAGTTTTCCTTGTTGGCGTGCTTCCTATATATTATATATAATGTATAGAGAAGTCTACTCCGAAATTTTATCTACTGTCATCACATCGCTTATGTTACAATCTAAGATTTCGCAAATCTTTATAATGACGTTCATCGAAACAACTTCATTCTTTCCCATTTTTGCAAGCGTTGATGTTGACATCTCAGCCTTAACTCTTAGTTCAGTTTTAGTCATTCCTTTTTCAATTAAAAGTTTCCATAGGTTGTTATAGTTTGGCTTCATAATAACCACCGTTATAAAATATCAATTTGTACTGCTCTCATAGCATCAAGTGCAGTATTATGGCTTTCAACACTTACACCTGCACAACACTTGGCATCAACCAAAAGTCTAACTTCGGGGAACGTAGCTTTGAGAATCATTGCATTTGATATTACACAAATATCCGTACAAAGCCCACACAACTCAATTTCTTCTATTTCTTTTCCAAAGTCTTTAATGATATTCGGCAAATCCACACTACCAAATGTAATCTTGTCTATGATTTTTGTTTTATTTCTTCCATTCCAACAGTTCTTCTAAACACCTTGTAAATTCCACATTTCCAACAAAGAACCATACCCATTATTGCACCAACTACTGCTTGCAATATTTGATAAGGTAATTTCAAAATTGCATATTCAGGTGTGCTATATATAAATGCTCTGCCTAACGAATAACCAACAATCATTATAATTGCACCTATTGCTACACCGATACCCGAAGAAATAATGGGGTGCTTTTTCATTACGTAGTGAGAAAAAATCGATATTACAACAGCTTGTATTCCGTGCGTTACGAGAGAAACGAACATCGGTGTAGGATAGAAGAATAAATCCCCAAGAAATGCACCTACACCACCAACTAAAAAGGCTGCAAACGGATTTAGCATTATTGCGGCAAGACAAATAATTACATCATTCATATAAAGGTGTCCGCCCGGAACGGGAATACCAAACGAACTCATTGCAATATTCAATCCCATTAACATTGCGGTTACACATAAATATACTGTGTTTTTCTTAATATTTTTTTGCATAATATATTTCTCCTTGACTTTTCTTTGACAGTATTATACAATAATTTTGGTTATATTGAAATAGTCAGTTAAGGAGAATTTTATAAGACCAAAATGAACTATAAAATAAATATAAAGAGCAATATTCCTGCTTACATACAACTTTATCAATATTTCAGAGATGATATAGTGCAAGGCGTTTATCCTTATAAAAGCAAATTACCGCCTAAAAGAACTACTTGCGCAGAAACCAATTTAAGTCTAATAACGGTAGAACATTCTTACGACTTACTTATACAAGAAGGATACGTGGAATCAAAAGAACGTAGTGGATATTACGTTATCTTTAAGCCAAATACGGGGTTTGCTTCTTATTCTTCCCCCGAACACTTGCATAAAAATTTTTTAGATGGGCAAAACTCTACTAACGAACTATCATTCCCCTTTTCAGCAATTTCAAAATCAATGCGGAAAGTAATAACCGATTTAGAAGAGAATATTTTGGAACGTTCTCCAAATTTTGGTTGTTTAGAGCTTCGTAATAATATAAGTTTATATCTTGCTCGTAGTCGTGGTATTCACGTTACACCCGAACAAATAGTGATAGGAGCAGGTTCGGAATATCTTTACGGGCTTATCACGACGCTATTGGGTCGCCATAAGAAAATCGCTATTGAAACTCCGTCCTATAAACAGATAGAACGTGTATATTCCAGTTTAGAAATTGATTATGAGAAATTAAAACTTGGCACA
>JBGVPD010000092.1:0-40254 GCA_045126815.1 Eubacteriales bacterium
GCAAACTGTTACGTTGCGCAGGCTCCTTCCGTTACACCGCCAAAGAAAAAATGAAGTTGTATATTGGTACAGCGGTGTGTCACCTTCCTCTCGGAGGAAGGCTTTTATCACGACCTGTTTACGGGTAGCTGATAACAATTGCATGGCTGGCAGGCCAATAAAAAAGGCACTTGTGCGTCGCCAGTAGCGTTTAGGGCTATGTCCGAAAATAAAATCCCCCCGTTCCACGGGGGGATTTTTATTTACCAAAAAGTTATTTGTTGTAGTTCATATTGACAGAACTCTTGTTTGCCGTATTAAAAATGGCGATATAAGTCTTACCCTTATTGATTTCAAGAGGAGTACCGTCAGCGTTTTTCAATTCCATAGGAGCATTAACGTTTGCTTTGTAATATTTAATGCTTATATACTTGCCGCCCGTTACATAATATCCGTCGCCTGTACCTGTGGTAGTAACGTCTATATGACCGGATTTATCAAGGGGCCCTGTATGAGCACAGAACAAAACGATAATGTTATCAAATTCAAGCTGTGTTCCGTCTTTGTCTGCGTGGGGCTTATTGAACTGCCAACGCTTGTATGTGTTTGTTGTGTTATCGTATTTCAAATAGGGGGCGTATGAATATGAGAAGGGAAGGTATACGCATTTTGCATCAGATCCCGAAAGAGTGATCTTTTCTTCTGCAAAATTCATAGGATTATTAAAACTTTCGTTAAGCTCCGTGCGGTATTTTCTAATATTTATAGCGTTTGCAATACCTTGTCCTGTAATAACAAGCGTATGCTCATAAGCGTAGTTTTGCAATCTCCAAGCATCTCTGAAGAATGTTTGAGGGGTACTGCCTGTAAGAACTGATCCGTCACAGTTGTCAATTTTACGCGCGGGGATCTCGCTGTAAGCCTTAGGTGAACCGCCCGAGTGGAAGTAAATAGCGTCGTGATTTACGGCCAAATCGAGATAGTAATCTCTTGCAGAACGAATAGATCCTACCTGTCCTAGTGATTTATAGTCCTGAGAAAGCATCATAAGACGTGTAATGCCGCCTTCTGCCAAACATTCATATACGATATCGGCTTTTGATACGCCTTCCTGAGGAAGTGCTGTGCTGATATTGTTTATCATTATTGCAGCGGGACGCATTTTGCTTAGTTCTTCTGAACATTCAATGCCGGTAAGCGGATTGTAGAACTTTTGATCTGCCGGAGGAGTGGTCGTATCTTCTTCTTTTTTTGTAGTATCAGCTGTCTCATCGCCTGTTTGTTCCGGTGTTCCTGTTTGTTCGGGAGATTTGGTGGATTCGGGCGTTTTGGTAGTATTATCCGTATCATCATTAACGGTTGATGATTCGGTATTATCGATATCACCATTTGAGCCTGCAGGAACGTCATTACCTTTTGAGCTTATAACAGCAACGACTATTGCAACAACCACGAGGATTGCCAGTACAGTTACTATAATAAGTGACTTTAAGTTAGTTTTTGCTTTTTTGTTTTCCATGTTTCATACCCGCTTTCCTATGCCGATTATTTCATGAAATATAACGTTAGAAATGTTTTAAAAAAACAACATTTAACACTATATTTATTAATATAATAATTATACTATTCGAGGCAACCTTTGTCAACGGATAAGAGTGTAGAAAATTTGCGGAAAAATTTATGCAAAAAAGATAAAAAACTCCTTTTTGTAGGAGTTTTTATCTATTTTTATTCTTCTTTGTCTGATTCTTCAACTTCGATAATTTTTGAAACGAGCGCCCATTCAACGCGGAGGTCGGAAATTTTTTCTACTTTAATTTTTAATCCTTTTACTTCAAGTTCGAGTGTGGAGTCATCCGAAGGGATCGAGGGTATCTCGGAGAATATAAGTCCGCCCAAGGTTTTGTAATCCTCGGTTTCATAATCTATCTCAATATCTAAAGTTTCACTTATATCATCAAGCTGCGTACTTCCCGCAATTCTCCAAAGATTATCTTCAAGTTTTACAATATCGGGTTTGTTCTGCTCGTCGTCCTCGTCGTATATGTTTCCGACTATTTCTTCAAGCAGGTCTTCGAGGGTAATAATTCCCGAAGTGCCGCCGAACTCGTCAACAACTATGCACATTTGAACGTGTGACTTTTGCATATCTTTAAATAAAACGTCGGCGCGTACAGATTCGTGAACGAATTTTGCAGGTTGTAAAAGAGTTTTCAAGTCAGATGAACCCTCTTCCATTCTCTTCATCAGGTAATTTCTGGTTATAAGGATACCTACGATATTATCTACGTTATCTTCAAATACGGGGAAACGTGAATAACCGGTACTTTTGATTATTTCCATGATCTCATCGTCGGAACTTGAAATATCAATAAAAGAAACTGACGTGCGGTGGATCATAACTTCGCTTATTGAAGTGTCGCCAAACTCGAATATATTTTCGATCATCTCTTTTTCGTCGGAGTCAATCGAGCCTTTTTCTTCACCGATATCTATCATAAGTCTTATATCGTCTTCGGAAACGGTTTCCTCTTCTTCCTTAGGGTTTATTCCGCAAAGGATGAGAACTAAATTTGTTGATTTTGTCATAAACCATACGATAGGTTTTAATGCTTTTGCAAGGAATGAAATGAATTTGCAAACCGCACGGGCAAATTTTTCGGGATTTTTCATAGCAACTCTTTTTGGAACAAGTTCACCCAAAACAAGAGTAAAATATGAAAGAATGAGGGTTATAACGATAACGGCAACAGCATCAAGCGAAGCCCTTGCCGATTCTTGAAAATTAAAAGTTTTGATCAACCAATTTACAAGACCGTCCGAAAAGCTGTCAGCCGCAAAAGCTGATCCTAAAAATCCGGCTAATGTAATTCCTATTTGAATGGTAGAAAGAAATCCGGTAGGTTCTTGCACCATTTTTAATATCTTACCTGCCTTTTTGTCCCCGTCTTCAGCCTGGTATTTAAGCTTGTTTTCGTTAAGGGATACAAAGGCTATTTCTGTTGCGGCAAAAAATGCGTTTAAAAGTATAAGCAAAAGTTGTAAAAACAATTGCGGTAATATGTTCATAGTATATTTTTTCTCCTCTGATCTGTGTTTTCTGTACTGTATATAAAAGATAAAGGTCAATATATCAACAGTTTAAAATTTTTGCGTATCTGCAAGAAGGGGGATTGATGATCTTAATTTCAAATTTTCTCATTCTTTTTTTCAACGCAAAAAAGGCATAACGACAAAGAGGAAGTATAACTATTCCGTCTTTAAAAGCTATGCCTATATTTTCAAAGTCTATACAAGAGTTTATGCAAAAACAGTTAGTATCCTTAATATCTGCGTATGTACTTACGTTTATTTGCAAGATAATAAAAACCGCCAAAATAATGCAAACAAACAATATAGTCTTTCTGAATATACATCGCGGTATGGGCGAATCGTCCAACGTTTTTACCTCTCTTTTTTTAAAATTATCATACATATTATAACACAAAGAAATTAAAAAGCAATAATAAATGCAAAGATTAATTATTTGTACACAATTAGCTTTAATTTATAAGTGATCTATAATACGTTTTCATATTCAAAGCGTCTTCTGCCATAGTGCCGTCAGATTCACAGATAATTCTGGGAGACACGTTTTCTTTTACGATAGCTTCCATAAGGGGTTCAAAGGGGGGGCCGAACATAGTGTCTTCAAAGGTGAGATGTTTTTTCTCGCCGGAGGTGGTGTATTCAATTTTTGAAAAATGGCAGTGCAGAGTATCTGCATATTTATCACCGAGTTTGTTTGCGATAGTGTCAAAAACTCTTCTGTAATCGTCTGTGTTTGCAAATAGATTACCTATATTTCTTGCGTTTAGGTGACCGAAGTCAACAACGGGACAAAGTCTTTTGTCAATTGAACAAATATCAAGCACCTCGTCAAGCGTACCTAGTTGGTTTAGTTTACCCATAGTTTCGAGAGCTAAAGTTACCTTTGTATCACCGACGGCATCAAGAGCTTTTGTCATAGTGTCTTTTGCAAGATCTACAGCTTCTTCTCTGGTTATTTTTGATGCGCTGCCCGTGTGGATAACGATGAGTTCAGCGTTCATAAGCTCTGCCGCCTTAACGCTTTTGGTTATATAGTCAATACTTTTAAGTCTTTTTTCTGTTTCAATACCCGAAAGAGAAATATAGTAGGGCGCGTGTAGAGACATACGAATGTTATTTTTTACAGCTTCTTCGCCTATTTTCTTAAAAGTTTCATCACTGCCGAACAGTCCTTTACCTGCTTGGTATTCATAACAGTCGAGACCGAAATCTTTTACCCATTTAGGTGCTTCAAGTGTACTTTTTTTACCCGATGCGTAAAACGAAAGGGAGTTTCCGCCGGGGCCGAATAATGCGCTCATATTTTATCTTTCCTTTGTTTTTTGTTGTAGTAATATTTTATAAACGGTTTTTCGATAGCAGACTTAAATCTGAAGAAAGGTGTCTCAACTTTTTTGATCGTAGGTACCCATACAGCCGTTATTCCCGACACTCTTGCGGTTATGACGTCGGTCAAAAGCTGGTCTCCGAGCATAATGGCGTTTTTCTTGTCATCATCAAGTTTCTTCATAGCATTTTTAACGGTTTTTCTTGACGGTTTTCCCGATTTGTACAGATAGGGCAGAGAAAGAGATTCATTAAATTTTTCAACCCTCTCTTTTTCATTGTTGGATACAAGTATAAGTTTTATTCCGTTATCTGTTAAAGATTTTGCCCACAACACAACTTCTTTGGTTGGCAGGGGTACGTCGTAAGGAACGAGCGTGTTGTCGATATCGCAAAGAACGCAGGTCTTTCCAATACTTTTTAAAAATTCGGGAGTTACCCCTTTATATGTATCAAAATCGTAGTCGGGTAAAAGAAGATGTTTCATCAAATATAACCTCTCATTAATCCTAATACCGTTATTTTATCATACTTTTTATTATTTAACAAGACATATTTCATCAAACAAAGCTAAAAAATAGCAAAAAAGAAATGCCCGTTAAAATTAACGGGCATTAGAATAATTATGCTTCCTGGGGGTTGATCTCGTTTTCTGTTACTTCAGCAACCTTTTCGGCAAAATCTTTGTCGTCGCAGCAATCGCAATCGCATTCGCAATCAAAGTCGTCATCATAATAATCATCATCGCAGCAGCAATCGCAGAACTTGCATTCGCGTCTGAATTTGATCATTTCAAAAATCTTAATTCCTGAGTAGACAACGGCAACAAGGGCTACCAATGCCATAAGAATTTTTACGGCTAATGCTATAACGTCGTTTGTATCGTATGAATTTCTTTTTTCAATCATTTTCTTAACCTCCTAGAGTTTACTATGTAAGTATAGTATATCACACTTTTCGCTTTATGTAAACTTTCTTTACAAAAAAATAAATATAATTTTATATCTTTAAAAATAATTGTTGAAAAAAATCATATATCATTGTATAATAATACAAGTATAAGAGATTGAAAGGATTGTTAAACGATGATTAAAGAAAATCTTGATTATCTTGCGCAGTATGATAAAGAAGTAGCTGATGCGATCGAACAAGAACTTAACCGTCAGAAGAACGGAATTGAACTTATAGCATCGGAAAATATTGTATCCGAAGCCGTTATGAGCGCTATGGGAACGGTGCTTACGAATAAGTATGCCGAAGGATATCCTGGGAAAAGATACTACGGCGGATGCCAGTGCGTTGACGTAACCGAAAGAATTGCAATAGAAAGAGCGAAGAAATTATTTGGAGCAGAACACGCAAACGTTCAGCCTCACAGCGGAGCACAGGCAAATGCAGCAGTTTATATTGCCCTTATTCAGCCGGGAGATACAGTACTTGGCATGAGCCTTGCTTGCGGTGGTCACTTAACTCACGGCAGTCCGGTTAATATGAGCGGACTTATATACAATTTTGTTCCTTACGGAATTGATGACGTAACACACAGAATAGATTACGATAAAGTTGAAGAATTAGCTCTCCAGCACAAACCCAAGCTTATAGTAGCAGGTGCTTCTGCATATCCCAGAGTTATTGATTTTGAGAGATTTGCTGAAATCGCAAAGAAGTGCTCAGCATATCTTATGGTTGATATGGCTCACATAGCAGGTCTTGTTGCGGCAGGACTTCATCCGAGCCCCGTACCTTATGCTGACGTTGTTACAACGACGACACACAAGACTCTTCGCGGCCCAAGAGGCGGTCTTATCCTTTGCAAAGAAGAACTTGCAAAGAAAATTGACAAGGGTATATTCCCCGGAATGCAGGGCGGTCCTCTTATGCATACCATTTCTGCTAAAGCCGTATGTTTCGGAGAGGCGTTAAAACCTGAATTTAAGGAATATCAAAAACAGGTTATAAAAAATGCAGACGTATTGGCGAAAACGCTTGTTGAAGAGGGATTTGATCTTGTTTCGGGCGGAACGGACAACCATTTAATGCTTGTTGACCTCCGTAACTTCAACATTACCGGAAAAGAGCTTGAAAACAAGCTTGACGAGGTTAATATTACCCTTAACAAAAACGCTATACCTAACGATCCTCAGAGTCCGTTCGTTACAAGCGGCGTAAGAATAGGAACACCTGCCGTTACAACGAGAGGTATGAAGGAAGAGGATATGGTTACTATTGGTAAGCTTATCAAACTTGCGGCTTCCGATTTTGACAATCAAGCAGATTTTATTCGCGCAGAAGTAGATAAGCTCTGCAAGAAGTATCCCCTTTATTGATAAGTTTTAAAAAAATATGATTGCCCGACTTTTTAAAAAAGGTCGGGCATTTTGTTTTTTAGAAATCCGGTGTATAGATTGCCGTAGCAGAATCTCTTTGTTGGAAGAATCCTAAGTATCCCATTTCGATCGCCTTATCAAGAACGTAATTATACTCAAAAGAGGTAATTTTTCTTGACAGTTCTTTATAGTCTTCGGGTACGAAATCGGGAGTAAACTGACTCATAAGGCTAAGTCTTATGTTTTCGATCGGGAGAACTTTTTTTATTTCTTTCAAAATTTTCTCAGAATCGAACCGACATTTAGGCAAAACGAGGTGACGTATAATGAGACCTTTTTCGACCAAACCTTTTTCGTTCTCTTTATATTCTCCAACCTGCTCATACATTTCTTTTATGCCTTCAATAGCAATATCAAAATAATCGGGAGCTTTTGAATATTTTTGTGAAATATCTTTATCGTAATACTTGAAATCGGGTAAGTATACGTCAATATAACCCGAAAGCATTTTTAAAGATTCAACAGTTTCGTATCCGCTTGTGTTGTACACTATCGGAATACTTAACTTTGGTTTTGCTATATCAAGAGCTTTAATTATATTATTTGCAAAGTGGGTTGGGGTTATAAGATTAATATTATGAGCGCCTTCGTCTTGGAGTTTTAAAAAGATGTCGGCAAGCTGTCTTTCGTCTAATTCCTGCCCTGTCGGGTAACGGCTTATTTTTTGGTTTTGGCAGTATACGCATTTCAAAGTGCAACCCGAGAAAAAGACAGCTCCGCTTCCCATTGTTCCGCTAACAGACGGCTCTTCCCAACGGTGAAGCATATATTTAGATACGACCGTCTTATCTTTGCAGAGACAGAAGCCTATGTTTTCTTTTCTGCTTATATTGCATTTTCTCGGGCAGAGATTACATTTATCCATATTATTTATTATACTTTATTATACCTTTTTCTGCGAGGGAATTAAACCATAAGGGCAGATCCATATCACTGTCAAATATAACGTCGCCTTTGGTCAAGGCAAGACGGCGAAATCTTACGGTGTTGTCATAAAAAGACGCGGTATCGCATAAAGGAAGAATGTTTTTAAGCTGTTCAGGCATAGCTTCAAATCTTTTGCGAATGGTATCCTCGTCAATGCCGTGACCGCCTTTGGTAACTCTTTTGGCAACACGCATAAGTGAAACGTCAACGCTTTCAACACCGATGTAATAAAGTCTTATCTGAAAGCCCTTTGCCTTTGCCTTTTTTATTTGTTTAAGAATGACGTTGCCGGGAAGGGTGGTTTCCTGATGGAAAGTAACCTCGTTTGAGATATATTGATTAAGCAAAGACATAGCCGTTCTTCCTGCTTTCAGCTGAAGAAGTTTATCTTTCCAGCTACCCTTTGAAGAAACTATTTCGTCTGTATTTATTCTTTCTCCCAAATCATCATAGCTTTTTAAAATATGATAAAGTGAAGTTTTTCCAACGCCGTTAGCGCCTGCAATAATAGTATATATTTTCATAACAACTGTTCTCCTACAACGCGTTCTTGTGCGATTTGAAGTTTTAGGTTAAGAAGAGAACGGTAAAACGCCTTTTCTTCGTGTGAATGAGAATTGAGAAGCAGTTCTTCAAGCTCTCTGAAAGAACACAATTCAAACTTTAAATACAATTCACGGCTTATTTTTTCCTGATTTGACATAATGTTGTTCCTTTCTTGTCAAGCTATATGATTACTCCGCCGAAAGCGATTTTGTTTCCGTCGTAGAAAACGGCGCTTTGGCCGGGGGTGATTGCCCTTACGGGTTGTAAGAATTCTGACGTTGCCACGCCGTCTTTTACCGTAACAGAAGCTTCGATAGGTGGTGCGGCATATCTTATCTTTACGTGAAATTTATAAGTTTTGTTTTCTTCAAGTTCAATCGATTGGCAGTTAAGGGATGTGGCTCTAAGTGTGTTTCCTTTGACATCGCTCATTTTTTCTACGGTAACCGTGTTGTTTTGAGGATCTATTTTGGTGATATACGCAGGTGCGCCGAGACTTATACCCAGTCCCTTTCTTTGACCTATGGTGTAGTGGATAATACCTTTGTGTTTTCCTATAACCTTTCCGTCGGAGTTTATAAAATCACCTTCGGGAAAACTGCCTTTTATATTTTCTATGTATTTTGCGTAATCGTTATCGGGGATAAAGCAAATCTCCTGACTTTCCTTAGCATCGGCAAGGTATGCCAAATTTGTGTTCAAAAGCTCGTTTTTTATCTCTGCCTTTGTAATATCGGCAAGAGGGAAGTAGAGGATTTTCAGTTGGTCTTGGGTAAGGTGCCAGAGCATATAGCTTTGGTCTTTTTTTAAGTCTGCTCCTTTTTCAATGGAGTACCTGTTTGTATTTTCATCGTAATGAATATTTGCATAGTGCCCCGTTGCCGCTTTGTCAAAACCGTTTTCAATTGCAAATTCGCATATCTTTGCAATTTTGACGTATCTGTTGCAAACGGTACACGGGTTTGGTGTATGTCCCGATGAATATTCCGATACGAAGTTGCTGATAACGTGATCCTTAAAATCTTTTCTGCAATCGACTTTGTGAAGCTTTATTCCAAGAAGATCTGCGCATTTTTGTGCAGAAGATATATCGGTATAGTCGTGCATTTCAAGAACGATACCTTCAACCGTATGCCCAATTTGTTTAAGTTTATAAGCGGTGTAGGCGCTGTCAGCTCCCCCGCTTATTCCAACAAGAATTTTCATAAAATTATTCCTCGTAGTTGTCGTATTCGGTCGGGTTTTCCGCCGCTTCTACCGCCATTTTATCGCAAAGCTCGTTATATTCGTGGCCGTTGTGCCCCTTTACCCAAACGAACGTAATATCGTGTTTTACGTTAAGGTTTAACATCTTTTCCCACAAATCAACGTTTAACGCTTTCTTTTTATCGCTTTTTCTCCAGTTGTTTTTCTGCCAAGATTCTGCCCATCCCTTAGTCATTCCGTCTATCAGGTATTTTGAGTCGGAATATAGGGTAACTTCACAGCTTTCTTTCAGCGCTTCAAGCGAAGTAATAGCGGCAGTCAATTCCATACGGTTGTTCGTGGTGTTAAAATAACCGCATTTTAAATATTTCTTATTGTTATTGTAGATAAGTACGGCTCCGTATCCTCCCGGGCCGGGGTTACCTTTACAAGCGCCGTCTGTATATATGTCAACGTGTTTTTTCATAATATTATTCTTTTCCAAAATTAATAATGGTGTTGTATATAAGCTTTTGGAATTGGTCTGCAACTCTGTCGGCAGTCTCTTTTACTTCCTCGTGGGTTAAGGGGGCTTTGTTTAAACCTGCTGCCATATTGGATATACAGCTTACAGCGCACACTTTTTTACCCATGTGTCTTATCGCCATAGCTTCAACGGCGGTGCTCATACCGACGGCGTCGGCGCCTAGTATTCTGGCTGCATTTATTTCTGCGGGTGTTTCGTAAGAAGGACCTGTAAACTGAATATAAATTCCTTTTCTGAGAGGAATATTTTGCTGTTCTGCCGTTTTGTTTAATATATCAATAAGGTCTTTATCGTAAACGCACGTCATATCGGGAAAACGAACTCCCAGTTCATCTATATTAGGACCTATAAGCGGAGAGGGAACGAATGACGTTATATGGTCTGTAATCGCCATAAGAGTTCCGGGTGAAAAAGACGTATTAATTCCACCTGCAGCGTTTGTTAAAATAACCTTTTCTGCGCCGAGCATACACATAAGCCTTACGGGTAAAACTACGTCGGTCATTTTGTAGCCTTCGTAATAGTGTATTCTGCCCTGCATAGCTACGACGGGTACGTTTTCTATATAACCAAACAAAAATCTGCCGATATGACCGCTGACCGTAGATATAGGGAAGCCTTTAATAGACGAATAATCAACCGTATCAACAATTTTTATGCAGTCTCCGAATGAGCCGAGTCCCGAACCCAAGACAAGCGCAACCTTAGGCACAAAATCAACTTTTTCTCTAACTTGATTATAGCAACTTAAAAGTTTTTCATATACGTTTTCCATAAAAGACTTACTCCTTTGTTCTTTTAAAAACCAACAGTTTACTGAAAATATAGTTAAGAATAATTACGACTACCGATACCAAAGCCTTCGTTACGATATCGTTAATATTTATAAGTTCCGTCATAACGAAGAATAAAGCACTGTTCAAGAAAAGTGTCGTTAAACGGAGAGACGTAAACTTTGCAAATTGGTATATAACGGCTTTAAGGTTGTTTTCTCTATCTTCAAAAACAAATATCTTGTTTACGATAAAAGCAAATATTATTGCAACAGCCTGGGAAATTACGTTTGACAGATCTTCGTTTAGTGATAAAAATCTTGTCAGAGCAATATAAGTTGCAAAGTCAACAAACGTCGTGAGAGCGCCGAAGATAATATAACTTATGATCTCTCTGTGTGTTTTAAAAAGTTCTTTTATTTTACAAACCATTATACGTTTTCGCTTTCTTTGATTATCGCTTTGTATTCTTCGTAAGAGAGAAGTAGATTTACCGAATTAAGCAAAGCGTTTGAAGAAATATTCATAGGGAGATCAAGTCGCTTTTTCAGCCAATCCCTTTTTTCTTTGCTGTTTATACTTCCACTGATACCGTCCTCAAAAAAGTCAAGCTTTGTAACCTTTTTTGTGTTTTGTTTGGTTGAGCTTGAAATAAAGGGTAAAAAGAGGTTTTGTAAAACTTCAACCGACTGGCCCTCAACTCCCAAAAATCCTTCTTTGGAGGGGGCGCTTTTTCTTTTTTCTTTACCTTTTATTTGGGGAGTGTAAATGTGATAAATTTTATCTTTCGGGACAATTGATTTTATGTGGTTTCTAATAACCAGTCCTGCACCGTCGCTGTCTGTCAATACGATAACTCCGTGTTTTTGGGCAACTTTTCTCACGTAGTTTTGGTTTTCCTTTGATGAAAAGAAAGAAAAACCGTCAACGCGTATTATCTGACCGTCAATTATCGACTGAAGCTTTATTTCGTCGTATTTTCCCTCAACGATTATGGGTATATCTATCTTGATCTTATTCATTTTAACCGTCCTGTCATTGAGAGTTTGATAAGAAGTATATCAAGAACATTATAGCTGTCAAAACTGAAGGACTTGATCTTCAGATCTGCTTCGTGGCAGAGGGATAATGCTTTTTCAAGACCTTTTCTGCTTAAAGCGTTTGCTCTTTGAATGTAGATCTTTGCTCTGTATTCGTGCAGTTTCGTCTTTGATGATATTTCGTTCAGCATCAGTCCGTTTTCAAGCATGATCTTAACTGTGTAAAGATCGGAATATACTTTCATAATGCTTCCTAAGATAAGTTCAGGCTTTTCTTTGTGAAGCTTCATATCTGACATTATACTGAATGCTCTCTCTAACTGATTATCCAGAATGGCATTTGTAAAGTCAAACGTGTTGATCTCGTTTGTTATTGAAGAAACGTTACGGATATCTTCTTCCGCAACTTTGTTTCTGTTGTTTTGCAAAAGGTATGCGCTGAGTTTTGTTACTTCGTTATTTAAAGTAAACATATCTCTGCCGCAGTAATTTATAAGGGCGTTACATACGTCAATATCTGCTGATATTTTGTTTGCCGCAAAGTGCTTTTGTACCCATACGGCAAGACGTGCAGGTGTTTCCTTTGCGAAAAATACGCAGGGAATAAACTTGTTGATCTTTGTAAACAATTTAGACGGTTTCTTTTCGCTGCCCGCATCGAAATTCTGCGGAAGCGTGTCTATTATTATAACAACGTCGGTATAATCTTTAAGTTCATTCGCGCAATCTTCGAAGAAAGCATAATCATCTTCCTTGATTTTTTCCCAACATATTTGATATACGTGAATAAATCTTTTGCTCATATCCATAGAGGGCATAGACGCCGTATCCATTATCATACGGCAAACGTCGGATAAAGACAACCCCTCGCCCGACAGAGAATATATATTCGTGTTGTCAGATGAAGCTTTTTGTCTTGCAAGTTTTATATAATGTTGTTTTAAATACAGCTCTTCGCCGCAAAAAAGGAAGATGCCGTGAAGATCATTCTTCAGTAATTTTCCGAAGTCGTTTGGCGTCATACGAAAAACCTCTATTCTTTGTATTCGAGTGTAAATACGTTATGTTCCGTTGTGTTTTCGTGTATTTCAATTTCGTAATCGAGTACTATTTTACCTGAATGTTCACTGCAGGTATTTATTACGTCATTTGTGCAGATGATAAATGAAAAGGGAATATTTCCGAGACAGTAAGTACCGCTTCTGCGAGGATATTCCGTATCAAACATCAAAGAGGCGGGTGCTGATCCCCTTCTTATAAGATTGATCATAGTAGGTCTGTCTTTTTTAAATCTTAACGTCGATTCAATATCTGACATACCCAGATCTTCATTTTCGTTGTAAGTTATTTCATAAACGTTACCCTTAACGGTAAGCGTTCCTTGTTTTGAAAATTCAATATGTTCGTCGTATTCGGTATTGTTTTCGTTATCCGTATCGGTCAAATCTTTTATAAGAGAAACAATATGGATTTTAATTTTTTTTGAAAAGTTGTTTTCGTTTGTCATTTTTATATACCTGGTTATGTTAGTCGTTTGTTAAATCCCCGTTACCGCTAACCGGGATAACGTCTCCGAGATAAGTGGGTTCGGGTTTAAATATGCAGTATAGAAAATCTTTGTTTCTTGCAAATATTTCTCTAAAGTCTCTAAAAGCCTGTCCTGAATATTCACGTGGGTTGGATGCTATGCCGACAGCATCTAAATTAAGGCTGTTTGCTATGTAAAGGGCCCTAAATAAGTGGTAGTCTTGAGTAACTATTATTATCTTTTTCGCATCGAATATTTCTTTTGCGCGATAGATACTTTCGTAAGTTGAAAAACCTGCGTGGTCCATAAATACGTCTTCTGATTTTACACCGTTTTCAATGGCGTATCTTTTCATAATATTTACTTCGTCGTAATCTTTTTGACCGTGATCTCCGCTCATAAGTATTTTTGGCGATCTGTTGTTTTTGTATAGGTCAATAGCGTAGTCAAGCCTGTCTTTAAGCATCGGACTTGGGGAATTGTTTCTCACTCCCGCGCCCAAAACGATTATGCAGTCGTATTGCGAGTCTATTTCTGTAACGATCTGTTTCTCGGTCGACTTTACGACGTAAACGTTAACTGCCAGAAAGACTATACAAAAGCATACAGCTATCAAGCATATAATAATTATCAGCTTTTTTAACTTCAAAGATATATTGGAAAAGTCGATTTTTTTGTAATCAAACTTATTCATTTGCTCTTGTCCTCTATATATTTATAATTAATTATATATTATCATAAAGCAAAAAGCGTGTCAACAAATAAATTGTCTTAGCTGTTTTTAAATAGTATATAAAAATATAGTTTTTCCTTTGTTTTGGTTTCGTCTAAGTCTACGACAAAATCAACTAAATCAATGGGGATATTTCTACGGCTAAGCATTTCCTGTGCTGTCAAGCGTCTTTCGCGGAGGGTAATAGCGTCCTCGCGTTCTTTCAGCTCTTTATCACGTTTGGCTTTTGCCTCGATTTCTCTCTGTTCCGATGTAAGCTGAGACTGTCGGCGTTCTTCTGCGATAGCCTGCGCTACAGCGTCCTTTATGGCTTGTTCGTGCTTGACTTTTTCCTCGCCCCGAATTTTGCCGGCCAGATTGTCCATATCAGCCTGTGAGAAAGTCTTTCCAGCGTTTTTGTCCTCGTTTGTAACAGTATTAGCTGTGTCCACTGTTTGAGTAGTCATTTTGTTATCTTCCATTGTGATAACTCCTTTCTTCCGTTTACGCCCGTCGGCTAAAAAATGTATGAAAAAAGCACCTTGCAACCGACAGTAATGTCGGTTACAAAATGCTTTAGTCATTGTATTATGTTTTTGTAAAATAAAAGACGCTATAGTCAGCGTCTTAAATTATCTCCGATACGTCAACCAGTTCTACGGTTTCGGTTTTTGGGGCTTTATCGTCAAACTCAACGCATAAGCCAACTTTACCGTTAGGCGCTCGCATAATAAGCATTACAGTACCTACGCGCCCGTCTTTCGTTTTTATTCTGTCAAGTTCTTCAATCTCTCTTGTGTTTTTCATATTTTAAATCAGCCCTCTTTAATTTTTCGATATATACACTTGTTAATTTGTATTTGTCGTCGGTTTTCTTAACGCCGACAGTAACTTTAGCCTGTCTGTCTTTAAGTCCTTTTAGCACCATATTAACCTCGTATGTTTCCCCGTATTCATCTGCCCCCCTATAACGTTTCGGAAAGCTACTTATATTCTCTTTTATCAGTTTATCAAAGTCCATATAATTGTCTTTGTTAAAACCTAAAACCTTGTCAATAAGTCTACCCTTTATAAGCCCTTTTTCGTTATTACCGTCAAAGAGATACTTAGTATATTTTTCGGGAGCTACGCTAATATCATTAACGATATTCTCGGGGTTATACTTCGTCTCGTTTCGCAACTTGTAATTATACTTGGTTAAGTTGTATTCCTCGATATTATTATACTTCAAATCTTGCCACTTTTCAAGAGTATCTGGCAAATTTTTACTACCGATAACACCTTTATATTTTTCGTATTGTTTTTGATCGTTTGCTTTGTTCTTGACCATTTTATAAGTGTTATCTACAGCGTTTTTTCCGTATTTTTTGACTTGCTTATCGTACCAGTCCTTATACGAGATATTGTCTATAATTTCGGTCTTACCCGTTATAGGGTTTCTGGCGCGTCGCTTTAGCGTCTTTTCTATCTCCTCACCCATATATGCCCTCGTCTTGCTTCGACAGTTCGGGTGCATAGGCGGGTAGTTTACACCTACTTTACGCTCAGCAAGAGGGAATACCTCGTTGTCGAGCTTTTGGCAGATCGTACTTGTACGAGTGTCTAACGTGGCAAGAAAGACGTATTTTTCTACTTCCAACTCTTCGTAGGCTAAAGCATCAGCCTCATTGTTAAAATGGTTTGTTGATAAAAAGAAACAACCTTATCCGTCTCGGCGACAAGATTTATATAATGGTGTGATAAGTATATCGCCGAGCCACCTTCTCCCACTGGAGAAGATTTTTGTAAAAGTTGTTTACTGGTAGCTAATAACAAATGTTTATGGTTATGCCCGAAACTTTCCTTTTTATACTTGGAATACTTATTATGTTAAGAGAACAAGTATCGACAATTAGATTGTCTTTATCAATAAAAATTGTCTTAAAAAATGAATGTATAACGAAAAGAGAGAAACACTAATAAAAAATATAATTTACGAGGAAGAGAATGATATATGAAAAAATTGTTTTACGGGGTAAAGGTGAGTTTGATTACGGCGGTCTTTATGTTGTGCGTAATGGGGGCTTACACGTTTTTTTATAATGAGACCGTTGAGACGAGACTGAAAATAGGTGTTGAGGGCGAAAGGGTAGTAAAAGTACAGGAAAAGTTAAAAGAACTTGGACTTTACGACGGCAAATGTGACGGGATATATGACGTTGATACGGCGGATGCGGTAAGACGTTTTCAGGAATATAACGGACTTGTGGCTGACGGAGTTTGTAAAAATGACACTTTAAACGCATTGGGGTTATATATATACACGTACAGCGAGTTTGAGCTTGACGTTTTGGCAAGACTTATCGAAGCCGAATCAAAAGGAGGGGATCTGCAAACTATGACCGCCGTTGGCGCTGTCGTTATTAACCGTGTGAGGAGTAAAAGTTTTCCCGACTCGGTTTTGCAGGTCATATATTCGGGCGGTTCTTTTGAGTGTGTTAAAAACGGGAAATTATCCGAAGTTAACGCCTCCGAATTGGCATACAGGGCGGCAAGTGACGCTATGATGGGGTACGATCCTACTGACGGAGCATTATACGTTTTTCACGGGCACGGCGGAGGGAAGATCGTAACTTTAAAATGCGGTGACATTTATTTTGCAAAATAAAAAATAACCTCTTTGAAGTGTTTCAAAAGAGGTTATTTTGTTGTTTTATACAAGCCTCATATCAACTTTTCTGGTTATGATATCAACGTCCTCTATCATAACTTCAACTTTCATACCGAGCGAGAATATATTGTCTGAACAAGACAAGGTATAGTTTCTCTCGTCAAAGTTGTAGTAACCGTCTAAAGATGAAATGGGGACGAGTCCTTCGCAGGTGTTGTCAAGCTCAACGAAGAAACCGAAAGAGGTAACACTTGTTATAACACCTTCAAAGGTGTGACCTATAAAATTAAGCATATAAACGGATTTGTAAAGGTCCTCAATATCTCTTTCCGCGTTTTGCGCTTTTATCTCGTTTTCGCTCGAGTTGATTGCGCTTTCGGTTGCAAAAGCAATATATCTGCCTACGTTCTTTTCGTTTATCTCGCCCTTTAATACTTTTTTGATTATTCTGTGCGTAGAAAGGTCGGGATAACGTCTTATGGGAGATGTGAAGTGGCAGTATTTGTCCATACCCAGACCAAAGTGTCTTTGACAGCTTGACGAGTACTTTGCTTTCATAAGCGAACGAAGTAATATTTTTGACAGTATGCTGTCTATATTTTTTTCTTTAGCTTCGCTTAACACCTTTCGTAACGCTGTCGGGTGGAGTGTTTTTGTGTGAAGCGGAGAGGTGTTTAGTCCAAGGTTATGAGCAAAAAGGTCAAATGCTTTTATTTTATCGGGATCGGGATCTTCGTGGATACGGTATACGCAGGGCATATCTCTCCAAGAGAGCCAGTTTGCAACGCCTTCGTTTGCGCAAAGCATAAACTGCTCGATAAGCATTTCTGTTGTGCCTCGGGTTACTTTTATAATATCTTCGGGCTCGTTATATTCGTTAACGATTATTTTAGCTTCCGAAGTTTCAATATCCAAAGCGCCTCTTTTTGCACTCTTCTTCTCAAGAATACGGTACAGTTCGAGCATTAAGGGTAGAGTGTCATCTAAAAGGAAATGGTATTTTTGGTAGTATTCGGACTTATCTCCGTTTTCGATAACGTCGTTTAACTCCGAATAAACTCCCCTTACTTTTGAATTTATAATACTTTCTTTTATATCGACGTCAATTATCTCTCCGTTCTTATCAAGTGTAACGAATGCAGAAAGCGTGTATCTGTCAATACCTGAATTAAGTGAACAGATGCCGTTTGAAAGGCTTTTAGGCAACATGGGTACTACTTTGTCGGCAAAATATACGCTTGTTCCCCTTGTAAATGCCTCTTTATCGAGATCGGACTGCTCTGTAACGTAGTGTGATACGTCGGCAATATGAACGCCTAAAATATAACTGTCTTCTGTTTTTTCAACGGATATAGCATCGTCAAGGTCTTTTGCATCTTTGCTGTCTATAGTGAATATTACCTTATCTCTTAAGTCAAGTCTGTCTGTCGGAACTACATCGGTCATAGCCAATTTATCAGCATCGTCGAGCACTTTTTTGGGGAAGAGTGTTTTTATGTTGTGATAGTGCAAAACCGCATTGTAGTTAGCCAAAAGCGAGTCGCTTTCTCCGAATACCTGAGTTACTTTTCCTTTGGCAAAAGTACGGGAAGTTGGGTATTTTGTTATTTCAACTTCAACTTTATCACCTACGTCGGCATCACTGATACAGTCAGCATCGATCATTATATCAAAGTTAAACTTTTTATTGTCGGGCACTAAATAGAAGAAAGGGCGTGTCCTTTTCTTGCCTCTTGAGATCAGCAGAGTGCCGGTAACGCTTTTTGTTTTGTGACTGACGATCTTTATGATCTTGCCCTCATCACTGAGTGCGTTGGTAATTCTGTTTTTCTGTCTTGTCTTGCTGACGAGAACCAAGTCTCCGTCAATAGCATCAAAGGTGTTGTCTCTTGAGATATAAATATCTCTTTCTTTGGTGACTGCCCCTTCGGGAGTAACAAAGCCGAAACCTCTGGCAGAGGCCCTGAACGTTCCTTTGATAATGTCCGAATACTTTACCGACATTATTTTACCTTTTTTTGTGTAAACGAGATCTCCTGATTTTTCAAGTGCGCCTAATGCCTTATAAAAGGCATCGTATTCGTCGAGGGAGTCTCCGCAAATTAAAGTATAAAGTTCGTGCGGTTGATACGACATATCTTCCGACTCTAAATAATCTTTTATTTTTTCGAATAGTTCCATTAAAATCTCCATAAAAATTTGAAAATAAAAATCCGCCTTAAAAGTTTAAGGCGGATATGTTAATTGCTTATTCCTGGGGAGCAGCTGTTGTTTGGTCAGCTACCGTTGTGCTCTCGGGAGCAGTTGTTGTTTCGTCAGCTACCGTTGTACTTTCGGGAGAAGCTGTCGTATTATCAGCTACTGTTGTTGCTTCTGTGATAGAGTCTTTGTTCTGATCAAAGAAGTCGTCACTCTGCTTGTCAAGGTCAGCTTGTTTAATGTATATTACCAAAACGATTACAACGAAAAATACACCGATGATAGTTGTAAGTTTTGAAAGTGTCTTGTCCCAACCCTTTCCTTTTGTCTTGCCAAAGAATGTATCTGAAGAGCCGCCGCCTACAGCGCCCATACCCTTTGACTTGCCTTCCTGCATAAGTACGGCAATAACAAGGAAGATGGCAGCAACTATAAGTATACCACCCAATACGTAATCTAATGCGTTCATTTATATAACCTCCGAAATGCTAAATCAAATTTATACATATTTTTAGACAGTACGAATATAATAACACAAAAAACAACCAATTGCAATAGTATTTTTTATTTTTTTGCTAAAAAATGATATTTTTGGTTATGTTAAAAGGTTATACATTCATAATAAGGGGGAGAATCATAGGTTTTCTGTTGGTTTTTTCAACGAGATATCTGCTAACACTGTCTTTTACGCGTGTTTTCATCTGTGTCCAATCGGTAATATTGTCTTCGAGGCAGTCCCAGAGTGCATCTGATGCAATATCCTTAACTGTATCAAGCAATTCTTCCGATTCTCTGACGTAGACGAAACCGCGAGATATAATATCGGGTCCGGAAATAATGGCTCTTTCTTCGATATCAACGGTGGCAACGACAACGATAAGTCCGTCGAGCGCCAAGTGGCGTCTGTCGCGAAGAACGATGTTACCTACGTCGCCGACGCCGTAGCCGTCAACGAGTATTCTTCCAGAAGGTACGGTGCCGTTAAAACGGATACCTTTTTTGTCAATTTCGATTACTTTACCTATATCGCCTACGATAATATTTTCAGGCGACATACCCATCTGCAGAGCAAGTTCTCTGTGTTGCATAAGGTGTCTGGTTTCTCCGTGAATGGGAATAAAATATTTAGGCTTTGTCAAAGCGTGCATAAGCTTCAATTCTTCCTGACAGCCGTGTCCCGATACGTGAACTTCAACGAGATTGTCCTTAAACACCGAAACGCCTTTTTTCATAAGTTCGTTTATGATCTTGTTTACGAGTTTCTCATTACCGGGAATTGGGTGCGCGCTGATTACTACAAGGTCCGAAGAAGTAAGGGTAACTTTATCGTGGTCGGAAAAAGCCATTCTGTAAAGAGCTGACATGGGTTCTCCCTGACTTCCCGTAGTAATGAGAGTAAGCTGGTCGGGACGAAATCTTTTTATTTCGTTTATATCGATCAAAGTTCCGTCGGGGATATTCACGTAACCAAGCTCGTATGCGGCTCTTATAATATTTTGCATACTTCTTCCGAGGATAGCGACCTTGCGGCCGTATTTTTCACTCGTGTTGATTATCTGCTGAACGCGGTGTACGTTCGATGAAAAGGTTGCAACTACTATTCTTTTATCGGTGTGGTGCATAAATATGTTTTCCAAAGATGCACCTACGGTCTTCTCGGACATCGTATATCCCGGATGTTCTGCGTTTGTTGACTCGCACATAAGAAGGGTAACCCCTTTTTTGCCAAGTTCACCAAGTCTTGTTATATCCATCATTCCACCGTCAACGGGTGTCAAATCAAGTTTAAAGTCGCCCGAATGTATAACCATACCCAAAGGAGTTTTAATAGCAAGACAGCAAGCGTCGGCTATTGAGTGGTTAACGTGAATAAATTCAACGCAAAAGCAACCGGCTTTTACCGTATCTCCCGAATTTACGCAAACAAGGTTGGGTTCATAATCAAGAACGTGCTCGGAGAGCTTGTTTTCAAGAATGCCGAGAGTAAGTTTCGTTCCGTAGATGGTGGGATTTATCGAGCGCAAAATGTAAGGAATGGCGCCTATATGGTCTTCGTGACCGTGCGTTAAAAACAGTCCTTTGATCTTTGAACTGTTTTTTTCAAGATATGAAATGTCGGGAATAACGAGGTCAACCCCCAACATTTCGTTGTCGGGGAAACCGAGACCGCAGTCAACGATGATTATATCGTCCTGATATTCCAGTACGGTTATGTTTTTTCCGACTTCATTTAAACCTCCGAGACTGATAATACGGAGTTTGGCATTATTCTTTTTTGGCATAAATAGTCCTTTCTTAATAAAAATAAAAAAACAAAACGAAAAGACAAAGCATGTAAAAAAACACGCTTTGTTTTTTATGTATTGTAAGAATAAAAAGTCGTGCCAGGCGGTCGGCGTTGTCTTTTTCATAAAATAAAAAATGAGACTTTTATTCTTACTTTTTTTAAAACGTACAATATTTGTCGCGCCTATTATAACAAATATTTATGAATAGAATATGAATGGAACGAAAAAACAGATCTTATTTAATAAAAAGGAATAATACGGTGCACAAGATAAACG
This sequence comes from Eubacteriales bacterium, assembly GCA_045126815.1. Taxonomy (GTDB): domain Bacteria; phylum Bacillota; class Clostridia; order Oscillospirales; family CAG-272; genus RGIG1995. The sequence goes on from JBGVPD010000092.1 coordinate 21,454, forward strand.
ATACCATTCCTCCCGAAAGGAAGTATAAAATACCGTCAAATTTTCTTTTTGGCGCAGTATTATCAGACTTGTCAAAAAAATATCCGCCGATTATATTGTTTTTCAATATTTTGTTTGCTTCTTTTACCATTTCCGATTCTTTGATGTTGGATAGATCGTCTTTTAAAATAAAATACGCTTCCTCGAAAATGCAATTTTGTGTGTTTTTCAAAACTATCGCTTTCTTTTGTGTGCCCGTATACATATTTATCACCTTTCTGAATGAAAAATCTTTTCAACAAACAAGATTATAATCAATTGAAAGAAAAATAATCAGATCATGAAAAAAATAACTGAATAAAAATGTTTTTCTCGGTCCATAATCATATCGAGGTGAAAAATTATGAATAAAAACTTAGAAAACAAACAAAAAAACAAGTTAAGATTTAAAGTTACATTTTCTATTTGCGTTGTCTTACTTATGCTTCTGATGCCGATCTTACCCGTAAGAGGAGAGGGGGAAATATACGATAACACGCTGCGTCTGCACGTACTTGCAAACTCCGACAGCGAAAGTGACCAAGCTTTAAAGTTGCTTGTGAGAGATGCCGTAGTTGAAAAGGCTGACGGTTTGGCAGAGGGGTGTTATGAATTTTCAGAGGCTTATGAAACGTATTTAAAAAATCTTGATACTTTTAAAGAGGCAGCCGAAGAAGTTATTAAAAAAGAGGGGTATGATTATACCGTTAACGTTACGTTAGACAAAGAATATTATCCGGAAAGACAGTATGAAGAGGTGCGTCTTCCTGCGGGAAGGTATACGTCTTTAAAAGTTAATATAGGGGAAAGTAAGGGGCAAAATTGGTGGTGCGTTCTTTTTCCTCCGCTCTGTGTAGAAGCATCAAAGGCGGAAGAGGAATTTGTGCAAACCGGATTTACACCAAATCAAATAAAAGTGCTTACCGACTCTGAAACGCCGAAATATGTGATAAGATTTCGTTTGCTCGAATGGGCGGAAGAAATATTTGAATACTTTAGATAAACAGTAGACAAAAGTTATATTATGTTGCCGATATCGTGTTTAAGTTTTGCAATTATTCGTTTTTCAAGACGGGAAATGTATGATTGCGAAATACCAAGCATATCGGCAACTTCTTTTTGCGTTTTTTCTTTGCCGTTTGAAAGACCGAAGCGAAGTGTGATTATGAGTTTGTCTCTTTCGTTTAACTCGTTTATCGCCTTGTTGACTATTTTTCTGTCCTCGTCTGATTCAAGGTCGCTGTATACCGAGTCTCCGTCGCTTCCGAGAATGTCGGATAAAAGTAACTCGTTTCCATCCCAATCGACGTTTATGGGTTCGTCTATCGATATCTCGCATTTTTGGTTGCTGCATTTTCTTATGTACATAAGTATTTCGTTTTCAATACAACGAGATGCGTAGGTTGCAAGTTTAATGTTTTTATGCGGGTTAAACGTGTTTATACCTTTTATTAGTCCTATCGTTCCTATGGAAATAAGGTCTTCGATACCTACTCCTGTGTTTTCGAATTTTTTGGCTATATAAACGACCAGTCTTAAATTGTGTTCTACAAGGGTGTTTTTTGCATTTAGGTCGTTAAATTCGAGTTTTTTTAAACACTCCGACTCTTCTTCTGCGTTTAACGGAGGGGGAAGTGTTTCGGGACCGTTTATATAGTAGATCCCTTCTTCTTGGCGCAACAATAATTTTTTTGCTTTTTTTATAAGAAAAAATATAAATTTAAACATATATCCACCTTTTTACATTAAAAAATTTCGTTTGGGACAATGGCGGAAAATTCTCCGAAACTGTCTTTGTCGTTTGTTATTGCTATATACACGTCCACATTCTTTTTGTCCAGTGTAACACTGTCGGGGAAAATGCCTAACAATACACCTTTATCGTTTACCGTAGAGGTTGGAATTATTCTTATTCTTGATACGGCTTGGCAGTTGTACGGAATGTTGGGAGTTTTGTTTTTTAATAAATCAAACAGTTCGGGAGGGATTATTTTCCGAAGGCTGTTAAAGGTCGCTATTATAACGGGTTTACCGCTTATCGGTTCTTTCAATAGGTTTCCCGAGTCTATAAGACCTTTAAGTGTTACGGACTGCTTGTTTAACGTTATTGTCAGTTCACAGTCTTTTTGGGTGTTCTTTTTTCTTATGATCTTTCCCGATAAAAATGAAAAGGCACCGCAAAGGATTGCGAGAAAGATCAGGAGACCAAACGGTAGATCTCCGTAAAGCACGTCGAAGGTGCCGTTTATCATAATATTTCTGCTGTTTTTCCATATATTAAGTGTGTTGCATATTGCCGTTATTCCTCCTCCTAAAGCAAAATTGACTACAAAAAATACACACGTGTTTTTTATTATGTTTTTTGTCGTTTGTTTGCCGAACGCTATAAATGACAGCAAAAATGCAGTAATGATACTGAATATAAAATTTACGGATGCATTTGGATTGAAGAATAGTATTAATAGCGCGTATAATGCGCCCGTAACTGCCGAAAGGGTAAGTTTAAATTGGCTTGGCTTTATGTGTAAAAGTTTTGAAGTTATGTAAAGCGACAGAAAGTCCATGCTGAAATTTATGACCATAAGTATGTCTCCGTATATGACTCTTTCTATAACTATCCCCCCTATATACAGATTTTCTTCAAATGTTATGTTAGCACAAAATATGCGAAGATTTTGTCGCTTTTGCAAGGTTTTATGTAAATTGGGAAAAAGATACATAATCACATAGATAGGCAACAAAAATCAATGTGATTGAAAAAAGGGGATATAATTGTTTCAGTTGTATGTAACATTTGGGAAGCGTTTGTTATAAAATGCATAAATAACAGAAATGCTTCACGATAAAGACATTGAATCTCTTTTGAAATGATTATTACAAGAATAATAGATCCGAAGCTTTAGGACATAAGCTTAAAGCGATGTTTTATTTTTTTGAGTTTTAAAATGCCTTATTTAAATGAGCAGACAGTTGTTTTGTCCAGAGAGTATTTGTATTGTACATAGAAATGCCGGTAAATAAGGATTTTAAGGGGCAACGGTCAAAATATTTGGGAAGAATTTATTGACAACGCAGAATTGTAATGATATAATGTAGTTAAATAAAAATAAATTTTAATTCTTTTTGAAAAAGGAGTTTTAGAAAATGAAAAAGAAAGCATCGGATTTCCGTTATAACACTGGTGAAACAAAGGTACCGTGGCCTGCAGTAGGTGAAAACTACAATGCAGCTGACCTTATGAAGGTTATTGAATTTATGATGCAGGGACAGGGCGAAGCTTATGACGCAGCTCTCAATGCAGTTGCTGAAAAGGTTTATGACCTTGATAAAGTATCACGTGCACCCGGTAAGCTCTCACTTGACGTACACGTTGCAGCAGCAGAAGAAACATGTGACAAATATCTTGGCACATCAGGTTCTTTGTTCGTAACAAACGCAACAGCAGGTTTTGAAATTGCTTACAAGTATGCAAACATTGGCCCCGGCGACGAAGTTATCGTTCCTGCGATCACATTCATCGCTACAATGGCATATCCTATCTCTGTTGGCGCTAAGATCGTTATTTGTGACGTAGCTCCCAACACAATCAACATGGACCCTGAAGACCTCAAGAAGAAACTTTCTCCCAAGACAAAGATGGTTGTTCCGGTACATATCGGTGGTTATCCTTGTAACATGGAAGAAATCATGAAGGTTACAAAGGAATACAACAAGGACATCGTAGTTCTTGAAGACGCAGCTCACGCATTCGGCGCTATCTACAAAGGCAAGAGAATTGGTACGATCGGTGACTTCGGTTCATTCTCATTCCATGAAGTTAAGAACGTTACATCCTTCGGTGAAGGTGGTATCGTTTGCACAAACGTTGAAGAAATGCGTCCTTTGATGCCCCGTTGCAGATTCTTCGGATCTGACTTTGGTGCAAAACCCATTGACAACTGGTTCTACAACGTTGATGCTATGCCCGGTAAATACGGTCCTTTCGTAGCATTGAACAGCTCTACAACTGAAATTCAGGCTATCGGTCTTAAGCTTCAGGTTGACCGTAACGAAGAGATCATCGCTACAAGACGTGCAAATGCTGCATACCTTACTGAAAGATTTAAGGGCAATCCCGCTATCATTCCTCAGGATATCGGCGGTGATGATGTTCGGCCTACATTCCACCTCTACTTGCTCCAGATCGACCCCAAATTGGCAGGTGGCGACGTACAGGTACTCAGAAAGAAACTCGAAGCAAAGGGTGTTACAAACCTTCCTCACTTCGGACCTCTTTACAGATTTAACATTCTCAAGCAGCTCGGATACGATGTAGATGCTATGTCTGCTTCTTGCCCTGTTGCAAACGAAGTATTCGATCACAGATTTACACACCTTCCCCTTTACGGTATTGATAAGGATCAGGTTGAATACATGGCAGATGCTGTTCTTGAAGCAGTTGCAGAAATGCAGAAAGGTCTCTAATTTATAATTAGAACATAATAAGCATAATTAAAAGAACCGTCAATTTTGGCGGTTCTTTTTTGTGTGTATATTTTTTACCAATAATATTAGTTAAAAAATACTTTTCTTTTTAACTGGTAGGGGGCGACGTCCCCGACGCCCCGTAATAACAAACGATTTTCACCAACAATATTGGGATAAAAGTTACTTTCCCTCCTAACTGGTAGGGGAGGGGCTTGCTCCTCCCGTATTTTATACGGTTTTCACCAACAATATTGGGATAAAAGTTACTTTTCCTCCTAACTGGTAGGGGAGGGGCTTGCTCCTCCCGTATTTTATACGGTTTTCACCAATATTATTGGAATAAAAAAATACTTTCCCTTCTAACTGGTAGGGGACGGCGCACACGAGAACCCCCAAGCCTTACTTCGTGCGGTTCGGGGAACCCCTACCTCGACGTCCCGTTTTATGAACGGTTTTAACTAATAAACTTGGAATAAAAATAACTTTACTTACTTACTTTTTATGTTACTTTCTTGCTGCGACAAGAAAGTAACCAAAGAAGTCGCCAAAAGGGCGAGGGGTTGCGATTCCCCCCGCCCTTTGATCCCCACCCCCTAAACGCTTTGTTTTACTGCATCTTACATAAACATAAAATTTTTAATCTGTTTAGGTCGGGTTATCTTCACATAAGACAGGAATTACATTGTCGGGGGATTATTTTTTTGTTTGCGTAAAGCTTATGCTTTATTTAAGACGGTTTATTAGGTTTATTAGGATTATAATTGATGTTTGTTTAAGATGGTTTAAAACGTAAAAAGTTTTAACGGGGCGTTGTGATAGGGGTTCCCCGAACCGCACGGAGTAAGGTTTGGGGGTTCTCGTAGGCGCCGTCCACTACAAGTTAGGAGGGAGAGTAACTTTTACCCCAATAGCATTTGTAAAAAATGTTTATTATATCGGCGTATATAGTTTATCCCCCCGTTTCCAACATAAAAAGCCGTCCTTTTTATAGGACAGCTTTTTTATTTTCGTATTAAAAACCGTTTATCCGTTAACCCTCGTATCCGTTGTCTTCAGCATCTGCAGACGTCTTTTCGTATGAAACATAGTCTACAGGGTTAACATAGTTACCGTCTTTCTTCATTTCAAAATGCAAGTGTGATTCTTCTGCAATTTCTATAAGCGTACTGTCACCGACAGAGGATATTACCTGACCGCAATACACCAATGCTCCCTCTTCGATACCTTCGCATACTTCGTCGGACAAGCCTTTATAGTGAGACGTTAATCCGTCAGCATGGCTGATAGAAATGCAATTTCCCATCATAGGATCATTGTAAATATTTTCAATTTTCCCCTCGGCTACTGCCATAACGGGCGAGCCGGGCTCGGCTAAAATATCGATACCCGCGTGTACTCTGTAATCGTTCATTGTCAATGAATATACGGGCATATCAATATCGTGCGCTTTTAAAAGATATCCCTCAACAGGCTTTGTAAAGCTTATTGAAATGGGCGCATCCACCTCTTTTGAAGGTTCGTCCTGATTTGCCCCAGCGTCCGTATCGGGATTACCATCTGTATCGTTCGGGATATCGGTATTATCAGGTATTTTTGTTGAAGGAGTGTCGGTAATCTTATCTGTCACCTTGGGATCGTTCGTAACTTTCGGAAGCCCTGAGGGCTTTTTTGAGTTGTTTGATATTCCGATGACCGTCATACATACTACCGCCACGACTATGAGTGTCAGCACTATGTATAACACAAGATTAACTTTATTTCTGTTTGTGTTATCCATTGTTTTCCCACCTTTATTTGATTTTTCAAGAGTATTCTTGACCACAGTTTCATTTCTTATACACATTTTTCATAATTTTAAGAATAAAACCAAAACAAAAATCAAAAAGCGGGATTAAGAATGTTTACTTAGTTATATTTAATACAACGTGTCTTGCTATCAAAAGTCCTGCGACAGACGGAACAAAGGCTATCGATGCAGGAATTCTTTCTCCTTTTACTACGGGTTCTTCTTCACTGTAAAGCACGTCAACTTTTTTTATGTTTCGAACTTTAAGTTCACGCCTCATAACCCTTGCCAAAGGACAAACCAACGTTTTTTCGATGTCAGCTATTTTAAATTTAAAAGGATCAAGCTTATTCCCCGTTCCCATTGATGATATAACGGAAATATCGTTTTCTTTGCAATACTGTATTATAGCTATTTTAGCAGTTACGTTGTCAATGGCATCAACAACGTAATCTAACTTCTCTCCACTTAATATATCTTTTGCATTATCCGAATTAACAAAAACATCTTTTTCAATAACCGTACAGTCCGGATTGATCTTACGTATTCTTTCTGCCATTACTGCAGTTTTTTTCTGCCCGACAGTTGTTGTATCGGCAATAAGCTGACGGTTTACGTTACTTATAGATACCGTATCAAAGTCAACAAGTATTAATTTCCCGACACCGCAACGCGCCAAAGCCTCAGCCGTAAAACTTCCTACTCCGCCGATACCGAATATCATAACGGATGAATCAACAAGCTTACGCGTTTTCTCTTCACCTATCAAAGTGATCTGTCTTTCAAGACGGTTATTATCCATACTTTCCTCACATCATTTACAAAATGTCAGCCAACACGTCCCTTGCGTTGCTTGGCATAACATTATTATAAACCAACGTGTCCAATATTGCAACCGCATTATTTTCATCCCTGGAAATATCATACAGAAAATCATACTGCGTTGTGATACCGTTTTCTATTTGAAGTATCAATACAGAATAAACTTCACTTTCGTCAAATAAGTCAAACTCCTTGCTATCCGTAAGAATAAGACTGTAATCAAGATCTATGCCATTATTTTGCCCAACACTTGTTCGCTTATTAAGTACAGAATTTTTCTTCATAAAACACCTCCAAAAAGCTTTTTTGAGCGGGTTTCCAATTATACTCGTTAAACATGTAAATGTAAAGAAAATCCTGTCTTACAAAAACGACAAAATTGTTTTATTTTTTGCTTAATTTTATGTATTTCGTTTAAATTGTATTCCCCATACTCTCTTTTTCCGGATAAAAACCGAAAATCGAAGCACAACTTTATCGAATAATGTCGAAAATAAAACAATAAAAAAACGCCATTTTTTCCACATATCCACTAATGACAAACGCAAAAAGCCAATGTATAATTATATCGTAACCATAATACGAGGCAGGGATATTAATGAAACGCAAAATAAAGATCACACCGCTGAAAAGAATACCTTCTTTGATGCTGCAAATCGGTTTACCGCTGATAGCTTTTATTTTTTCGTACATACTTTTTTACATATTAAAAACCCCCGAAAATGAAAAGGCGTGGACTTTTTACGTCGTATGCTCCATGCTTGAATACGCTTTTATGAGTACGACTCTGATTATCTGCGGCACCCTTTTAACCGATATGGCTCTGAAAGAATGATTATTTAACTACCTTAAATTAACATAAAAAAAGACTGTGTTTTATGTTTTTACAAACTTAACACAGTCTTTTTTGCATATTTTCTCTCCGTCACTATGCCTAGCTCCGTACCGCATTTCCCGTAAGGAAAGGATTTTTTACTATCTGTTTTTTTCTGATCCCTCACCCTTGCACGAATTGCAAGAACTGCATATAGAACACTGTCCTCCCGAACAACCACCGCACTTTTTTCCGATTTTTTTAGCTTTTATAATACATACTATCGCCACTATCAAAGCTATAGCTACAATCCCTAAAACGATAACGTCAACTATTCCCATAATAACACCTCAAAAAAATCCGCCAAGTTAGCACAGGCTAACCCTGTCGATTTATAATAACACCGTAAGTAACTTTTGTCAATAGTTAAATACTCGTAACAAGGGCGTTTTTTGTCGCATACTATTGATTTTTTCAGTATATTGTGATAATATATCGTTATAAAATGGAGATATTATTTTTGAAAGGTATATAATATTGTATTTATATAATATTATGGAAGGTTTTTTCTGATATGTTTATGTACATCGACCCCGGAACGGGAAGTATGCTTTTTACGGTTCTTATAGGCATTATTGGCGCGGCGATCTACTCCGTACGTATGTTTGTAATGAAGCTGTTTATGAAACTCGGAAGCGGAAAGGCAAAGATCGAGAGTCAGAAAACCCCTTTCGTTATTTTTTCGGATAACAAACGTTACTGGTCAGTATTTGAACCGATATGCAGAGAAATGGACAAACGCGGCAAAGATATCCTTTATCTTACAGCCTCTGAAGACGATCCCGTTTTCAACTGCGGTCTCGAACATATCAAACCCGAATTTATCGGCTCGGGAAATAAGATGTACGGAAGACTTAACTACCTTAACGCAAACATCGTTCTTTCTACAACTCCCGGTCTTGAGGTTTATCAGTGGAAACGCTCAAAAATGGTTGACTACTATATACATATTCCCCATGCGGCAAGTGAGATCATTCTTTACAGAATGTTTGGTATAGACTACTACGATGCAATTCTTTTGTCGGGCGAATATCAAGCTCAGGACATAAGAAAACTTGAAAAGCTTCGTGAACTCCCCGAAAAAGAGCTTTACAAGATAGGTATTCCCTATATGGACGTAATGGCAGAAAGACTTGCAAAAGAACCGCCTCTCGAAAAGAATAGCGAAAACAAGACTGTTCTTCTTGCTCCCTCGTGGGGTAAGAGCGCTATTTTCGGCGTATACGGCGGAAAGATCATTGACGTTTTGCTCAAAACAGGCTACCACGTTATAGTACGTCCTCATCCGCAGTCATTCACTTCCGAAAAGGAAATGATCGAAAAGCTTATGAAAGAATACCCCGAAAGCGAACAGCTCGAATGGAACCGCGATACAGATAACTTTAACGTTCTTCGCAGATCTGACATTCTTATTTCGGACTTCTCTGGAGTTATATTTGATTTTACTTTGGTTTACGACAAACCCGTTATATACACGGACCCCGACTTTGATCTCAGCCCCTATGATGCTTGGTGGCTTGAAGATGAACTCTGGACTGTCGGCGCTCTCCCCAGACTCGGTTGCAAATTGACCGATGATAATATGGAAAATCTCCGTGAAGTTATAGACGAATGTTTAGCTGATCCCAAATACGCCGAAGGCAGAGCAGAAGTTAAATCTGAAACTTGGGAACACTTCTCTGAAGGTACACAGCGCACGGTTGATTACCTGATAAACAAATACAACGACTTAACTAAGAAAGCAGAGTAAAGAAATGCAATTATTTGATATATTGGAAACTATATTTATCGGCCCACTAAAGCTGGTTTTTGAAATAATATTTCAATACGCTCTGAGACTTGTAAACAACCCCGGCCTTGCGATAGTTGCTTTGAGCCTTGTTATGAATATCCTCGTTTTGCCACTCTACAAACGCGCAGACGCCGTTCAGGAAGAGGCAAGAGATATTGAAAACAAGTTGGCAAAGGGTACGGCACACATCAAAAAGACTTTCTCGGGTAACGAGAGAATGATGATGCTACAAACGTACAACCGCCAGAATAACTACAAGCCTACCGACGTTTTTAAGGGCTCAATCTCCCTTTTGCTTGAAATTCCGTTCTTTATGGCAGCGTATCAGTTTTTGTCTCACTTGCAGACACTAAACGGCGTTTCATTCGGCCCTATATCCGACCTCGGTAAACCCGACGGACTTTTGGTCGTATTCGGCATAACGCTTAACCTTTTGCCTATATTGATGACTCTTATCAACGTCATTTCATCTGCTATTTACCTTAAAGGCTTCCCGTTAAAGACAAAAATACAGCTTTACGGTATGGCGCTCTTTTTCTTGGTGTTCCTTTATACATCCCCCGCAGGACTTTTGTTCTACTGGACTTTGAATAACGTATTCTCTCTCTTTAAAAACATTTTCTACAAGATCAAAAATCCCGCAAAGGTTATCCGTATTATGACTTTGATCTTGGGTGCGCTTTCGATCTCTTCATCAATGTGGCTTTATCCGGACTCATTCAAAAAGAAACTGTTTATGATCCTTCTCGGAGTTTGTTTAACTCTTCCCTTTATTATAAATCTTATTAAAACTAACGTTACGTTCAAACAAAAAGAATTTAAGGCTGTGCCCAACAAGAAAATATTCTTCCTCAGCGGACTGTTTCTTACAATATTTATTGGTGTTCTTATTCCCTCTACGTTTATAAAGGCATCACCGCAGGAATACGTTGACATAACTTATTTCCACAATCCGCTTTGGTATATAGTAAGCTCGGTCTCTATGGCGGCAGGCTTCTTCTTGGTTTGGTTCAGAGTATTCTACTGGTTGGCTCAACCTAAACTCAAGGTTACTTTTGAAAGAATAATGTTTGCCCTCTGCGGTATGGCTATCATAAACTATATGTTCTTTGGAACAAAACTCGGTATCATTTCTTCTTCGCTTGTATACGAGAACGGACTGAAGTTTGCAACAAGCGAAACTGTGTTAAATATAGTTGTTTTGGTTATTGCAATAGCTGTACTTACGATCGTTCTTGCAAAATGGTCAAAAGCTATTCCGAGTTTGCTTCTCACGCTTTCAATAGCAATAGGCGCTATGTGCGGAATGAACATCTATAAAACCAATGAGTCAATAAACAGTATTTCAATCCAACAGTCAGACGTTATGCCCAACTTTACTCTCAGCAAGACGGGCGAAAACGTTGTAGTTCTTATGCTTGACAGAGCTTTGGGCTCATACCTCCCCTACTTGATAGAAGAAAGACCTGAGCTTAAAGAACAGTTTTCCGGTTTTACATGCTACACAAACGTTATTTCTTACGGTTCTACGACAAACTTTGCTTCTCCCGCTTTGTTTGGCGGATATGAATACACTCCGGTTGAATTAAACAAACGTGACAAAGAACTTCTTAAAGATAAACAAAACGAAGCACTTAAGGTTCTGCCTGTTTTGTTTAATCAAAACGGATATGAAGTTACAGTATGCGACCCCGTTTACGCTAACTATCAATATCAGTCGGATACGTCAATTTACGACGAGTATCCCGACATCAACACTTTTGTAACAGAAGGCGCATTTTCAGACCCCGCTATCAAAGAAATGGCAGTAACTAATAACCACCGTAACTTCTTCTGCTTCTCTTTGATGAAATCAATTCCTCTGTTCTTGCAACCCTTTATGTATGACAACGGAACATACGTTCAGGCAACAATTTCAACTGATACCCCTGTATATACAATCCAAACCATTACAGAAGGCTCAACAACAGTAGCTAACGGTGTCGGTAAAACATTTATGGATGCTTATAACGTTTTGCTGAACCTTCCTAACATAACTAAAATTACCAACGATGGTTCAAATACATTCTTGATGATGGTAAATAATACGACCCATGAACCCAATCTTTTGCAGAAACCCGACTATATTCCGGCACTAAACATTGATAACACCGAATATGACAAACAAATGGGTGACAGCATAACTGCAAACGGCAATACTATGGACCTTTCAAGAATATATCAAAAAACTCACCACCAAATAAATATGGCAGCTATGATACAGTTGGGAAATTGGTTTGATTCTCTCAAAGAACAAGGAGTTTACGATAACACGAAGATCATTTTGGTATCGGACCACGGAAGAGGCCTCGTACAGTTTGACGAATTTATATACGGAAACAAAGAAGACGGCCAAGCTTTCCACCCGCTTCTTATGGTTAAAGATTTCAACAGCAAAGAATTTACAATAAACGATGAATTTATGACAAATGCTGACGTTCCCACACTCGCAACAAAGGATAATATCAACAATCCTGTAAACCCCTTTACCAATAAACCCATAACCAACGAAGAAAAAACTCTTCACGACCAGTATATTACATTATCTGCAGATTGGGATACCAACATTAATAACGGAACTCAATTTACAGCTTCTCGTTGGGCAAAAGTAAAAGATAATATCTGGGATAAATCTAACTGGTCATTCTATTATGACTCGGTTATCCTTACGGAGCATAAATTTCCCAATGAATAAATAAACAATTAAGAAAGTGTAGTTTTAAATATGTCTTTTTCTTCTATATTAGAAACTATATTTATCGGGCCTCTTAAGCTGGTTTTTGAGGTCATATACCAATATGCTCTGGGGTTTGTAAAAAACCCCGGATTTGCAATAATATTTTTGAGCCTTGTGATGAACATTCTCGTTCTTCCCCTTTACAGAAGAGCAGATGCCGTTCAGGAAGAGGCGAAAGATATTGAAAATAAGCTGAAAAAGGGTACGTCTCACATCAAAAAAACATTCTCCGGTAACGAAAGAATGATGATGCTACAGACTTACAACCGCCAGAACAATTACAAACCTACCGACGTTTTCAAAGGTTCTGTATCTCTTTTGCTCGAAATTCCCTTCTTTATGGCGGCATACCAGTTTTTGTCTCATCTTAAGACGTTAAACGGTGTCAGATTCGGCCCTATTGCCGACCTCGGCAAACCCGACGGGCTTTTGGTTATTTTCGGTATAACCATTAACCTTTTACCCGTTTTGATGACGCTTATCAACGTTATTGCAAGCGCTATATACCTAAAAGGCTTTCCCCTTAAGACAAAGATACAGCTTTACGGAATTGCCGCATTTTTCTTGGTATTTCTCTATACTTCCCCGTCGGGACTTGTTTTTTACTGGACTTTGAACAACGTTTTTTCTCTTGTGAAAAATATTTTCTACAAGATTAGAAACCCAAAGAAAGTTTTAAAAATACTTACGTCTTTGTTGGGCGGAACAGTTTTAGTTTTATCAATATTTGTATCAAAAGCAAGAATTCCCCTTATATTGATAGGTATTTGCCTTTTTATCCCTTTAATTTCTTCAATAATAAAAAAGAGATTACTACTCAGCAGTTTTGAAATAAAGGGCAAACCGAATACAAAGTTATTTTTACTCGGAGGCGCATTTTTAGCTTCCTTTATAGGTCTTTTTATACCTTCAACCTATATTTCCGCATCCCCTCAGGAATATATCGACATTACTTTCTTTTATAACCCTTTGAACTATATTTTAAGTTCGTTATGTATGGCGATAGGCTTTTTCTTGGTTTGGTTTTCGGTGTTTTACTGGTTGGCAAACGAAAAGTGGAAAATAATTTTTGAAAAACTTATATGGATTATGTGCGGTTGCGCTGTAATTAACTATATGTTTTTCGGCACACACTTAGGCGTTATTTCTTCCGCTTTGAAGTACGAAAGCGGTATGTCGTTCCGATTTATTGAACATACAATCAATATCTTGGTTATTCTGACAGCCTCTGTCGCATTATGTTTCGTTGTAATCAAATTCAAAAAATTTACTTCGACTATACTTGTGACGTCAATTTTAGCTATTACTCTTATGTCGGGACTTAACGTTTACTCAACCAAAAAAGACGTTGACGAAATAAACGCTTTAGGTCTAAACAATTTTCCCCATTTTGAACTCAGCAAAAACGGTAAAAACGTAGTTGTTATAATGCTCGACAGAGCGATGGGACTTTACGTTCCTTATATATTTAACGAACTTCCCGAACTGAAAGAAAAATTTGACGGTTTTACTTATTATTCAAATACACTTTCCTTTGGAAAACATACGAACTTCGGCGCACCTGCATTGGTCGGCGGTTATGAATATACCCCCGTTGAGATGAATAAACGCGAAGATGATCTGTTGGAGGACAAGCATAACGAAGCTATGCTCGTTATGCCCGTGCTTTTCTCAAATAACGGATATAACGTTACCGTATGCGATCCGCCTTACGCAGGGTACGACTGGATCCCCGATCTGTCGATTTTTGACGATTATGAAAATATTGACGCTTATATAACAAAGGGCGCATTTGACAAAAAAGACGTTAAACAACAGCTCGTTGACAGCAGAATGAGAAACTTCTTTATGTTTGGCGTTATGAAATCACTCCCCACAGTTCTGCAAAAAACTGTTTACAAAGGCGGAACGTACGTTCAAGCAGGAATAGGAGCAAGATTCCAAACGACAAAAGGTTTGTCACATGCAAAAGGTTCAAACGCTTTGTTTATGCAGTCTTATAACGTTATGGATAACTTAGACAACATAACAAGGATATCCAATGATAATAAAAACAATTTCCTGTTTTTTGCAAATGAAATGACTCACGAGGGCGCATTGTTAAGTGAGCCTGACTATATCCCTAAACCCAAAGTTAATAACACTAAATACGATAAACAACATTCAGACCGTTTTACGATCGGTAACGATACGATAAAGATTGATACGCTAAAACAAATGATGCACTACCATATCAATGCATCGGCGTACGTTAAACTTGCAGAATGGTTTGATTATTTAAGAGAAAACGAAGTTTACGACAATACAAAGATCATTCTTGTGTCCGACCACGCTTATAACCTGTATCAATCGGACAGCTTGATCAAAAACGGTGTTGATTTGAACTCATACTTCCCCTTACTCATGGTTAAGGATTTTGATTCTGAAGGATTTAATGTTTCGGATGAATTTATGACAAACGCAGACGTTCCGACTTTGGCTACTGACGGCGTTATAGATAACCCCATAAATCCTTTTACAAACAAACCCATAAATTCAGATGAAAAGTATGCTCACGAACAGTTTGTTACTCTTTCTTCCGAATATTCTACTCTGGTCAATAACGGAAATACGTATCTTCCTTCGGGTTGGATTTCGGTTAAGAATAACATAAGAGATAAAAACAATTGGACTATTATAGACGATAATATCGTTTTAAATGACCACAAAATACCAAATTAACTTGGGAGACAGCTTATGAAATACAAAGTTGATAACGCGGTGATCATGGCTGCAGGTACTGCAAGTAGATTTGCACCCATTTCATACGAACGTCCAAAAGCTCTTATTGAAGTTAAGGGCGAAATATTGCTCGAAAGACAAATTCGTCAGCTTCTTGAGGCGGGAATAAAAGAAATTATTCTTGTTGTCGGATATAAAAAAGAACAGTTTATGTACTTAAAAGATAAGTTTGGCGTTATTATCGTTGAAAATAACGAGTACTTAACAAGAAACAATAATTCAAGTATATACGCTGTAAGAAAGTATTTGAAAAATACTTATATCTGCTCATCCGATAACTATTTTTCAAAGAATCCCTTTGAAGAATACGTTGACGACTCATATTATGCCGCAGTCTATGCTGACGGAGAGACAAAAGAATGGTGTATGACCGAAGATAAGGATGGATATATCGACAGCGTTACCGTCGGCGGAAAAGATGCTTGGTTTATGCTCGGACATACGTTCTGGTCGGAAGAATTCAGCTCAAAGTTTTTAGAAATTTTAGAAGAAATATACGACCTTCCCGAAACGGTTGACTTGCTCTGGGAATCGATATATATGCAACATCTCGATACTTTGAAAATGAAGATGAGAAAATACGAAGACGACTTTATTTTCGAGTTTGATACGCTTGATGAACTCAGAGTTTTTGATACAAGTTACGTTGAAGATACAAGATCGGAGATATTAAAGAAGATCGCAAGTGAGCTTAACTGCAAAGAAAGCGATTTGAACGATATCAAGACCTTTAAGACAGAAGATAATTCAGCATCGGGAATTATCTTTAACGCAGGTAATGAAAAATATAAATATTCATATAAAGATTGCCTTTTAAGGAGAGTTTAAAATGAGAGAAATAGTAGAAAAAGACATTGGTTTAGTGAAAGGACTTTTAAAACAAGTGCTTTCAGTTGACTCTTACCAATCAATCGAAAGAATGGGTGGATTGACTAACCATACATATCACGTTGTTCTTGAAGACGGTAAGGAATACGTTGTACGTATCCCCGGCGAAGGAACGGAAGAGATGATTGTCAGAAACGATGAAAAGAAAAGCACTTCCCTCGCTTGTAAGCTGGGCGTTGACGCAACACTTCTTTACTTTGGCGACGACGGCTCAAAGGTTACAGAGTATATCCCCAACGCTATCACTATGTCAGCCGAAAGCCTTCATGACGAAGATAAGATCAAAATGGTTGCCGAAATTTATAAGAAGATACACACCTGCGGAGAAGATACGGGCGTTCCTTTTGAAGTTTTTGATATGGCAAAGGGATACGAAAAGATCATCAACAGTATGAACGTTCCTATGTTCGAAGACTGGGACGAAATATTTAAAAAGGTTTCTGCAATTAAAGACGAAATCGACAAGAAGATAAATGCCCCCAAGGTTCCCTGTCATAATGACCCTCTTTGCGAAAACTGGGTTATCGGCGACGGAAGAATGTACCTCATTGACTGGGAATATGCGGGAATGAACGACGGTATGTGGGACGTTGCAGACGTTTCTATTGAAGCAGGATTTGATGATGTTCACGATAGTATGCTCTTGAAAGAATATCTCGGACACGCTCCCTCCGTTATGGAAACAAAGCATTTCATTGCAAGTAAGATATACGTTGACTATCTGTGGAGCTTGTGGGCAAAGGCAAGAGTCCCCTACGACGGTCAGCCTATGGAAGACTGGGCAGTTGAAAGATATAACAGAATGAAAGATAACATAGTTATCTACGACAACATTAAGGAGGCATAAATTTTATGTTTGCAGGAATTATTGCAGGTATTACCTGGGCATTAGAAACAGTTATTTTAGGCAAAGCACTGGGACTTCCCCCTCTTGCCGCTATGGCTTTGGCAACGTTTGTAAGTACGTTTTTGCACGACGCATGTTCAGCAATTTTTACGTTTATTTACAACGGTGTAAAGGGTAATCTCAAAAACGTTTGGAAAGCATTTAAGACAAAGAGCGGTAAATGGGTTGTTGCGGCAGCCGTTATCGGCGGTCCTGTCGGTATGACGGGTTACGTTATGGCGGTTCAGTATATGGGCGCGTCAATCGGCGCTATCGCAAGTGCTATCTTCCCCGCTATCGGAAGCGTTTTGGCTTATATTTTCTTAAAAGAAAAGATGAAATGGCACCAGTGGATATTCCTTCTTGCTACATTGGCAGGAGTATTCGGTCTCAGCTACTCTCCCGAACTCTCGGTAAGTAACTTCTGGCTCGGTCTTCTTGGCGCTGTAATGTGTTCATTCGGTTGGGGTATTGAAGCAGTTATTCTCGCAAAATGCCTTACAGACCCCGAAGTTACCGACGAATACGCTTTGCAGATCAGACAGACAACGTCAGCTCTTACATACGGTATAATAATTCTTCCCGTACTTAAGGGTTGGGGCGTTACACTCGATTTGTTTACAAAGAACAGCGGTTGGGTTCTCCCGACAATTGCTTTGGCTGCCCTCTTTGCAACTGTGTCATACCTTTTCTACTACAAGGCAATATCACAGATAGGCGCATCAAAGGCTATGGCTCTTAACGTAACTTATACTGCATGGGCAATTGTATTTACAGCAACAATATTCCGCGATACAAGCGTACTTTCTCCGTTGACAATAATTTGTGCGGCAGTAGTTCTCGTTTGCGGTATATTTGCAGCAGCAGACTTTAAAGAAATTTTAAGCAAAAAGAAATAAGTTATAAATCGAATACCAAAAACTCCTTCGTAAAAAAAACGGAGGAGTTTTTTGTACAAACAGAATAATGAGAGAAAAAAAGTATATAATATTATGAGAGAATTAATGCAGATATAGCAAGGCAAGTTTGAGAAAAATAAATATTGGAAAAAGGTATTGACAAAAAATTTACGATGTAGTATAATACATAGGCAGCCAAAATGCCGGTGTGGCGGAATTGGCAGACGCCCGGGACTTAAAATCCCGTGGGAATTCAACTCCCGTACCGGTTCGACCCCGGTCACCGGCACCACAGTTGTGTTAAGAACTGAATATATCGCGGGGTAGAGCAGTTGGTAGCTCGTCGGGCTCATAACCCGGAGGTCGTGAGGTTCAAGTCCCACCCCCGCAACCAACATTGCGAACCGATTTAGATATCGGCGCAGAAAAGTCCGAAACCATAACGGTTTCGGACTTTTTCTTTGCGTTTTTTCGCAGTTGAATTTTATAGATATCCTAAGCCCAAAACGGCTTTTTGGGAGGACTTGAACTAAACCAACAACAATATTAGATGGAAAAATTTAAAATTTTATGATATAATCAATTCGATAAATAAAAATTTAACGGATAGGCATTGAGGTTTCAACGATAGAAGTAAAAATGCCCCATAAAACAAAAAATGCAAATTAGCAATGTTAAGACTTCAAGAAATACGAAGCTACTTATTACTGTGGTTTGCTGATATGATTTTGTACCGTCTTGGGTCTATTGTAACAAAGGATATACAGTCTGAAAAAGAAAAATCGAAAGGTGTTGTGCACTCGTGAAAAAAA
>JBGVPD010000093.1:0-36546 GCA_045126815.1 Eubacteriales bacterium
AATGAAATTTCTTTAATCGGAATAACTCCGCCAAATAATGACATTTAAGCTACACCGTCCTTATCTCTTGTTTGTGTAATCAGGAAGAAGTTTGGGAGATACAGCGTCTGTATCAATACCATTATCTTTGATCTGTTTTTCAAACTTTTCAATGTGGTCGAGTGTAAGTTTGCCAACTTTAACGTTCTTAGCTTTAGCAGCAGCAGATTTACCTGCGCTTCTACCAAATACGATAATGTCGAGCAACGAGTTACCCATAAGACGGTTCTTACCGTGGATACCGCCAACTGCTTCACCTGCAACGAAGAGGTTTTCTACGTTTGTTGTCATACAGTCGGGAGTAATATCGAGACCGCCGTTCTGGTAGTGAAGTGTAGGATAAATAAGAATGGGTTCTTTACGGATATCAATGCCGTACTGAGCAAACATTCTCATCATAGCGGGAATTCTTGCTTCGATTGTGCCTTCTCCGCCGATCTTTTCTATCATGGGAGTATCAAGCCATACTGCCTGACCGCTACCTGTATCAATGCCGTTGCCTCTTTCGCTACATTCACGAATAACGGAAGCTGCTGTTACGTCACGTGTTTCAAGGGGATGCATAAATACTTCGCCGTTAACGTTAACGAGCTTAGCGCCGAGAGAACGAACCTTTTCAGTAACCAATGCACCAAAGATCTGTTCGGGGAATGCAGCACCTGTGGGGTGATACTGGAGTGTTTCAGCATAGAGAAGCTTAGCACCAACTCTGTAACCGAGAACGAGACCGTCA
Organism: Eubacteriales bacterium; assembly: GCA_045126815.1. Lineage (GTDB taxonomy): Bacteria > Bacillota > Clostridia > Oscillospirales > CAG-272 > RGIG1995. The sequence goes on from JBGVPD010000093.1 coordinate 773, forward strand.
GCGGTTGCGCCGTAGTGGTTAGATGTAGGGAAGCCCTGGTAGTGCATACGACCTGCGCCGCCTGTTGATATAATAACTGTTTTAGCTTTTGCAACGAGGAGTTCTTTTGTTTCCATATTCATAAGAACTGCACCTGCTGCATTACCGTTTTCGTCAAGGATGATTTCAATAGCTGCTGTAAAATCAACAACGGGGATCTGACGGTTGAAAACTTCATCACGGAGAGTTCTCATGATTTCAGCACCCGAGTAGTCCTTAGCTGCGTGCATACGTTTACGTGATGTACCGCCGCCGTGTGTTGTGATCATATTACCGTCTTTATCTTTGTCAAACTCAACGCCCAAATTGCTGAGCCACTGAATAGCTTCGGGAGCATCGCAAACGAGCTTCGAAAGAAGTTCTCTCTTTGCTGCGAAGTGTCCGCCGCCGAAAGCGTCTACAAAGTGAATTGCAGGAGAGTCATTGGGCTTATCTGCAGCCTGAATACCGCCTTCTGCCATCATTGTGTTTGCATCGCCTATACGGAGCTTTGTTACTATCATAACGTTAGCGCCTGCTTCGTGAGCCTCGATAGCTGCAGATGAACCTGCACCGCCACCACCGATAACGAGTACGTCAACGTCGTAGTCGGGGTTATTAAGGTCAACTGAATCAGCTGTAATTCTGCTGTGAGCCTGAAGCATTTCTGCAAGCTCGTGAGGAACTTTGTCACCCTTGTTAGGACCGATCTTTAATTCCTGGAACTCTTCCTTTTTATAGTCGGGGTGGAAAGCTGCAAGTAGATCCTCTTTCTGTTTTGCTGTCATACGTTCGGGTTCGAACGCTATATTTTTGTCTCTTGCTGCTTCAACAGCTGCAAGTGATTTTTGAAAAATTTCAGAATACATATTGCTTTTCCTCCCTTATTTCTCGATCTCACGTGTATTGTAAAGTTCTTTGATTTCTTCAATGGGCTTCTGCATAAGAGCTTCGATAAGTTCATTGAAGTCACCGTTTTTGATCTCTTTAACTCTGTCTTCGAGGTGTCCGCAACCGGGAGCAAGGTACTTACCGTTGATACGGCGAGCAAGCATAGCAACCTGAGGATGTGAGATACCTGCGGGGCATCTTGAAGAACATACTCCGCACATTACGCAGTCAAATGATTCTTCAGCGCACTTTTCAAAATCGCCGCGCTGAGCGTATGCTATGTACTGCATAACGTTAAGCTTCTGTGTACAGCTCTTTGTACAAGCGTTACATCCGATACAAGCGTAGATCTCGGGGTAAAGCTGCATCATAACAGCTTCTGTAGTCGAAATCTTTTCCATATCGTATACCTGTTTAACGAGGGGGAAGAAGGGAAGCGTTGCGATATACATATTATCTTCAACCTTTGTCTGACAAGCGAGACAAGCCTTGAGCTCGCGGTCACCCTTGATACGATAAATAGTAGCGCAAGCGCCGCAGAAGCCGTTACGGCATCCGCAACCTCTTACTAACTGATATCCTGCATATTCCATAGCAGTCATAATTGTCAAATTTTCGGGAACTGAATATTTTTTTCCGAAAAGAAATATATTAACCATGTTTTCCATAATTTGATTCTCCTTTAATACTCATCAGGCAATTCATCAAGTTCATCACAACGGAATACGGGACCGTCTTTGCAAACGTATTTTGCGCCAACGTTACATCTTCCGCATTTACCGACACCGCACTTCATACGGAGTTCGAGTGTTGTGTATATCTGTTTCTTATCGAAACCGAGGGCTATAAGGCCTTCAAGTGTAAACTTAATCATTATGGGAGGTCCGCACAAAACTGCCGTTTTGTTTGTATCAAAGCCGAGCTCTTTTACGTATGTAGGAACAAATCCAACGTGTCCGTCCCAGCCTTCTTGTTCGCGGTCAATGGTTAAGTGTACGTTTACTCCGGCATCGTTTGACCATTCTTCGATTATTTCTTTATAATCCAAAAGGTCATCTTTGCTTCTTGAACCGTATACTATATCGATATCTCCGTAACGGTCTCTGTAATGACGGCAGTAGTTAATAACCGAACGCAAGGGAGCCAAACCAACACCACCTGCGATAAACAGCATATTCTTTCCTGCAAATTCGTCATCTACGGGGAAGGGATTGCCGTAAGGTCCTCTGATCGTGATCTGCTGACCAACTTCTGCCTGATGTAACCATTCGGTTACGCATCCGCACTTCTTGATTGAGAACTCCATATATTCTTCGTTTGTGGGAGATGAGGTTATTGAAAACATAGCCTCACCTACACCGGGGATAGAAAGCATAGCGCACTGACCGGGTTTGTGGTCAAAAGCTTTCTTTCCGTCGGGAGTAACAACTCTGAACGTCTTAATATCGGGAGTATCTATACGTACGTCTGTTATAACACCAACTTTGGGAATCAAGGTCTCTTCGAACTTATTCACTTGCCTTCCCTCCAATCTTCTTCATAACTTTTACTATGTTCATTGATATAGGACATCTTGATAAACATCTTCCGCAGCCTACGCAGCCGAATATTCCCTCGTTGTTTTCGGGGTAGTATACGAGCTTATGCATAAATCTCTGACGGAAACGTTCTTTTTGTGACACTCTGTTGTTTCCGTGAGCCATTCTTGTGAACTCGGAGTACATACAAGAGTCCCAGCATCTGTAACGGATAACGCCTTTGCCTGTATTAAAGTCTTTTATGTCATAACACTGGCAAGTGGGGCAGACAAACGTACAAGTACCGCAACCGAGGCAGCTTTCGGAAAGCTCAGCCCATTCGGGAGCATTGAAAAGTTCTTGTGTTTTGCCACCGCCGAATTTTGACGTGTCAAGGTCAGAAAGGGGAAGTTTCTTCATTATAGAATTAATCTTTTCCTTCTGTTCTTCAACCTTTTTATCGTCTGCTTCTTCGGTAAATCCTTTGATCATCGCAAGTAATTTTTCACCTTTTTCGGTGTTGGACTGCCAGAATACTTCGTTTTCTGTCTTCCATATAGAAATATCAGCCGAAGGATTTGCAGGATCAATATCAAACGCTGTGCAGAAGCAAGTTTCAGAAGGCTTTGTACAAGCAAGTGAAACAATAATTCCGTGTTCGCGTTTTGTAGCATAGTAGCTGTCTCTGGGTTCTACAAGGAATACTCTGTCTAGAATATCGAAAGCCTTAACGTCACAAGCGCGTACGCCGAATACAACAAAATCTTCGGAAGCCTTTCTTGTGTCAACAACTTCAATATTTTTGCCCTCGGTCTTGAATTCCATCATATCTTCTGTCTGAGGGAAGAAGAAATCCTTGGGGCTCTTTACTGTATTGAGAGCAGAACTCCATTTTTTGCCCTCTTCCCATTTTGAATACTCGGCTTTGCCGTCGTTTCTGTCTACGGGAAGATAGAGGGGCATATTCTTTGCTATTTCAGCAAAAATTAAATCAATCTTATCAAGAGAACACTTAATCATCGCTATCCCTCCTGTCAAAAACCTCACCGGGTTCAAGGTCGTTTAATGTGTAATTAACAAGGGGAGCTCTCGAGCCTTCCTCTTCTCCTGCCTGATAGTCGCCGTAAAAATCGTTCAAGTCTTTTATAAATTTACGGTTCAAAAGGTGGAGAGGAATGTTCTGAGGGCATACTCTTGAACACTCGCCGCAGTCTGTACATCTTCCTGCTACGTGGTATGCTCTTATAATATGGAAGAGTTTTTCTTCAAAACTGTTTGCGGGAGATTTATTTTCAACACCTGAATTGGGGTTATCAAATACGCATTTTTCGCAAGTACAAGCGGGGCAGGCATCGCGACAAGCGTTACATCTGATACATTTTGAAAGTTCGTTCTGCCAGAAAGCAAATCTTTCGTCAGCGGTCATTTTTTCAAGTTTTTCAACTTCATCAAAACGGCCTGATTCCAAAACTTCGCCTTCTTCACCTATAAGCTCGTCGTATGCTACGTGCTTTTTGCTCTTGCAGTTAATGCATCTTTCTGCAAGAACTTCATTCTTTGTAATAGTTTTCTTACCGTCTTCGTAAAGACTTTCAACAACTATATCTTCACCGGAAACGTCAATGGATTTAATTCCGTCGCCGGAGATAGCTTTAATCTTATCAATGTCAACCATTCCGTCGCACTGAACACCTACAGCGTATACTTTTTCGCGGTCAAATCTGTGTTCGGTCAAAAGCTGGTTAAAGCTGTATGTATCGCAAGGCTTAAGGAATACGAGAACTTTTCCTTCTGCCTTTGCAGTTTTTGCAACGAGGTATTTTGACATATTCGCGCCGCAGAAATCGTTAAATATAAAGTTTTCTTTTAACTCTTCAACAGATGTGAATAAAGCGGGAGTGATATCATAATCAAATTCACCCTTTTTCCAACCGAGAACAGAGGTAACTTTGCCCTCATTCAACAAGTCGGAAGCTCTTTCAATAAGCATTTCAGCTTTTATCTTTTGCATCTCAAGTCCTCCAATCTCTTGTTTTCTCCGAGGGATGCAACCTTTTCAACGAAGTCGTTCATTGTAGCTGCAAACTTCGCACCTTCGGCTGCGGATACCCATTCAACACGGGTACGCTCTCTTTCAATGCCCAAGTAATCAAGCATTGAGAAAAGTGCTGCCATACGGCGTCTTGTATAATAGTTACCCGAGGTGTAGTGGCAGTCGCCGGGATGGCAACCACACAAAATAACACCGTCAGCGCCTCTCTGGAAAGCGCGTAATATAAACATCGGGTTTACACGGCAAGAGCAAGGAACTCTGATGATCTTTACTTCTGCCGGATAGTTCAAACGGTTATTACCCGCAAGGTCGGCGCCTGCATACGAACACCAGTTACAGCAAAACGCCACTATTAAAGGCTTATATTCATTCATTTGCATATCGCGTCTACCTCCGCCATGATTTGTCCGTTCTTAAATCCGTTTAAGTCCATAGCGCCTGAAGGACAAGCAACTGTACAAGCACCGCAACCCTGACATACAGCGGGGTTAACAACGGCAACTCTTCTGATCTTAACGGTTCTGTTGGGACCGGGGAATTCTTTGTTTTCATAAGTAATAGCACCGTAAGGACATACTCTTTCGCAAGACGAACAACCGTTACACATAAGTTCGTTTGAACTTGCAACGCAGGGGTTACCCGTAAGTTTGTCTTTTGCGAGAAGTCCGATTACCTTTGAAGCTGCAGCGCCTGCCTGAGATACGGTTTCGGGAATATCCTTAGGTCCTTGGCAAGTACCTGAAAGGAATACGCCTGCTGTCGGGCTTTCAACGGGACGGAGCTTGGGATGCGCTTCTGTAAAGAAGTCGTTTGTATCCATACTTGCCGTAAGAAGTGTAGCTAAAGGACGAGCTGATTTATCGGGTTCGATAGCAGCTGCCAAAACTACGAGGTCAGCATCGATATGGAGTTGTTTGTTGGATATAAGGTCAGATGCCTGAACCTTGAGCTTATCGCCCTCGGGAGTAACTTTTCCAACCATACCCTTTATGTAGTTTACACCGTATTCTTCAACGGCTCTGCGGTAAAATTCATCAAAGTTCTTACCGGGAGTTCTTACGTCAATATAGAATACGTAAACTTCTGTATCCGGATATTTGTCGCGAGTAAGCATTGCGTGTTTTGCCGTATACATACAACAAATCTTTGAGCAATATTCTTTACCCTTTTCAGCACAAGCCGCGCAACGCGAACCAACGCACTGTACGAATACTATCTTGTGAGGATGTTTGCCGTCGGAAGGACGGAGAAGTTTTCCTGCTGTAGGACCTGCGGCGTTAGTAAGTCTTTCAAACTCGAGAGAAGTGATTACGTCTTTTGACTGGTTGTATGCAAACTCATCAAACTTATCCATGCTGATAGGTTCAAAACCTGTTGCAACAACGATAGCGCCGTATTTTTCTTCAATAAATTCATCCTGCTGTTTGTAATCAATAGCACCTGCAGCGCACATCTTTGAACATACACCGCACTTGCCGTTTTTAAGCATGTTACAAGTATCGGGATCAATTGTAGCAACCTTCGGAACTGCCTGAGCGAAGGGAATGTAGATCGCGCGGCGGTTATCCATACCGAGATTGAATTCATTGGGAACTTTTTTCTGGGGACACTTTTCGATACAAGCGCCACAACCTGTACAAAGTTCTTCTTTTACGTAACGTGCCTTTTTCTTGATCTTAACGTCGAAGTTTCCTACAAATCCTTTGATATCTGTAACTTCGCTGTAAGAGAAAATTCTAATCTTTTCGTTTTGCGCTACGTCAACCATTTTAGGTGTAAGAATACAAGCAGCGCAGTCGAGAGTCGGGAAGGTTTTGTCAAGCTGAGCCATCTTTCCGCCGATAGTAGGTTTCTTTTCAACTATGTCAACGGGGAAACCTGCATCTGCGATATCAAGGGCTGTCTGGATACCTGCAATACCGCCGCCGATAACCAAAGCACGTTTGGTTACGGGAGACTCGCCGGGAGTCAAAGGAGCGTTGAGGTTAACCTTTGCAACAGCAGCCTTTCCGAGAATAATTGCTTTTTCTGTGCCTATAGGCATTTCTTTATGTACCCATGAACACTGTTCACGAATGTTCGCGATCTCAACCATGTAAGGGTTAATTCCGGCTGCAGCCGCTGTTTTGCGGAATGTAGCCTCGTGCATACGGGGAGAGCAGGAGCAAACTACAATTCCCGTAAGTTTGTGTTCTTTAACGGCGTCTTTAATGAGATCCTGACCTGCCTGAGAACACATATACTGATAGTCGGTGGAAAAGACAACGCCGGGTTCTGATTTTAAAGCTTCTGCTACTGCTTTTACATCAACCGTTCCGGCAATATTGCTTCCGCACCAGCATACGAATACGCCAACTCTTTGCATATTTCTTTTCCTCCTTATTATTTACTATATTTTCTGAAAGCGCTTACGATCGCCTGCTGAGGCATATCGTCGTCGAGTTTTGCGGGAACGTCGTCTGCTTTCAAGTGGTTGTTTGACTGTTGTCTGATTACCGAAAGGCGAACTGCTTCAATGAGTTTAGCAGGTTCAACGCCTCTCGGGCATCTGTCTACACACGCAAAGCAAGTGAGACAGTTATAAAGTGCTTTTGAATTGAGTAATGGTTCGATATCACCCGTCTCAACCATATATACGAATTGATGAGGATGGTACTCCATTTCGTCAAAAGAGGGACATGTAGCAGTACATTTTCCGCACTTCATACATTTTTTCGGTTCTGCTCCGCTCATACGGAGTAGTTCTTCTTTGAGATACTTTTTATCCATTTGTATCCTCCTTGACTCCGAGGGCTTCCGCCAACACTTCCGTAAAGTAAACTACGGGAATATCAGCGCCGTTTTTAATAAGATTATATTTACAGAGAGGACAAGCTGTTATGATCATTTCAGCGCCTGCCTTCTTTGCATTTTCGATTACAGCAAGGCTTCTTTTTTCTGCAGCCTTGGGGTTTTCAAGAGCTATGTATCCGCCGCAGCATTCATTTCTGTTTGCATAAACAACGGGATCAGCGCCCATAGCCGATATCAAGTCTTCGATGATCTTGGGGTTTTCAGGATCATCCATCTTCATAACGGAATTAGGTCTTAACAAAAGACAACCGTAGTATGCGGCAATCTTCTTGCCCTTTAAGGGATTAACCACCTTTTCCTTAACCGTATCAAAACCAACAACGTCACGAAGCAATTCAAGGTAGTGATATACTTGTGTTTCACCAAGGTAAGGTGTTTCGTTCTGCATATATCTGTTTGCCTTATCTGCAAACTCCTTGTCGTTCTGCATACAGTGGTTAGTCTGCTTTATAACGTTATGGCAACCTGAGCATACGGTTACGAGGGGAGTTTCTTTTTCTTTTGCTGCCATAAGTGCTCTTACTGATGACAGTTTACTTGCAATTTCGTCTTTTGCTGTGGAGAAAACTCCTCCGCAACATTGCCAATCTTCTATTTCTTCCAGTGTAACACCTAAAACTTCGGCGCATTTGTACGAATATTTGTCCAAATCTTTAGCCTTGTTTTTCAGTGTACAGCCGGGAAAATAACTGACCTTCATTTAATTGCCCTCCTAAAAATATTAAACCATTTCTTCGGGATGGAATACTTCGTCAAATCTTTCTGCTGTTAAGAATCCGAGTTCTACACAAGCTTCTTTGAGAGAAATATTGTCCTTATATGCTTTCTTAGCCGTCTTTGCAGCATTTTCATAACCGATGTAGGGGTTGAGTGCTGTAACGAGCATAAGAGAGTTGTGTAAGTTATGATACATCTTTTCTTTGTTTGCAACGATGCCTACAGCGCAGTTCTTGTTGAACGAACGGATCGATTCAGCCAAAAGACGTGCTGACTGCAAGAAGTTGTATGCTGCAACAGGCATAAATACGTTAAGCTCGAAGTTACCCTGAGATGCTGCCATACCAACTGCAACGTCGTTACCCATAACCTGAACTGAAACCATTGTTACAGCTTCGCACTGAGTGGGGTTAACTTTACCGGGCATAATTGATGAGCCGGGTTCGTTTTCGGGAATAAAGATTTCGCCGAGACCGTCTCTGGGGCCTGATGCCAACCAACGAATGTCGTTTGCTATCTTCATCATATCTGCAGCAAGTGCTTTCATAGCGCCGTGAGCAAATACGATTTCGTCTTTAGATGTAAGTGCGTGGAATTTATTCTGAGCTGTTCTGAAAGGTTTGCCTGTGATCTTCGCAACGTCTTCTGCAACCATTTCGGAGAAGCCTTTGGGAGCGTTAAGACCAGTACCAACTGCAGTACCGCCCAAAGCCAATTCATACAAAGGATTAAGAGAAAGCTTGATGAGTTCGATGTCGCGTTCAAGGCTTGTTCTCCAACCGCTGATTTCCTGGCTGAACTTAATGGGGGTTGCGTCCTGGAGGTGTGTACGTCCGCTCTTTACTATTCCTTCGTTCTCTTTTTCGAGACGAACGAATGTTGCTACGAGTTCTTCAACTGCGGGTATAAGTTTTTCTTCTAATGCCAATACAGCTGCGATGTGCATAGCTGTGGGGAACGTATCGTTTGAGGACTGGCTCATATTTACGTCATCATTTGGGTGAAGAAGTTTCTTGCCCAATATCTGATTTCCTCTGTTAGCTATAACCTCGTTGGAGTTCATGTTTGACTGTGTGCCGGAACCTGTCTGCCAAACAACCAAGGGGAACTGGTCGATAAGGTCTCCGTTTATAACTTCATCACAAGCCTTAACAAGACCGTCAAGTTTTTCATCCGTCATTTTTTCGGGGCGGAGCTTGTTGTTTGTCAAAGCCGCAGCCTTCTTCAAAATTCCGAAAGCGTGAACGATTTCTTTAGGCATAGTTTCAATGCCAACGCCGATCTCGAAGTTTTCATGGCTTCTTTGTGTTTGAGCTGCCCACAGGCAGTCAGCGGGAACTTTTACTTCTCCCATAGAATCGTGTTCAATACGATATTCCATAATACAATAACCTTTCTGCTTAAAGCTTAGCAATTGATTTTATATTCTTATATTTTTTATTACTTCTTTTAAGCTGTTAGCGCTGTTGTGAAGCGCAGCGATTTCTTCGTCGTTAAGCGGAAGAAGGATCTTGCCTCTTACGCCTTTATTGCCAACTACGTTCAAAAGGCTGAGGCATACGTCGTTGATACCATATTCTCCGTTAAGCATAGTGGATACGGTAACGGTGGTATCGATTCCGCCGAGCAAACATTTGCAGATGTGGCAAACGGAAATTGAAACGGCGTAGAAAGTAGCGCCTTTGCGTTGAATGATTCTTGCGCCCGACTGACGTACGTAATTTTCGATATCCTGTCTGTTAAAGTCGGGGTAATCGTTTGACGTCATAGCAAGTTTGCTGTAATCTTCAATCGGAACGTTGGAGATGTTTGCTATTGACCAGGGTACGAAAGCGGTATCGCCGTGTTCGCCGAGAATGTATGCGTGTACGTTTTTCTGGTTGACCGAATAATATTCGGAAATTCTTGCGCGCAAACGTGCGGTGTCAAGCATCGTACCTGAACCTAAAATGCGGTGTTCGGGAATGCCTGTTTGTTTGCAGAAAACGTAGGTGAGAATATCTACAGGGTTGCTTACTATAATGTAAACTGCATCGGGTGCGTATTTAACAATTTCTTTTCCCACAGATTTAATAATGTCAACGTTTGTCTGGGTTAAATCAAGTCGGGATTGGCCGGGTTTTCTTGCGATGCCTGAAGTGATAATAACTATGTCAGAGTCTTTAGCATCGGAATAAGTTCCTGAATAGATATTAGTAGGATTGCAGAACGACACGCCCTGCTTGATATCCATGGCTTCTCCTTGTGCTTTTTCTTCGTTGATATCGATTATAACGATCTCAGAAGCAAGGCCCATAACTGTTAACGTATAAGCGATTGTAGCGCCGACGTTACCGGAGCCGATTATTGTGATTTTGTTCATTAAGATGTCCTCCGTTGAATTAGGTTTTGCACTATATTCAATCAACAACCGCTCTTCTTTTGCGAAAATTATTATTGAAACTAAGAATAGTACAAGTATATCAATTTATAATAACATATATAATGAAAATTTTCAATGTTTTTCGCCAATTTTTATTAAAGTTTTTGCTGTTTTTTTTATTACATTTTGCAATTTTTTTACACAAATAATACATTTTTTACACAAAAGGTAAAAATGGGTGTAAAAAGACGCTTGTGAAGGGAAGTTTTACCTTAATTAATTAGTGTAAATTTATAGGGAGGACAAGAATGTTTTTTTAATTGCTATTGACATTATTTTTTTTATATGGTATCACTTTTATAATATTAATGAATGCGGAGAGGGAGAGTAAAAGAATGAAAAAAATAAAAAATGCGGTATGTTTTTTGTTCGTGTTTTTGTTTTCGTTTTATTTGGTAAGCTGTTCTTTTTTTCAGAATAATTCTAATGCTTCCGAGCCGAAGTCAAAGGTGTATTTTGATTATTTTGACACGGTATCTTATATTTACTCCTATTCGCAGGATGACGATATGGTTTTTGAGAAAAAGGCAAACAGTATTGGTGATATCTTAATGGAATATCATCGGTTGTTTGATATATATAACGAGTATGACGGTATACCAAATCTTTGCACCGTAAACAAACAGGCGGGTAAATCAAGTGTCAAAGTTGACAGAAAATTAATAGATTTTATGAAGTATGCCAAGGACGTTTATTATTTAACCGACGGGAAGGTAAACGTTATGATGGGAGAAGTTTTGTCGGTTTGGCGTGAGTGCAGGGATATATCTGTAAACACTCCCGAAAATGCTTACGTTCCGAGTGAAGATGTTTTAAATGAAGCAAAAGATCATATTGATATTGCTCATTTAGAGATAGACGAGGTAGAAAGTACTTTATATATAAGCGATCCTAAAGCGTCGATCGACGTAGGGGCTTTAGGTAAAGGATACGCTGCAGAAAAGATAGCGGAACAGCTTGAAAAAGATAATCTTTACGGCTATGTATTAAATATTGGCGGAAACATAAAAATGATTGGTAAAAAGGCAAACGGAGACGGTTGGATAACGGGTATAAAACATCCTTATGATCCCGAAAACAAGTTAGCTTTGAAGCTGGATCTTTCGGATACGTCTTGTGTCACGTCGGGCTCTTACGAAAGGTATTTTACGGTAGACGGCAAGAATTATCATCACATAATCGACGTTGATACACTGTTTCCTGCAAATCATTTTTTGTCGGTTTCGGTAATAACAGACGACAGCGGACTTGCGGACGCGCTTTCGACGGCGCTTTTCTGCATGGACTATGAAAAGGGGCTTGAATTGATATCGTCTTTAAACGGCGTTGATGCTGTATGGATCGATCTTTCGGGCAATATTTTATACAGTGAAAACATTTCAAAGAACGTTATTTAACGGAGAGAAAAGATGAAAAAAAGAGATCTGATTTTAATTTTGTCTTTGTTGTTATTATCCGTTATAATGCTGATTATCATCAGTGTTTTCAGTAAAGACGGAAGTTACGTTACAGTGCGTGTTGACGGAAAAGAAGTTTGTAAATATTCCCTTTCCGAAGACGGTGTTTATGAACTGAACGGCGGAAGCAATATATTGCATATAGAAGGCGGTTTTGCCTTTTTGAGCGAGGCTGACTGTCCCGATAAGACGTGTGTTAAACAGGGGAAGATAAAGAAAAAAGGGCAGGTCATCACTTGTCTGCCAAATAGGCTTACGGTTACTGTTTACGGACAGCCGGACGAGGTTGATATAATAAGCTGACAGAAGTCGATTTTGTTTTACCAAGGAGGATGAAATGAACGCGAAAAAGATAACTTTTCTCGGTATTTGTATTTCGTTTTCTATTATATTGTCCTATATTGAAAGTATGATAGGTCCTCTTTTTTCTATACCCGGAGTGAAGATGGGACTTGCGAATATTGTGATAATGGTTTTGTTTTATAAGCTGGGAACAAAGGAAGCTATAGCGGTCAGCTTGATAAGGATATTTCTAGTCACTCTTTTATTCGGCAGTGTCGTTGGAATGTTCTACAGTTTGGCAGGTGCTTTTTTGAGTATAACCGGTATGTTTATAACTAAAAAACTGAATTTGTTATCCATTTTAGGCGTGAGCGTTGTGGGCGGTGTTCTTCACAACGTAGGACAGGTGATCATTGCTTGTATCTTGATGGAAACATCTCAGATAGCTTATTACCTGCCTTTTTTGGTCATTAGCGGAACGTTGTCGGGTATTCTTGTTGGATATTGCGCTTTTCTTGCTATAGATAAGCTGAAAAAGTTTGAGCTTTAAAAAAATTTAAAATTAACCGTAGCGTTCAATTTTAGCTACGGTTATTTATTTTTTTAGGAAAGATGCGCTTTTTCTTTAATAAGATTAATTATTCGTTAGTAAAAGGCTGTTTTTTTAACAAAATGTGTATAAAAAAGCGACATTATTTAGAATATAGTCGGCATTTTATTGACATAGATTGAAGGTTGTGGTAATATAAGCATATAAGTTTACAGATAATTTTTATAATTATATTATTAAAGTTGTTTGTTATACGATTTCCTAAATTAATTTTATTCATAGCGAGGAATAAATTATGAAACAGTTTGACTATGTCATAGTTGGCAGCGGACTATTTGGTTCGGTTTTTGCATACGAGGCAAAGAAAAGAGGAAAGAAATGCCTTGTGCTTGAAAAAAGAGACCACATCGGCGGAAACGTTTATTGCGAGAACGTTGAGGGTGTTACGGTTCATAAGTACGGAGCGCATATTTTCCATACCTCCAATAAGCGTGTTTGGGAATATGTAAATTCTCTTTGCGAGTTTAACCGTTTTACCAATTCTCCCATAGCAAATTATAATGGCGAGATATACAATCTTCCGTTTAATATGAATACTTTTGCGAAACTTTGGGGTGTATTTACTCCCGATGAAGCAAAAGCAAAGATCGAAGAGCAGAGCAGTAAAATAAAAGGCGAACCCAAAAACCTTGAAGAACAGGCTATCAGTCTTGTCGGTGAAGATATTTACGTTAAGCTCGTAAAGGGATATACGGAAAAACAGTGGGGAAGATCGTGCACCGAGCTTCCGTCGTTTATTATAAAAAGATTACCCGTTCGTTATACTTACGACAACAACTACTTCAACGATCTGTATCAGGGTATACCGATCGGCGGATATAACGAGATCATTAATAAACTTCTTGATGGAATTGAGGTCAGAACCGGAGTTGACTACAACGAAGATCGTGAAAAGTACAATGCACTCGGAGAATGTGTTCTTTATACCGGTACGCTTGATACTTTCTATGATTATAAGTTCGGTAAGCTTCAGTACAGAAGTTTGCGTTTTGAGACTGAACTTCTTGATAAGCAGAACTATCAAGGCGTTGCAGTTGTTAATTATACCGACAGAGAAACACCGTATACAAGAATTATAGAGCATAAGCATTTTGAGTTCGGCACACAGGAAAAGACTGTTATAACCAAAGAATATCCTTCTGAATGGGAAGAGGGAATGGAAGCTTATTATCCTGTAAATGACGTTCAGAACCAAGAGCTTTTCCAGAAATATAAGATACTTGCTGACGGTGAAGAAAACGTTATATTCGGCGGAAGACTTGCTGAATATAAGTATTACGATATGGACAAGGTTATTGAATCGGCTCTTAACAAAGTTGACGAAGTGTTTGGAGAATAATACTAAAAAAGGGTTAGGTGAATAAAATGGAAGATATTAAAATTTCGATAATTATGCCGGTATACGGCGTTGAAAAATTTGTGGGCAAAGCTATTGAAAGTATTCAGGCGCAGACCTTGAAAGAATTCGAGCTTTTTGCTGTTGATGACGGAACAAAAGACCGCAGCGGTGAAATTTGTGACGAATACGCTGCAAAAGATCCCAGAATCAAGGTTATTCACAAAGAAAACGGCGGAGCGCCTTCCGCGAGAAATATGGCTATTCCTCAGGCTAAAGGTAAATATATGTACTTTATGGATTCTGACGACTGGGCAGAACCCACGATGCTTGAAGATATGTACAATCTTGCCGAAGCAAATAATGCTCAGTACGTAGTTACGGGATATTATATTGATACTTATTACAGCGATACCGAGTACACAACGCAGGAATTGTATCAGCCTTCACAGGTTTTTGCATCTCAGAGAGAATTCAGAGAAAATGCATACCGTCTCTTTGACTCGAACTTGCTTTACACTCCCTGGAACAAACTTTACTTGTCTTCATATATACTTGAAAACAATCTTCTTTTCCCCAATACTTTCTGGGATGATTTTCCGTTCAACCTCAGCGTTTTGAAGGGCATTGAAAGAGTTGTAGTTTCTTCAAACAAGTATTATCACTTTATGAGAGCGAGAGCAGAAAGTGAAACTGCAAAATACCGTCCCGAAATGTATGACAAACGTGAAGAAGAACATCAGTGGATGGTAGACCTTTACAAAGGTTGGGGCGTTGACGATGAAAATTCGAGAGAATTTCTTGCCCGCAGATATGTGGAACGTTTTATCGGTTGCGTAGAAAACGTAACAAACCCCGGTTGCACTCTTTCAGCTAAAGAAAAGAAGGCTATGATCAAAGAGATGCTTAAAAATCCCATCTTGGCTGAAAGCCTTAAGATTGCAAAACCCAGATCTTCGTATATGAAATTAATGCTTGTTCCTTACAAGATGAAAGCAGCATCGCTTATTTATCTTGAAAGTAAATTTATAACGTTTGTAAAGAGAAGAAATACGAAACTTTTTGCAAAACTTAAAGCAGGTAGATAACAAAAATAATAAAAAACTGTACCGCATTGGGTTGCGGTACAGTTTTTTTGTTATCTTTTTAGAAATTGTTATCTTTTTAGAAATTTTTTAATAGTGTCGATTATTCTTCTTTTTAGACCGACTCGGGTGTATTTCTTTAGTATTTTTTCAAATGGCATATTATTTAAATCTTGTTTGAATGATGATGCCTTATTTGAATATGAAGACGAGACAGAAAGGTTTGGTTGTTTTTTTGCAATATCTTTCTGTGTCGTGGGATATACGTTTATTTTGTCTTTTATTTGTTCAAATAACCGCTTTCCTTTTTCGGTGTTTATCATAACAGCCGATATTCCCTTATTATCGGAAATTTCGGGTATGGTGTTTTCAATACCCCAAAAGTCGCCTATCGTTATATCACCCTGACGGTTCATTGAAGTAAAATTACATTCCGTACAAGAGGGACGCAGACATACGTCATATCTGAACAGTTCGATAAAACTGCCCGTATAGTCGTTGTGCAAAATTTCGGTCTTGTCATCAAAGGTGAGTTTGGCGCTGTATTTTCTCCAACCTGACAGAGATTTGTTTCTGAAAGAAAAAAACGTTAGCTTTTTCTTATATTTTTTCTCGATAAATTCAACGTACTTTTTCCAAACTTCAGGGCTGGGAACGCCGTGACAAATTATGTCAACGATATAGAGATTATCTTTGTTAGGAAAAGCCTTTCTGACCGCTGCCGCCTGACAGGGTGTGCCGGTAAAGAGAATGGGTTTATCTTCATTTAACAGATCCCGTATAGCTTTGTATATTCCGACAGTATTGCTTTGAATATACTTCGAGCCTCTCATGCGGTCTCTGCCTTCAGTCGTTGACGTTGTGGTGTGTACAAGGTTCATATCATCATCAAAGTCAGCGCCGATAATATATCCGTTATTTTCAAGGATCTTATCCGAGAGGGCGGTAAAAATTCCACCCGATGAACTGTTAAAAATTACGTTGCTATCTTTGTGTTTTACCGCAAATGCTTCAATGCAGTTGCTTTCAGTAAGTTTATCTGAATTAACGGGGCAGAGTTTTACGCAAACTCCGCAATAAACGCAAGTATTTTCGTTAACGTTTGGGTAAAGAAAACCGTCTTTTTCAACCATTGTTATTGCATTTTTTGGGCATAAATGTTCGCACAATCCACATCCGGAGCACTTTTGGCTTAATGAAGATATATTATTCATTTAGGCACCTCTTTTTACAATTTTCTTTACAAAACCTAAAGCAAATCTTATAAGTCCGATTATGTCGTACCTGAAAATGAATACCAATACGATAAACGAACAAGAACTAACAATATAAGATAAAACGTTATTCAAAGAGAGGGTAACGATAATGCTTTGAGCCAAAAGAACGCATACCGCAACTGTCATTTTGGTCTTTTGATAATATATGGGAACTATCTTTCCTGTGCTGTAAATTCTGACCACCCATAAAACGAAATAACTGCAGACCGTAGCAATAGCAGAACCTATAATGCCTATTCTGAACACAACTACTAAAAGTATGTTTACAGTTAAGCTTACAACAACGCCGATAAGATTTGTTACAAGTGCCATAGTGGTCTTTTTGTTTGCCGAGTATATAGAGCCTAAGAATTGTGCAAACGAAAAGAAGCTTATTGCAACTAACAAAAAGGGCATAACCTGCCATGCGGAGAAGTAGTCTTTTCCGAGAAATACGGACGTTATGGGTTTACAGAAAATAATCAAGAATGACGATACTAAAATAATAACGGAGAATATCTGGTTGTGAATTTGTGTGTAAAAGTCAGATATATCTTTTTTCTTGAATTCCTGGTTGGCTGACATCTGCCATGCTTGGAAGAATATAGTAACGATAACGGTTAACAAACTGGGGATTTTGTGTCCTGCGGCATAGATACCGTTAGCAGCCTCGCCGATAGCCGTTGTAATGATAATTCTGTCGATAAAGCTCGAAACCCACCAGCATACAGCGTTGGGGATAAGAGGCAGTGAGAATTTCATCATTTCCTTGGTTAAGGGTTTGGTAACGGATCTTAAATCAAATTTTCTGTAATTGCCGAGGAAGATATACAGTATAATGCAGGAGAGAAGGTTTGCAAGGATATATCCGAGCATATAACCATTTATGCCCCAACCGAGAACAACGATAAATATTACGTTTAATATCAGTACGAAAACGGTGAGTAATACACTGTCGACTGTAAATAAAACGGTTTTATCTACAGCTCTCGAATATTGAGAAAGCAAACTTCTGAAAAATCCTACGGCTGAATTGGCAACTACCAGCCATACGAATGTTTGGTCAATGAAAAATGACGCTATTCCACCACCCGCGCACAGTATTGCCGTACCTACTAAAGACATAACTATACCTGTGGAGTAAACTGCCTTTTTATCGTAATCGTTGTCCATCGCATAACGAAATACCGCTTCGTATATGGTGAACGAGAATATGGGCATAAGCAGTGAAACTACTGCCTGCATTATGTCTACAGTACCGTATTCGGCACTCGACATAACGCGAGTATAGAGCGGAACGAGGATCACTTGCAGAAGTTTTGAGCCGATATTACCTATTGCGAAAAGAATTACGTTTTTTATAAGTCTTTCATTTCTTGTGCTCAAAGTTCCACTCCCTCACTTTCATTGGTGGGGTTAAGAAAACTGTCAATAAAATCAAAAGAGAACTGTCTGTCTTTTTCAAGCAATTCTTTTTTTAGTGTAAAATCGGGTAAGTCTACTGTAGGTGTAAAGTTTTCTCCCGATATGTTTCTTGAAGTTAATCCGTATCTTTCGGTTATATCCGAAATTCTCGAGCCTACCCCTGCTTTTGCGGGGGGCATATCGAAGAAGAAATTCTTTTCAAAGTTAATGGAAAACGCAACGCTGTGGAAAGAGTTTGTAACAACGTAATCTGCGTTGAGCATATAGTTTACCCAATCATCAGGACCTGCCGTAAAATCATAATCTGCATTATGACGGTGCAGTTTTGAATAGCTGATCGTCTTTATAGGCAGACCTGTCTTTTTAGAAAGTTCTTCGGCATAATTCCATATATTTTCGCTGTTAAATACCGTGTAAACAAATATGTAACCGCCTTTTTGTTGAGAGGAATCTTTTTTGCAAATGTTTTTCCAATATTCTTTGGTAAGAAGAAGGGTAGGATCAACTACAACCGGAACGTCTTTATTTGAAATGTCTTTTATAATTTTTGCCGCCTGTTTTTCTCTTACAGAAATATAGTCAAAGTCGGAAAGTAAGTTTTTGATTTTTTCGTGATGCTTTTCTTCAAGGCTCGAAAGACCGAAACTACCTGCATAGGATACTTTTTTTACGTTGTTTTTGGGAAAATCCAAAAAATAATAGAAATCATTGTCAGTAAGATTATAGTTCCAGATCTGGTCACTTCCCGCAACTATGATATCATAGTCGTTTGGGGTATCTTTTGACAAAGGAATATATTTTTTTCCGAATTTTTTAAAGTTATTAGTTCTCTTGATTGCAACAGATAAGTTTATAAGGTGGGCAAGAGTGTATTTAATGTCAAAAATGTTCTTAAAATCAAACACACTGTTCGTGCTGTCTATAAGGGGGCATCTGTGATCTAAAAAACTAACGTTATTATTATCTGAAGATAAAACCTGACGTAAAGCGGCAGCCTGAAGCGAGGTACCGTAATTTATAGCGGTAGGAAACGTTAAAATCCCTATATTCATATTAGGTTATTCTCCCTTTTTGAAAAAATCTTGCAGTTTTTTTGCTTCTGTTTTACAGTCGTAACCTTTTTGTTTGATTATTTCTTTTCCGCCTGTAAATTTAATGTTTTCCGTTTCAATTATTACATCAGCCCATTCTTCTGCGCTCTTTTCCAAAGATACGAAGTTTATGCTGTTTGTCATATTTATTTCTTTTGCAACAGCTTCTTCGCTTGTAACGCTTGGAACGTCGGATGCCTGAGCTTCGATCAACGAAACGGGAAATCCTTCGGTAAGAGATGGAAGAACGAAAACGTCAACTGCGTTAAGGAGGCGAGATATATCCGTTCTTGCAAGGGTAAATATGACGTTTTTTTCAAATTTCAATTCTTTGGCGTATGAAAGAATACTGTCGCGAAGTTTACCGTCACCGATAAAAAGAAGAACGGAGTCAGGTCTCTTTTTTTGTACTTCTTTGAACACGTCGAGCAAAAAGAACTGGTTTTTTTCGATGCACATTCTTCCGACGTGACCGATGACAAAAGTGTTTTTATCAATGCCGAATTCTTTTCTGACTTCTTCTTCAATGCTTTCATATGGGTGGAATTTATCTGTGTCTATAGCATTTGGTATTATAACAGCTTTTTGTGAAAGCTTATTTCCAAACATAAAGTCAGCCGCTTTTTGTGAACAAGCCCAGTAATCAGTAGCATATTTATCCACGACTTTTTGATTTTTGTTATGGAAAAAGGGAACGAGGTATTTCATAACGATATTTCCCCACGAGTGTTTTGCGGTGTGGGCGTGGATTATTCTTTTCGGTATCCCGTGTTTCTTCGCCATTTTCAAAAAGTCGATATTTGTAAGGCCCGAGTAGTTACACCATAATGCATCGTACTGATTTGATTTAAAAATCATTTTGAGCTTTTTTCTGTACATAAAGGGATGTCTTACTCTGTTCGGCAGATATATAATATTGCCGTTTTTTATTCTGTTGGCAAAAGAGATCTTACCGCATATGAAGGCGAAATCTGTAACGATCTCGCTGTTGTCAAAGTTTTCTGTATACGCAAGTACTGCATTTTCAACACCGCCGGGCGGTTCTTTAAGACCTGCAATCAATATTCGAGTCATAATTTTTATTCCTCTTTCGTTTTGTTGTTGGATTTAAATCTGTTTGTCAGTTTCTGATAAAGAAAATAAATAATTCCGTTTTTATGATGATCGTCGTAATTATATGCAAAGCCGAGGAGTAACCAGAATAACGTTGCGTTAATGGAAAATACCATAAAAATATCTGAAATAAACACGGCTATTCCCGCAAAAGTTATTACCGATACGATCAAAAATGCCCTTGTAGGTGAATAACGTTTGTTGATAAAGTTTTTTACAACTGAAAGCATAACGAGTAAGAATAATGCTGCAAGTACGCAAAAACCTGCTAGTCCCGTCTCAACAAGAACGTCTAGATATCCGTTGTGAGGGGCGGATGAAAATCTTGCCAACAATGTTTCAGGATTGTTTGCTTTAGCGAATGTGGCAAGATTTCTGGGGGAAGTTCCAAAAATTGGGGCATTTAAAAATACTTCAACAGTGTGTTTCCAACGTTTGAATCTTCCGTTTGAAATATCTGCTTTATTTAAGTCTGTTCTGCCGATATTTTCAACGTGTTTGTCGTTTTCGGGTGATGAATCGTCATCCTCGTTATCGGGAGAATCTGTAGTGTCTTCGGTGTTGGGAGTGGATGTTGTCTCGTCATTAGTAGGAGGAACGGAGGTTTCCTCGTTGGTGGAAGAATCTGTGTTTTCCTCGTTATTGTTGTTGGTTAATTCGTCTTTTTGGGGGTTATCAGGGTTGTGGTTGTCCAAAGCGGGATCTGTTAGTTCAAAATCGTAACCCGAAATCGAATACAGTTTTGTATAAATAGAGGTTGCATTTGCCGTCAAAGGAGAATTTTCAGGGAATGCGTATGTTTTTATATATGGAATGGCAGTTTTTGTGCCGATGAATAACATGATGCAAATGCCGAGAGAGACAACGGTCATAATAGAACCTTTTACAATGTCGGCAATTACCAATTTTTCTTTTTTTAGGATAGCTTTATAACCGATAAATACAGCGAGAGACAAGAATAACAGTATTAAAGTTGCTCTTGAACCGCCGAGAATTATATAAAGAAGTTGAGTCGTAATGTTTATAAAATTAAGAATACGCAATATTATGTTTTTGTTTTTTGCAAAAAATCTAACCGAGGCAAAAAGAACTACGACAGACGTCGCGCCTGCATAGTTGGGATCTTGTAAAATTCCCCAAAGTCTTGAGAATTCATTACTGAAACCTTGATTTGTCTTGCCGAAGATACCGCGTCCCATAACAACAATATCAACGTTAAAAAAGTACATCAATACAGAAGCAAACACTACTATAAACCATACGATGCTTAACGTTGCCGTTGTGTAGTCAAGCTTTTTTGATATCTGTTCTTTCGTGTCGCCAAAAGCAAAACAAAACAGTATAAAATATTCTATCATAAGCGTGGCAATAAATTTCAGATTGTCAAATAATCCGAATTTTATATTTATAACGCTTGAAATAACGCATATAGCGACGAAAAGTACTAACAGGTCTTGCGCTTTTCCGCTGATAGATTTTCTGTTGACAATAAGGTCTGATATTATCAAAACGGCGCCAAATCCGAAGATCGCGGCAGATATAAAATTGTTGTCAATAAGGAAATTCAGAGGTAAAACCTCTCTTATTGCCGTGTAAACGATAATAAAGCATATATACAGGGTGTTTATGGGTGTAAGTTTTAATTTTTTAAACATACTATAATCCTTTAAACTTTTCTAAAAATTAGCGGTTTACAATAAAATGAGCCATAGAGACCAAAGGAGAAACAATGAAAGTATTTTTAGATTTGAATATAGCTGTTACAATTTTCATTGCAATTCCGTTAGGAACGTAGTCTGACAGAACCTGTTCTGTCATAGAATCTGTAAGGACGAGCTTCATTTGCTGTTTTTGTTCAGCTTTTGAAAGGTTAGCTTTTTTAGATTTATTTTTCAAAAATACTGACATAAGGTGCTTTACGTAGGAAAAATACAAAAGCTGAAGGTATTCTTCTGTTTCGGCGTTAACCGTTTTTAAATATTCTCTTTCAAGTGTATATTTTCTTTTGCATAGGTCAAAAAACTCGGGAGCGTATGCGCTGACAAGTGTTTCGTGCGCAGGTTTTCTGTAGTTTGAAAGAGTGTCGGGAATAACCTTTATGTATGTTGCTTTTGAAAAAAGGTCTATATTGTAGAGAAAATCTTCAATGAGCTTTGTTTTTTCAAATTGTATTTGACACTTGTCAACAAAGCTTTTTTTGTAAAGCTTGTTCCACGCGAAAGGAAAGACTTTGCTGCGGTTAAGCATAGCAAATATGTCGGCAGTTTCCCTAGACGATGTACTTTCTTTTTGTTCGGGAGACAGCTTTTCAATTTTTTTGATGCTTCCGTCTTTGTTTTCAAAGACGCGGTTAATTCCGAAAACGACCATTTCTGTATTTTCGTCTAAAGCATTAAAAGCTTTTTCAAGCAGATCATTCTCCATATAGTCGTCGGAGTCAAGAAAGCAGATGTATTTGCCGTTAGCCGCCGAATATCCCGTATTTCGAGCAAAGCCGAGTCCTTGGTTTTGCTCTTTGTGAATTACTTTTATTCTACTGTCCTGAGATGCGTATTTGTCGCAGATCTCAGGGCATTTATCAGGTGATTTATCGTCAACTAATATAAGTTCAAAATTGGTATATGTTTGGTTAAGAACGCTGTTTATTGAAAAATCAAGGTATTTTTCAACCCCGTAAACAGGCATTATAACGCTAATTAAGGCTTTTTCCACACAAAATCCCCCATTCTATAATTATTCCATTATATTATACACTAATATACATTAAAAGTCAAATAGGATCAAATTAAAAAAAGCTCAAATGGAACGAGAAAAATTTGTTCCACTTGAGCGTTTTTTTATGTATAGGAGATTAAATTAAAGAGTATGACTCCAATTATCTTTTTTTACTTGTTAAGTTTTTTACATTAGTCCCATGCACCAGATAACAACAAGCGCCGTTAACGTCACCAATGTATCAATCGTAATTCCATAGAACATAGGAGCAAGACCGGCTTTCTTAAAGTCTGTTATGCTCGTGCCTAAGCCGATTGCCGCTAGGGCGGTAACCATCAAGAACTTGCTGGTGGTTTTTATAACTCCACCCACAGTTGCAGGAATAAAGCCTACGCTATTTAAGACAGCCAACAGCAGAAAACCGCCTATAAACCAAGGGATTATTTTCACAATGTTTACTTTTTGATCCTTGTTTGCTTCTTTGAGTTCTTTCTGCTTTATACGTGTGCCGATGTATGCAAATACCAACACGGTAGGAATGATTGCAATTGTACGGGTGAGTTTAACCATTGTAGCAAAATCACCTGCAATTTCGGAAAAAGCATATCCCGAAGCCACAACGCTTGCGGTATCGTTTACGGATGTTCCTGCCCATATTCCGTATGCAATATCAGTCATTTTCAATAGTTTGCCCATAATGGGATATAAAGCTACCATGATCATATCAAAAATAAACGTTGAAGACATAGCAAAGGCAATATCTTTGTCGTCGGCATCAATTACCGGAGAAATAGCCGCAATAGCAGAGCCGCCACAAATACCTGTTCCGGCAGAGATCAGATTGCTCAGTTTCCAATTTAAACCGAAAAGTTTGCGAATAAAATATCCGCCGCCAAAGCACATAGCAAAGGTAAAGATCATTACAAAAAAGGTCATTTTGCCCACAGACATAATCGTATTGATAGATAATGATGCGCCCAAAAGTATAATAGCAAGTTTCAATATTCTTTTAGAGGTAAATTTCAAAGCCGGTTTCATCCAAGACGGATGGAAAAAGCTATTGATAATTGTGCCCATAAATAAAGCAATAATTGATGCGCCAAGTAACCCGCCGGGAATTATATTTTCCAAAAATACGGATACTCCTGCTACACCAAAGCATATAGCAACGCCCAATATGAACATATAACGGTCTTTTGTTTTCGAACTCATAATGTTACTCCTTTGATAAAATCAATTCATTATATCAAAGTTGCAAGATTATTGCAATAAGTTTTGTTTAAATCTTACTTTTTCAGCATTTAAACCGTAACTTCTTTGGTTTTTCTTTTGTTTTCATACATAGCATAGTCTGCACGTTTAAATACGTCATTGAAGTGTAAATCTTTATCTATGTCAAACTTCGCAAATCCTCTTGCCATGCTGATGGGAATTTCACCCTTTTCTTCTATAAATGTGTTTGCACATTCCAAATCCAACTGTACAAATAATTTTTCGCAATCCGCTAGATCTCTATGTTGAAGAACCGCCAAGAACTCATCTCCGCCTATTCTGAACACGGGACTTCTTTTGAAGACGTCAGAAATCACTTTTGCAGCAGATACGATAAGTTTATCGCCTACGTTATGTCCGTACGTATCATTCGTTTCCTTAAGCTGATTCAAGTCAAATACAACTACGCCGAAATTTGCAGTTTTGTTTTCAATCTCTTTGTCGAACTCTGCCACCCAGCTTTTATACGACGTGGTATTTCTAAGTCCCGTAAGGGAGTCTCGGTTAGCGGAAAAGCGCAGTTCTTTTTCGCGTTCATGCAAATTGATTGCCATATTTTCGAAAGCTGTATTTAATAGTTCTATTTCAGAAACGTTACTATGTACAAATTCTACATGGTAATCACCGTTTGAGAGTTTTACCGACGCTTCGGAGATTTTTTTCAACGGGGCAACGATTTTTCTAACAACGATAATGGTCACAGCTGTGAAAAATGCAGAAAGTATTAATACTGCGAATAAAATCTGAAAGCCGATTTCGTACCTGATTTGCCGAATATCATCATAACTTGCGGAAATAACAAGCGTCATTCCATTTGTCAGCTCTTTCGATACTCGCAGATATTTATTGGAATTATGATTGATTTTTGCCTCAGATTCGTGGTTATCACTGCAAATTACAACTCCATCAATTTCCAAGTGGGCAAAGCCATTTTCGTAAATTTTAATTTTGTGTATTTGGTCGGTTAAAACCGTATAATCAAAATCTATTCCCACGACACCGATAAACATTTCTTCATGGTACATTGGTACCACGTATGAAATCATATAAATATTGTTGTTTTGGTTGTAGTAGGGCAACATCCAAACAGGCTTTCCGGCATTGTAAGGTTGCCAAAACCAACCGACGTGTTCAGTGTCTTCTTTGTCGTAAAGTTCGATATCGGTCGGCCCAAGAGAAACATATTCATCGCTACCGTCAACTTTGCTGTAAAACAAACCCGCTTTGCTGTCAGAAATTGCAGGGGCAAACCGAAAATAATATGCAACGGCACCGCTTGCATGTTTGGCAACTTCGGCAAACATTTGGTCGGCACTATTAATGACTTTTTCTTGTAAATTTCGATCTTCCACGTCAACTTCTTCGGTAAAAAAGCCCATTACATAACTTTCCATAACCTTAACTGATTTTTCCATATCGTCGAAAATATCGTTAATCTGTGCGCCTTCGTTTTCGCAGGTAACCTCAACAAAATTTTCTGACTCATCTTGTATGTATTGGTCAACCTCGTAAATGCTGATACCGCCAATAAAAACCGTTATTGCGAACAAAGCGAAAATTATCGTCGCCAAAATATGAAATTGCATGGAATGTGTTTTATTCAATTTTTGTTTCTTTTCCTCTAATGAAATTTTTTTGTCCATTACACATTTTCCTTCAATTTATAAAGGATAAAAAAGGGAGCTTTTTTTACCTTTACATTTTCGAAATAAATTGAGTTCATTTTATTCTTTTATTTTAACGATTAAGGTATGACAAACTTCTTACAAACAAAAAAGCCGTCAAATTGACGGCTTGCCTTAAAAAGTTGATTTATTCCGTTTTCTTTTGCCAAAGTAATACACAGGTTTCTTCTGCCCAAGCTGTTTTAAGGCCTCCGCGATAGCTGTTTTGGGCACAAAATATCTATAAAAATCAAAATGCAAAATTGCAGAAGCAGTCGCTCCACAAGGGAGTTTTAAGTTCTTCAAACAAGTGGGATATTCCCCAAAATTTTTTCCGGTACCGTCTCCAAACAATGAGCAAGGGTACGAAAGCCATAAGCACTTGGCAGTTGACGGAAAGCCTCTCCCCAATGGGGATTACGATACTGGGGCGTATGGGCATCTGAAGCAATACAATTTGCCCAGCCTTTTCGCAACAATAGATCCGCACAATAATAGGGATGTTCGCCAAACAGGCCTAAAAGGCTATCTCGGTTCACTTGTACACCATATCCTTTTTTCTGCCAACGTTGTGCCATTTCCGGGTGATGTCTAACTGCTTGATATCGCTCAGGATGGGCAATCACAGGGGTAAATCCGGCATCGGCACACCTATCCAGCACCCAGTCAAAATAGTCATGTTCTTCGTTATATTCAAATTCTACCAAAAAATAGGAAGAATTAGGATACGTCCAAACTTTTCCTTTTTGTAACAGTTCAGGTAAATTATCACATGCCATAATTTCCATTGATTTTTCCAGCATAATGTCAATTTCCTCATATTCCAATGCCGAAGAAAGGGTTACAAAGGCATCATTAAAAGCCTCTAAAGAAGTGCTTTTGCCATAGTCATAGTGAGGGGTGGCTACAATTTTGCGAATACCGCATTGGGCAGCCAACGCCGCCATCTCCACCGCATCATCGATACCCATAGCACCGTCGTCCACTCCGGGTAAAATATGATTGTGTAGGTCGATAATCATTATGCTCGCCTCCTAAAAAGGAACAAAAATCTCAGCAAAATCGGTCTTAAAGGGAATAGCACTCGCCAAAAATAACTACTGAGTCTGTACAAGGGATTACTGCAGGACACGTAACGTTCCTTTCTGGTAAAGCCTACTACTTTGCCCAGTACACAGTTGCTATGTACATAACCATCGTAATAGCAGTTACCGTCACCTGCGGTTTGCAGTATATCATTTTTTATGTGTGTAATTCTGTGTAGAAGATATCCTTGTTCACCTTGTAATAGTACAATATCCCCTTTTTTGAAATGGTGGTTTTCTGCTCGGCAAATGGTTACGCGGTCTGCTTTGTGGCGTAAAAATGGCCACATACTGTTTCCTGTAACGGTAAATTCCACGTCATATCCGTCTTGCAGAAGTTGGTGCATAGCTGAAAATAACTCTTCAGGGGGCAACAAGGTTAAATCTTTTTTATTCATAACGATAAACGCTCCAACGCTTGTTGTAATACATCAACAGCGGATACTTCAGGGATACATTCCAGTCGTAGTATCGGAATTTTTTCTAAAAAGCTGTCAAGCAGTGATAGCATAGTTTCTGTGGCTTTACGGCTCCAACTGGGATAAACTATATGGGATAATAAAGATGTTGCCGACACAGGATATACACGGTTTTCTTCGCCGCGTTGCAATATTACAACTGCTTGCAACGGAACACGGCGATTAAGATATTCTCCGCTTGTGCCACACCAGGGAGTACCAAAGCCAAACCACTGTCCTTGTTGTTCAAAACAAGTGGCTTTGTCGCCGTTAATGATCAATGCATTTTTTTGATCCCGCCATAAACGGGCGTGGGTGGTTTTTCCTACTCCCGAAGGGGCGACGAGTAAAAAGCCTTTACCATCGGTTTCCACTAATACACCGTGGAAGGTCAGCACCTGAAAGTGCAAAAATGTATAGTAAATTAAAAAAGTTAACGCTTCAAAAGCACCCATTCCGACAGTGTTGGAATTATCTTGGGTTAATGTAATTTCGCGTCTGTCTGCCGATATGGTAAATTGCAGTTGAACATCTCCTGATGTACGTTCTGTCTGTTGCCAAATTATTCTTTCGTCATCAAGGAGATAAAATTGACGACATACTTGAGGTCCTATATCTTCCCAAGTGGGGGGAACTGTCGGAACAATAGGTTCACCACTATAATTCACCACCACATCAGGCTTACCATCTTCTACTATAAAAGAGTCAAGTTTCCAACGCCAAAAAGGCCATATAGGATAGTGGGGAAGTGCTTGAAACAAGACCTTTATCGGTCCGAATTGGCATAATGTATCCATAATCAACTCCATGATGAGTCAACATTGGTTGAAAAGCCTGAGCCTTTGTAGTTATTGGGCTTGTTTGGCATTTCTGCGGTAACTTTTGCAATTACTTTCTGCATATCTGCATCAGCAATAGCTTTTTCCTCAGGAGTTAAATCGTCAGGATAATATCGAATCTCAAAATATACGTTTTTATCACAAGAACCGCCCATTGCATACAACTCAGCGTAGCCTCTGCCGTATGTGTTGTAGTAAAAGGGTTTAACGTTATTAGCATAAGCCCAGCATACGTCCGCAACAGCTTTATTACTGCATATAGGGACCCAGTGCATTTCAGGGCTATTGTATGGACGTTTCATAACAGCTTTTCTCCTTTTCTTAATACTAATTGCTTGGTAATTTTACATATATAGTCGGGACGGTCGTGTAGATTTCCACACTCTGCCATGCGTACACCCGGACATACTTGACACAATGATACGTGAGGGCAGGTGGAACACTCAGAATTAACTTTTGGTAAACGAACTGTGTAGGGCCATTCTTCCCACGCCTTTGCAACTCCGAGCTTTAAGGCGTCGGTGGAAAAGTTACCTAAAAGTTGGCAACCCAAAAGCTTACCGTCCCAGGTGATTGTTACGTTATCCATACCACCGTTGCAACCCAATAAGGTATACTTCGGTTCTTCAGCGGTACAGTTTGGTTGATGGTCAGCAAGGCGCAACTCCACTTGTTCTCGACGTTCAGGTGGTAACAACTCACGAACACGACTAATTGTTCGGTTTATAGTCATATCCACCGTTTGTTCAGAAGTTAAACGACAATCTGCCACAGGCATACATCCTCCGCGAACACTTTGAAAAACAGTGTTAGAGTGTGTTACAGGCAAACCAAATTCTTTTTCTACGAGTTGGGTAATATTTTCTATATCCTGATAATTATCTTGCACCAACGTGGTACGGAATTCCAAAACGGAGGGGAGGGTAGCTAAAGATTTAGCGCCCTGTAAAGCTCTGGCAAAACCGTCTTTGCAACCACACAAGTTTTGATACGTTTGGTTGGAAGCGCCATAAAGAGTAATGCCGATTCGGTGGGGAGGATATTTTTGCAGAGTTTGCATAATTTCCTCTGTCACCATTGTTGCATTAGTGTATAGTGTTACAAGAAAACCGAGTCGGTAAAAACTGCTGTAAATTTCGCAAAAATCTTTACGGAGCATGGGTTCGCCGCCGGTAAATAATATATTTAATGTGCCGGCATCCCAAAGTTGCTTTGCTATATCCGCCCACTGAGATGCGGTTAATTCTCCTTCTGCCAAAAGGGTATTATCTTGACTGCTATGGCGAAACATACACATTTTACACTTTAGATTGCAACGCAAGGTTAACTCTAAAGTGGCATTGATTGGGTACCGTGGTGGCATTGTATCAAGCTTCTTCATAGGCAGTTACCATAGAATTTCTTAGGAGCATTTCCAAAAATTGCTCTACGTCTTTTTTTGCAGTTTCCTCGGACACATCGAATTCTTCTGTCAGCATGTTTGTCAACGCGCCGACAGTACGGGGCTCTTTCAGAGAGTCCCAAAGAAAAGAGGCGGTCGGATTGAGTGTAATATAGCCGTTAAAATTGGCTACGTTGGCAGAAACGGATATCAAAACATCGGTATCTGCAACCTTTCGGTGTACAAAATATTCTTGTGCCTGGTAGTATGTTTTATCCGTACTCATATCCTTGACTCCTTTCTTTTAAAATGATTTCATTATTTCCTCTATCTTTTTTTCATCCATTTGAGTTACTGTCTTATCTTGAATTAAATAAGTGCTGTTACAGATAGATAAAACAGAAGGTTTATGGGTGGTTAAAATACACGTGCGACCCTTTCGGGAATTTTGAATATTTTCCAAAAGTGTACGTGCTGTTTTAATATCCAAAGCACTTGTAGCTTCATCCAACAGTAAAATCGGAGCGTCGGATAAAAGCGCGCGGGCGATGGAGATTCGCTGAATCTGTCCTTTGGATAGTCCGTTTCCGCTTTCTCCTACTTGACTGTCAAGTCCGTCCGGTAGGGCGCTGACAAAGTCGAATGCGCAAGCTGTTTTCAGCGCATCTGTTAACATATCGTCTGTTGCTTCGGGGTTTGTTATTCGCAGATTTTCTGCGATGGTACCTGAAAACAACGTGTTATCTTGAGGTACATAAGCAAATAGTCTACGGGTAGAGGGGGATGCACACAGAGTAATCTCGTTTTCTTCGTTTGAAAGTTGTATATTTCCTGTTTTGATAGACAACATTCCAAGCAACAAGCGAAGAAGTGTAGTCTTTCCACCACCTGATGGGCCAACGAGGGCTACAATTTCGCCCGACTTTGCTTCAAAATTAACGTTTTGAAAAACTTCCTTGCCCGAATGGTAAGAAAAGTGTAAATCCTCTATTCGTATTCCTATTCCGTTACCGTTTTGTAAAAGTTGGTCAATCTGTTCTTGGGAGTCAATCTGTTCTGCAGGTAATTGCGTAATTTCCATAATTCTACCTGCGGCAGTTGAAGCGCTGATAGCAGTAGGTACAAGGGATACCAATGCGCCAAAAGCACCCGATAAACTGCCCGACAACTGCAAAAACAACGTCATTTCACCAAATGTGATGTGATTTCCCCACAAACGATATGCGCTCCACAAAAAGCACACTCCGCCTACCACCATACCCACAAGGGATAAAAATGAGGAGGTTAATACGGAAAAACGGTTGTGTTCTAATGATGTTTCTTTGTATTTTTGTTGAATGTTCTTTAATTTATCGCAGTAAATATCTATTGCATGGAAAGCTTTAATAAACTGAATATTACGAAAAGTTTCTGCGTGAAATGCTGTATTTTCAGAGGCAATCTGTCGCATTTCTTTGCTATGCTTTCGTATTCTTTTTACCAGGAAAAATGATAAAAACAATGTTATCGGCGCGCTTGCCAGTGCCAGTAACGCCAATGTTCTGTCAAAGTGGAAAAGTACCAAAAAAGTACCTATAAACTGCAATGAGTTGACTGTGAGAGATGGAACCCAGCTGATAATGCTTCCTGCTACGGTATCTGTATCTCGGCTGCTACGGCTGAGCAAATCGCCTGAATGATACTCGGATAACGGTTCGTATTGTGCAGACAAAATTTTTCGGAAAATATCTGCTCTCAGTTCTTGACTTACGTGTATCTGTACTCGTATTGAAATTCTTGAAACGGCGGCATTTAGTCCAATGGAGGTCAGTTGCATAACGATATATATTACGGTTGCTTGTACCGCATATCCGGTTTTGTAACCTGTAACAATATCAATAATGTCTTTGCTGACTACACTGGCGGCAAGGGTAATGATAGTGCCCAAAATTCCCAACAGAATATACCAGGTGATTGCCCACAAGTATCGGCGACTATAACTTCCGATCCAGCGCAACTCCTGTAGTATCTGTAAGGCTGTTCCGTCTTTAATTTTCTGAATCAGCTTCTTAATCATAAGTCTTGCTTCCGGTTATCATCTAAATTTTTGCCATTTTTCTTGGACTCTCCGTAATTATTGTAATAACCGTATTTACCATATCTGCCGTACTTGCCGTAGCTATAACTTCCGTAGCCGTACTTGCCGTAGCCCTGTGAAATCTGCTGTGCACCGTTAAGTACGTATCCTAATAATTTGTTTTCGGATTCGCCTAAGTTTTCTGCAGCTTCAACAATATTGCGTATAGGCATGCGATCTTGCTGAACCACATACAGTATGCCGTCTGCATAATTTTGGTACAAAGAAACGTCCGAAAGTCTACTGCAAGGAGGTGTATCAATAATAACAAGATCCGACTGGTCAGCCAATGATGAAATCAAGTTTTTCATAGCCTCAGAATCAATAAGTACCGTGGGAGTTTTTACAGTGGTTGAATTCAGCACCAACGTCAAATTAGCATCTTGATCTTTAAACAGCACGGTATCTAAGGGGGCTGTACCCGATAATACGGATTTCAATGACATTCTATTTTGCTTTAATCCAAAACGGCGATACAAAGTTGGATTTCTAAGGTCGCCGTCAAGTAATACTACTTTTTTACCCCAATAAGCAAAGCATTTTGCCAAACTCTGACTCAGCATACTTTTGCCTTCACCGGCAGCAGTACTGGTAACCAAAATTACCTTTGTTTTATGATTTTCTATTGTGTTTTCTAATTTACGGGCTATGCCGCGGATGCTTTCACGAAAAGCTCCTTGTTCGTGGGTTATACTTACAGATGATGGGGTGTCACTCAAATTGCGCTTGGTCTGTAAAAGCGGTACAACGCCAAAACATTGCATATTCAAATACTTTTCTAAATCCGTAGGCTTAAGCACAGTTCGTTTGAAGATTGCATACAGTGCAATCATACCTAAACAAAGTACCAAACCGATGAAAGCGCCAATGGTTATGGTCTTGGTTTTATTTGGGGTATTATAGGGCGTTTTGGGAACAACCGGACCTTCAATTATCTCGGTTTTCATATCGCCCACAACATATCTTGCAGCATCATAATATACAGCCATCAAAGCTTCTAACAATGCGCCTGCCTTTTCGGGAGTATTGCTTGTTGCAGAAAGCACGAAAATGTTTGAGCCTTCAATGCTGTTGGCATGAATACTGCCCGGAATGGTTTTTTCTCCAAGATATTCTTTAATATCGTCTGAGAGGAAATCGCTGTTCACGAGATAAGAAAATGTAGCATCAAGTTGTTCTGCCAAATCCTGATCGTAATACACAGCATAGATGGAGTTTGTATCACTCAGGGTAGCTTTGTTGACTACGTGAACAGAGAATGTGCAGTAGGCTTTGTAGCTTGGGGTGTAATTTTTTTGCTGTACAAATACCAAAGCAAAAGCGAAAAAAGCAACCACCAACAGTATGAGCAGCCACAGCTTTTTTACAACTTGTAAAGAAATTTGAAGAATTCGCTCAAGGTCAAGCTCTATGGTTTCGTTTTCTTGATGTTCTGTGTTCTGTTGCATGATTGCCCCTCCTTTGTCGTATATTTTTAAACAGTTTTAAGTTTGATCAATCAAACTGGGATTTTTTATAATATCCGTAATTACCGTAACGTTTATTGAATGTTTGTGCGGTACCGTTATCGATATAATGGTTTATGACATATCCAAGGTATTTAGCTTTACCGTCTCCGAGATCGTCTGCTACATCTCGGCAAACTTGCGAGGAAACCCAGTCTTGACGAATAACCATAACACAACAATCTGTATGATTAAGCAACATACCGGTATCTGCGGTAGCGGTATAGGGCGAACTGTCAAGTATAACGAAATCCATCTTTTCTCGCAGAGTGTTGAGCAGTTTTTCCAATTCTTTACTGTGCAACAGCTTGTCCGATGCAGAATCGGTGTGTTCGTGTGACAGAATGTGCAATCGTTTGGAAGAGTCTAAAGATGCAGGGAGTCCGTCGTGTAGGCAAGTTGCCAAATCTTCTCTGGGTAATTCTCTGAAAATTTTATGTACTGCAGGTTTTCGCAAGTCCATATCTACATAAGCGACTTTATAACCGTGTCTTGCCAATGCTAAAGAAATGTTGGCAGATACGGTTGATTTACCCTCGTTTTCCGTAACACTGGTAATCAGCAAGACTTTCATATCGTCTTTTTTCATTTTATGTTGTATCTTGTGTGTTAATTGCAGTAAAGACTCGGTGTACTGAAAACTGGTACGGGTATCGGTAATCAAAGGCGGACGCTTCTGATGTTTACGGAACATTCGGAAGTTTTTTTCTTTTTGAAGAACACTCAAAGGTTGTTCTTCCATTCGCCTTTTTGCACTTGCTAAGGTTTTTGGGGTCGGGCGTAAAATAGAAAGAAATGCAATCAATGCCACTACCATCAATACTGACACTCCGACACCTAAAACCATATATTTTTTGAAGTTAAACGGATTGGACGGCGTAACAGATATCTGCGGATTTTTTAAGACGTCCAGCACAATGCCACCAAACAGATATCCCGAAACTTGCCGATAATTTCTCAGCAACGACTGAATAACCAAGTGGGCATTTTCCGGTGAATTGGATTGTACCTTTACACTTAAGATATTGGTTCCTTTTGCTACGGTAGCAGTAACTCCAAATGACAGGCCCGGTTTCTTCAAATCATCCTGAATCAAACGTTTCAGCACATCGCTGGAGAATACTTCTTTGAATACACTGGCCATTTCATTGGCAGTGGATAAAGAAGAATAAAAACCTACGTATGATCCGTTACTCTTGGGGGAAACAACAAATGTAGCTTCCGTTGTGTATACGGGTTGATGTTGAGTATTGCCATAGGCAAAAACACCAATGCATACAGAAATAGCTACCAAAATCGCAACCCATCCGTTTTTTAAAATATCCAGAAGAATGATGGGGAAGTGGATTTCATCCATGTAAAAGAAACTTTTTTTCTCCATTACGATTCCTCCACAATTACCGTCAAGTATGTATATCCGGTGACTCCGCGCTCATCGGTAACCTCAAAACAGATTTGACCGCTACTAGGCTTTGAGAAATCTACTTGACTAATGATTTTGACTTGATCTGCCGGAATCGATGCTCCCGTTCTGTTCTCTACGGATTTTACGTATGTAAGAGGCTCAAAATCCTCGCCGATTTTTACATATACCAAATACTGATTCAGAAAAATCTTTGGGGCATCTGCAGAATACACTCCAATATTCAACGGGATTTTAGCGTAAATATTATCTCCGTAGTTGTTGGTAGCGTATAACTCAATTTCATAAACACCGGTCGTGTCAGCCGGAACGTTTGATGATTCAAGTTTGAGTTTGTATGTAATATCTCCGTCTAAACAGTCTTGAAGCTTAATTCTGTCCATAATGGAAATCTGTTCTCCCATACGGTACATAAGAGGCTGATCAAGCTGTAATCTTGGAGAAACGTAATTGTCATAGTTAACTGTACGTTGATAGCGGCAGAAATTATTGCTACTGTCAAACACAACGTAGACCACCTGACACACACCGGGTACTGAAAAACGGGATACACGTTCCACTAAAATTTTCTCTGTCAAATTGCCATCGCGATCATCTGTGGCAGTTAGGCCTTCCAACAATGCGCTGTCGTCGTCTGTTACCAGTAGATGTAAATCGCCGACAGAATCCAAAATTTTTGGCGCAGTTGTATCCTTAAGGGATAGGTTATAAAGCGTCCAGCACAAAACAGCACAGGCCACTACAAATATTAAAATTGTCACCAGTCGTAAATATCGCATAGTTTCCTCTTTCAGCCGATTTGCCTTTTTATATTACACAAAAAGCAACAATATTGCCCATTATATATATATTATTATATACCTAGTATTCATTACCGTCAAGTGTTTCGTTTTGCCAAACACCAACCAACACATCAAAGAATAACAGCAATTTTTATCTATCGAATATCGTCATAGTTTGCGAAAAAACAAGTGTCATTTTATTCACAATACCTATTCACCGCTCTCTGTAGTATATCACATCAGTTCTTACAAACTTCTTACAAACAAAAAGATAAGCCGTCAAAATGACGGCTTATCTTAATTAGTAGACTTATTTAGTTTTCTTTTCCCAAAGCAATCCGCAGGTTTCTTCTGCCCAACTGTACTGGGACATATACTCACCACGGAATTCGGGTTTTCCGGTTTTTA
>JBGVPD010000094.1:0-16686 GCA_045126815.1 Eubacteriales bacterium
ATAGAGATAATATAATTATTTGCGGAAGGGAGTGGATTTTGTGCAAAAAGAGAATAAAGTTTTAATACTTAATACAACAGACGGTATAGATATACCTGAAATAATAAACGTTTCGGATAACTCCATTCCGGAAATGCTGAACGGTGAAAGCGGTTTTCACATTTACCACGTTCGTATGCTTACGGAGTTGATTTTAAATCAGCTTAAAGAAGACGGACACGTGTATTTGACTGACGAAGAAATTGAGGATATTTCGATCGCTTCGTCTTTGCATGATATAGGCAAAAAGCAGATTCCCAAGAGTATACTTGATTACCCCGGAAAATTATCTCCCTTAGAGTATGATATCGTAAAAAAACATTCTTCTTTCGGGGCAGAGATCATAGAAAAAACCGACTTCGGCAGCTTTAAGCCCGAAATAAAAAGATATGCTAAAGAAATTGCGCATTATCACCACGAGCGTTATGACGGTACGGGTTATCCTAACGGTTTAAGAGGAAATGACATTCCTCTTTCGGCGCAGGTCGTTTCTCTTGCCGACTCTTACGATGCTCTTACGAGTAACCGTAGTTACAAAAACGCATTTTCTCAAGACGTTGCAATTCAGATGATATCAAGCGGAATGTGCGGTATTTTTGACGAAAAATTAATTGATTGTCTTATGAGGGTGGTAAATCACAGCTCTCTTGTATCTCTTCGCGAATTACTTTATAAAAATAGATCGGTAGTATCCGAAAATATAGGTTTTGTGCCTGAACGCGTGTTGTGTATCGGAAATACAGAGTATCTCACAAAAGAATTTATCGAAGAAGCATTTCCGATGAGCAAGGTTACCGTCGTTGGCAATACAAAACTCGGCTCTTTGGATAAGATCAAACTTTTTCGTATAAAGAAACCGTCGGTTAAAGCTATATTTGAGACGTACGATTTTGATGCGGTAGTATATTTTTCGGGAGATCTTACGTATCAAACTACAGAAAAGAACGATGCGGAAGAATTGAGAGAGGTTCTAAAATACGCAAAAGAAACTAACAAAGATATGAAAATTATTTTCCTTTCTTCGCTCGACTCGGCATTTGTCGGAAAAAGCGATAGGGGAATACTGTCTGCCGCAAAAGAAAATCTTTGTGATTATTACATAAAATCATCTCCGCTTGATATAAAGGTCATACAAATACCCTATCTCTATTCGGGTGAATATGACAAAGATTATCTTTACAAGGTTTTTGATGCTGTACACAGTAAAAAGAAAGTATTGATCGATGAGAGTCCTGAAAACAAAATGCACTTTATATCCCTTGACGATCTTTCAAAACTTGTGCACCGCGTTATAGAGAACTGGAAAAGCGGAAGCGGTATACTGTCTGTCGGAGACGATTTCCAGATAAGTTTTGCCGATTTCGGTGAAAAGCTTTGCAGTATATGCCAAGGTGTAAAAATTGATTATACGGGCAATACGCGTAACGCTGATGTTACATTTAACAACAAGGGTATACGTAATGAATACGGGTGGTTTTCTAAAATATCTTTGTTGGAAGATTTAGAGGGCGAATATCAGAAATATATTATTTCTAAACAGGAAAAAACGGAAACCCTTTGGGATAAGATAAAGAATTGGATAAGTAAGCATAGCTTTTTAGTAAAGGTTGTTGAGCTTGTTTTACTGTTTTTTGTGACGGAATTTTTAATCCGCATCACCGATTCTGCCGTTATTTTCTCGATAGTGGATTTCAGAATGGCGTATATCGTAATTATGGCAACCGTTCACGGACTTAATTTCGGTATGTCGGCGGCGGCTTTAAGCAGTATATCGTGGCTTTTTGCCAAAGTGGCAACGGGAACGAACCTTTTGACTGTTTTTTATGAACCTACCAACTGGTTGGCTTTTGTATTCTTTTTCCTTATAGGCGCTTTGTGTGGATACGTAAAGCTTCGTAAAGATGATATTATCAAGTTTGTGACTGAGCAAAATAAACTTCTTGAAGATAAGCTTATTTTCACGAGAGAAATATACGAAGATACGTACACAGAAAAAAGAGACCTGAAAAAACAGATCATAGGCTCAAAAGACAGTTTCGGTAAGATTTTTGATATAACGAGAAAACTTGATACGGTAGAACCTCAGCTTTTGTATTTGAGAATAATGGAGACATTTGAAGAGGTTCTTGAGAATAAAAACATAACCGTTTATTCGGTAAACAAGGACAGCTCATTCGGCAGATTAGAAGTGGCTTCGCGTGATATAATCAACAACGTTGCCCGTTCGATATCCACCGAAACTTATAAAGAGGTCATAGAAAAAATAAACGAGGGTGAAATCTGGCGTAACACGGAGTTAAAGGCGGATTATCCTATGTATGCTGCCGGTGTATACAGAGGAGATGAGCTGGTATTGCTTATATTCCTTTGGAGAGCCGATATTGAGCAGCGTACCCTTTATTACGTAAACCTTTTTAAGATTTTACGTGATTTGGTACAGATGTCCCTTCTTCGTGCTTATGATTATAATCAGGCGATTTATCAAAAACAATTTATTGATAATACCCGAATTATGAACGTTTCTGCATTTGAAGAGGTGCTGAACAATTACGTTGCCTTGGCGGAGAAAAAGGTTTCGACGTTTATATTGTTGGAACTTGAATCTCAGGGGCGTACTTATAGTGAACTTGATAAGATGTTGGCTAAAAAAGTACGTGCAAACGATATTATGGGCGAAACGGATAACGGCAACTTAAGACTTTTGCTTACTCAGGCAACTGAAAAGGATTTGCAGTTTATTTTGCCTCGTTTCAGCGAGTTTGAAATAAAAGTAAATATGATACGTTAAGGAAAATATACGATGTGGTTTGTGATCTTTATTGCGGTGCATCTTATTGTTTGTGCACTTGTGTTTTTTGGAATACAATTTAATATTTTAAAAGTGCACAGATATATGTTTTTCGTTGCGTTGTTTTTACCCTTTTGGGGACTTTTGGCGATTCTTATATTGCATTTTCAGATATTTTTTAACGCCGATGATCAAATAGACGTAGGGGTTGAGAAGCTTAAGCTTGAATCTGAATTATATAAGAGTGTTAATGTTGACGATAAAAAAGTAGCGGC
Organism: Eubacteriales bacterium; assembly: GCA_045126815.1. GTDB lineage: Bacteria > Bacillota > Clostridia > Oscillospirales > CAG-272 > RGIG1995. The sequence goes on from JBGVPD010000094.1 coordinate 3,103, forward strand.
GCATACCGTACCCATTGAAGAGGCGCTTGTTGTAAACTCGGCGAAGGAGAGACGTACCATAATTATGGACGTGCTCAACGACAACCCGAAAGAGTATATTGAATTTCTTCAAAAGGCGGGTAACAACGACGATACCGAAGTCGTTCACTATGCCGTTACGGCGATGGTGGAGATTTCAAAGGAAAACGATTACAAACTGCAGGAATATGAAAGACTTTATTCTTCTGATCCCGAAGATATAAAAGTGTTAAGCGAATACACCGACTTTTTGTGGGACTGCCTTTCGAAAAAACTTATGCAAGGACAGATAGAAGTGATAAACCGTGAGCTTTTCTCCGACCTTATTCAAAAGAAGATGGAGATTGTTACTGAAATATACGATTATACGCGTGAAGTGGAAAATGAACTGAAACGAAAAAATTATACACAAGCTTTAGACGTGTTAAGGCGAATGGAAGAGCATTTTCCTGACAAAGAAGAGTATTATAGATCGAAACTTAATTATTACGCCGAGCTTAATATGGGTGACGAGATAAAGCAACTGATAAAGGAAATAGATAAAAAACACATATTCCTATCGGCTAATACGAGGGAGGTTTTGGCATTTTGGAAAGCTTAAAAGCAAAATATGATAACTTCAGATTTAAGGGTGTTCTTTTAATAGCTCTTGTTTTTGCTTTTATTGCGGTTATTTTGTTCGTGGAGTTAAGCGGTGTGCAGTTTAACTATACCCAAAAGAAGCTAGATTTACTTCCGAAAGAAAAAATAATAACAAAAGACAACGCTGTAAACAGTATAAAAAAAGATACGTTGCTGATATACAGCGAAGAAGACAAGGCATCTTTATTGGCGTATGAACAGTTTGAAGTTATATTGGCAGATATGAAAGTGGGAACTGAATTTGTTAACCTTAAAAATGCTGAAATTCCCGAATTATCAGAGTATTCTCTTGTAATCGTTCTTTTTTCCGACCTTTCTAACGTTGGAGAAAAAATTATTGATATATGCCGTTGGGTTCATGATGACGGCGGTAACGTATATTTTCCGCTTACGATCGAACAGAATGCGTATTCAGCGGCAATAGAAAATAAAATAGGTATTGAAGCATCGTATGAGTATTCCTTGTTGGACAGTATTTATGTGGACAGCGATTTTATGATAGGCGGCGGAAAGGCGTTTAAAGTTACCGACGCTTACGAGTCGGCAAGAACGGTGCAGTTAAACCCCAAAACTACCGTAACACACGCAACTATAGGCAATAAAGACGGCGTACCTCTTATCTGGGAGGCATCTTACGGAGAGGGAAAATTTGTTGTAAATAATTTTGGTATGTGCGATAAGGCTTATAGAGGATTTTTCTCGGCATCATTAAGTCTTTTCGGTGACGTATTTGTTTATCCCGTTATAAACGGCTCAACATTCTATCTTGACGACTTTCCTTCTCAGATACCAAGCGGCAACAGTTATTACATAACCCGCGATTTCGGAACCACCATAAGAGATTTTTATATAAATATCTGGTGGCCCGATATGATGAATCTTTCGGATAAATACGGCATTAAGTATACGGGACTTGCGATCGAATGTTATAACGACGACGTTGACGGAACGACAAACTCATCTCCCGATACCGAAACTTTCCTTTATTTTGGCAACATGCTTCTTCGCAAGGGCGGAGAGATAGGCTATCACGGTTTTAACCACCAGCCTTTATGTTTGGGTAATAAGGATTATAAAGGTATTTACGATTATAAAACGTGGAACAATTACTCGGCTATGGTAAATGCTTTTTCGCATCTTACAGATTTTTGTGATAAAACTTTTCCTGATGTTAGTATGTCAATTTACGTTCCTCCGTCAAACCTTTTGTCTGACGAGGGCAAAGAAATGCTGATAAAAGAATTTCCTCAAATTAAAACTCTTTCCGGTATTTATTTACCCGACGACGTTCTTGATTTCTGTTTACTTCAGGAGTATGACGTAGACGAAAACGGGATTGTTGACCAGCCAAGAATCATCTCGGGTTGCGATATCGACGACTTTATGACGATGGGAGCTTTTTCAGAGCTTAATTTTCATTACATAAACAACCACTTTACTCACCCCGATGATGCGCTTGACGTTGATCGTGGCGCTGAACTTGGTTGGAAGGAATTAACGAACAGATTTGACAAATATCTTAATTGGCTTTACACATCGGCTCCGAATCTTCGCAATTTTACGGGAACGGAGTTTTCAGCGGCAGTTCAAAGATACGTGGCACTTTCTCCCGAAAGTGAAGTTTTTGAAGATAAAATGGTGCTGAATATCGGCAATTTTTATGACGATGCGCAGTTTATGGTTAGATTTAACAACAAAGAGCCCGATAAAGTAAAGGGTGGAAAGTTGACACATCTTACTGGAGATTTGTATATATTAGAAGCTAATAAAGATACTGTTACGGTATTTTTTAAATAGGAGTTTTAAGTGAGAATTTGTTTAATTCTTGAGGGGTGTTATCCGTTTATTAACGGCGGAGTTTCAACGTGGATGCACCAGTACATAAACGAAATGCCCGAGCACGAATTCGTGCTTTGGGTTATTGGAGCAAAAGCTGAGGACAGAGATAAATTCGTATATAAACTGCCCGATAACGTGGTTGAAGTTCAGCAGGTATTCCTTGACGATGCATTGAAAGTTAAGGATAGCGCCCTTTTCGGTCACAGGTTTAACGAGAGAGAAAAAGAAGCGCATAAAAATCTTGTTATATCCGGCAAACCCGATTGGGACTTGCTTTTTGAATTGTATCAGGTTAAAAAAATCAACCCGATGTCATATCTAAAAAGCAAAAGCTTTCTTGAGATACTTACAGAAAGCTGTAAGGAAGAATTTCCCTTTATTGCTTTTTCAGATGCTTTTCATTCTGTGCGTTCAAGACTGTTGCCCGTGCTTTATTTAATGGGTACAGATATTCCGGATGCCGACTGTTATCACTCGATATGTACGGGATACGGCGGACTTTTGGCATCTATGGGCGCTTACATAAACAAAAAGCCGCTTCTTCTGACCGAACACGGTATTTATACCCGTGAACGTGAGGAAGAAATTATCAGAGCGAAGTGGGTGGCAAGGGCTTTTAAACCCCATTGGATAGATTTTTTCTATATGTTATCCGATCTGATATATTCACGCGCATTCAGAGTAACGTCACTGTTTACAAGGGCGATGTATACCCAGATAGATATGGGATGCGACGGAGAAAAGTGCAGGGTTATAGAAAACGGTATAAGCTATGAAAGGTTATGTGATATACCCCTTAAAGAAGATGACGGTATAGTAGACATAGGAGCCGTCGTGCGTCTTGCTCCAATTAAAGACATAAAGACTATGATCTACGCTTTTTTTGAGCTTTCGTGCCGAAAGGATAACGTAAGGCTTCACATAATGGGCGGTGTTGACGATCAGGAATATGCAGACGAGTGTTATATGTTGGTCAAACAGCTTAAGCTTGAAGATAAGGTAATATTTACCGGCAGAGTAAATATAGTTGAATATTTTGAAAAGCTTGATTTTACCTTGCTTACGAGTATCTCCGAAGGACAGCCTTTATCGGTACTTGAATCGTTTGCGGCAAGGCGGCCTTGTGTTACGACCGACGTTGGCTGTTGCAGTGAGCTTTTAAACGGTAAACCGGGCGATACCTTAGGTAAAGCGGGATATTACGTTCCCCCGATGCAGAGAGAAAAACTTGCCGATGCTATGGAAATACTTGTTGAGTCAAGAGAACTGAGACTTAAAATGGGTGATATAGGGCAAAAGAGAGCGTACGAATATTACAGATACAACATTATGCTTACAAAATACCGAGATTTGTACAAAGAGGTGGAAAACGAGTGGCGGGCATAGGCTTTGAATTAAAAAAGCTTTTTCAAAAGAAGGGTGTTCTCAACACTACAAAAGCATACGGCTACGCGGCTGTAATATGCGCAGGTCCTATGTTGCTCGGTGTACTCTTACTTCTGGGTATGATGGTGCTTTGCAATATATTTGACGTTAATACCCATACTCGAGAGCTTCTTATTTGTATGATTACATATACTTTGTTAGCCTCAGTAACGGTGACCTCGTTTTTCTCGATGGTCGTTACAAGATACGTAGCGGATATGCTTTTTGAAGAGAATAATCACGCCGTTCTTCCTTGTTTTTGGGGTTCGACGGTTATAATGATGGTGATAGGAAGTATTCTGTACGGACTTTTCTTAATATTTTCGGGAGCGACTTTGTTTCAGGGATTATTATGCTTTGTGCTTTTCAATGAACTTATAATAGTTTGGAATGCGATGAGTTTTTTGACGGCTATCAAAGATTATAAGGGCATATTTCTTTCGTTCTTGACATCTGTTATTGTATCGATATTACTAGGCGCACTCCTTTTATGGTTAGGTTTTGCCGTTATTGAATCGCTTTTGTTTTCGGTATCGGTAGGATACGGAATAATGCTTTTGTGGAATATAGTACTTCTTCACCGATATTTTCCCCATACGCATCTAGGTGCTTTTACGTTCTTAAAATGGATAGACCTATTTTTACCCTTGGCGCTGTCGGGACTGTTTATGAATATAGGTATGTTTTCGCATTTGGTGATAATGTGGTGTTCAGATATAAAGGTTCACGTTCACGGACTTTTTTACGGAGCACCCTGGCACGACGTACCGGCGCTCTTGGCGTTTATGACAGCCCTTGTTACGACGGTCAATTTCGTGGTTTCTGTTGAGGTTAATTTCTACCCCAAATATAGAAACCATTACAGTCTGTATAACGATAAAGGCACGATAAAAGATATTTTACAGTCTGAAAAGGAAATGCTTGATACCTTAAAGACAGAAATATTTTACACATCCTTAAAACAACTTTTGTTTACGGCGGCGTGTATTGCTTTAGGCGGATATCTTCTTGATATGTTGCCGCTTGGATTTAACGAGATAATGCGCGGATATTTCAGAACGTTATGCGTGGCTTACGGCCTTTATGCTGTCGGTAATATGCTGATGCTGATACTTCTTTACTTTACCGATTATAAGGGCGCTTGTATAACGACGGCGATCTTTGCAGTATTAACCGTTATTTTTACGGTTATATCACTCTTTTTCCCGTATGTTTATTACGGATTCGGTTTTTTGCTGTCGGCTATGGTTTTTGTTGTTGTGACAGCCTTAAGACTTGATTATTTTACAAAGAAATTGCCTTACTATATATTATCTGTACAACCCCTTGTTGCCGAGGACCGTTCGGGATTATTCACTCGGTTGGGACTATATCTGGAAGAAAGGTTTGAAAAAAAATGAAGATGAGAATAAAACGTATTTTGTTGACACTTCTTAGCTTTGTGATGATCGTTTCTATATGCGGATGCGGTCAGTTTGAGGAAGCGGTTAATACCTCTTTGGGAACGAAGGTGGATAATGACGATATAGATAATTCTTCCGATATACATATCAGAGATAAAAATTTGCTGTACAGCCAGTATGACAATACGGAAATCGTAACGATGTACCTTACAGTATCATCGGGGAATGCGGGTGAAGGTACAAATCATACCTGGGAAGAAATAAATACGTATTCTGCTTACGACTATGACAGAATGGGTGTTGACCGCTATAAAGTAGCTGGGTTACTTCAGGTGGGAGATGAGAACGGTCTTACCGTCGGAGAATTGGGATACGGTCAGATCGCTCCCAACTGTACGGTACAGATAAGAGGTCAGTCTTCGAGCCGAAATCCGCAAAAAAACTATAAGATAAGCATAAAAGACAACAAAGGCGACTGGAGAGGGCAGACGACTATTGCTTTAAACAAGCATCAGGGTGATGGACTTAGATTCAGAAACAAACTCGCTTTTGACCTTTTAACTCATATTGAAGAACTTATGGGACTCCGTACAACGTTTGTTCGTCTTTACGTAAAGGATACGACGGCAGGCGGAGATGCGAAATTCGAGGATTACGGAATATATACACAAGTAGAACAGCTCAATAAGACAGCTCTCAAGGCACACGGGCTTGACAACAGAGGTCATTTATACAAGGTCAACTTCTGCGAATTTTTCCGTTATGAAGATGTTATCGTACTTAAAGACGATCCTAAATACGATATCAAGAAATTTGAAGAAATACTCGAAATAAAGGGTGACGACGACCATACGAAACTTATAAATATGCTTGAAAAGGTAAACGATTATTCAATACCCATAGAGCAGATAATAAGTGAAAATTTTGATATGGAAAATATTGCGTACTGGATGGCGTTTAACCTTGTGGTTGGTAACGTTGACACGCAAAGCCGTAACTTCTATATTTACAGTCCGCAGAACGTTGACAGATGGTATATACTCCCTTGGGATATTGACGGTATGATGAAACGAACTGAACACGAAATACAAGGTACGGTTGACTATGAATACTGGGAAAGCGGTGTGAGTAACTATTGGGGGAACGTCTTGTTCCAGAGATGCTTGAAATCAGAGGCGTTTAGAACGGCTCTTGATGATGCAGTTGAAGATATAAGAAAAACCCTTACTCCTGAACTTGTTAATTCTTACGTATTGGAATATGCTGAGCTTTTAAAGCCTTACGTTTATTCGAGCAGAGATTTGGTTTACGCGCCTCTTACGGAGGAAGAATACGATAAAGTCGTCAGTAACATAAATAACGAGATTGAAGACAACTATAAGAGGTATAAGAGTTCGTTTGATAATCCTATGCCGTTCTATATCGGCGTTCCTCAAAAGGACGGAAACGGATATAAGGTCGAATGGGAGGGCTCTTACGACTTTAAGGGCGAGGATATTACGTATACGTTTGAATTATCAAATGATTATTCGTTTAATACTGTTTTGGTAAAAGAAACGGGATTTTCTATTCCTATGGCGAAATTTGACAAACTTCCTCAAGGTCAGTACTTTATGAGAGTAATGGCACAAAATGAAAGCGGCGAGACACAGGTTGCTTTTGACTACTACCGTTTGGAAAAAGGAAAAGTTTACGGTACTAAATGTTTCTACGTTGACAATGACGGTAATATCGTGGAGGATGTTTATGTCGAAGCCTGAACGATACAGAAACGAGTGGAAATATCTTATAGATACAGCTCAAAAAGAGCTTATCTGTAAGAGATTAGATCCACTTCTTAAGCTTGATAAACACGCAAAGAACGGCGGATATATGTTACGCAGTCTCTACTTTGAAGACGTTTATAAATCGGCTTATGAAGAAAAAGATGCGGGTGTTCTTAAGAGAAAGAAATACCGAATACGCATTTACGACTGCGGTGACAGCAGTATAAAGCTTGAAAGAAAGAAAAAGTTTGGTGCGTATATTTTTAAAGAGTCAGCATCGCTTACAAAGGACGAGGTATACAAAATTCTTGACGGCGATTATGAATTTCTTTTGCACAGCGACCAACCTCTTTGCAGAGAATTTTATTTTGAATGTGTAAGCAATATGATGCGACCGCGAACTATCGTTGACTACGACAGAGAGCCGTGGACACTCGACGAGGGAACGGTACGAATTACGTTTGATATGGACGTTAGGGCGGCTGTCGGGGGATTTGATATTTTTGACAGTACGTTGCCTACGTTGTCGGTGTTAGAACCGGGCAAATGCGTAATGGAGGTTAAATTTACAGAGTTTTTACCCCAGTTTGTGCGCGAGATATTACCCGACAGGGCATCGGAATTTACGGCGGTATCAAAATACGTGCTTTGTTATGAAAAAACCGAATATATGAACAGTTTTAAATATTGGTACGAGAATTAAAAAAACGGAGGGATAGATTATGAGCGTTCAAGATTTTATAAAAAAATCAATACTTGAATCGGGGGCATTTGACGGAGCAAGTCTTACGAATATAGCCCTTGGTCTTATAACAGCTATACTTATGGGAGCTGTGATTTATCTAATTTACAGCAAATTTTATGTTGGTGTTATTTATTCGAGAAGTTTTGCTATAACGTTGGTGGGTATGACTATCCTCACTGCTATGGTAACCTTGGCTATCAGTACGAATATCGTTATTTCACTCGGTATGGTCGGTGCTTTGTCAATTGTACGTTTCCGTACGGCTATAAAAGATCCTTTGGACTTACTTTATTTATTCTGGGCGATCACCACGGGCATTACGTCGGGTGCGGGTATGTATTTGTTGGTGTTTGCCACGGCAATAGTTATGATAGTTATGATTTTCATATTTTATCATAAACAGCAAAAGGGCAGAATATATATTACCGTTATTCACTATATAGGCGATGAAGCGGGGGACAACGTGATCCGCGCTTTCGGAAAGAAGAAATATTTTGTAAAATCAAAAACCGTTCGCAAGGGTAAGACCGAAATGGCGGTTGAAATATACTGCAAAGACAACGATTTGTTCTTCCTTGATAAAATACGCGATATAGAGGGTGTTGAAGACGCAACACTTATCCAGTATAACGGTGAATATCATGGATAATTTTTTAAAGACGAATGAAGGCTTTGATAATACTCTTAAATTACTTGAAACTATAAACCGTTCAACAGATGACTATCTCTTTATTTGGGATATATCTGAAGACAAAAGATGGTTTTTTGGTGATATTGATAAATATTACGATATCAGAAAAAACGGAAGTGAAACAAACAGTACTCCGGAAATGATGAAAATTATTCATCCCGCCGACAGAAAAGCCGTACTGAAAAGCCTAAATCAAATATCAAACGGTGAAAAAGATACTCATAATATGGATTACCGTTGGATAAACAGAGATGGCAAAAAGGTATGGATAAACTGTCACGGTACTGTTATAAGAGACAACAAAGACAATCCTCACATAATGATAGGCAGAGTATCTGAGGAAAACTTAAGGCATTTGTATAATCCTCTGACAGGTCTTTGGAACAAAAATAAGCTTCGTTTGGATTTGAAGAGTTGGATCGAAGAAGGGAACGGCTATCTTTTGTTACTTGATATTGATAGCCTCGCGGCAATAAACCTTTCTCACGGAAGAGAGTACGGGGACAGGCTTTTAAAAGAAGTTGCGGAAGTTTGTGAAGATATCCAAAAAGTAAGTACGGCTTATCATGTTGACCACAACTATTATGCTTTGATCCTTGACGTTGATTCGGAAAGTCAGGTTGTTGACGTTTATAATACTGTAAAAGAAAAAATGAGTGAAAAGTGTACGTTTACAGCAAGTGCCGTACCGATAGACAAATCTTTGTTCTTTGATGAAACGCAACTGCTTGACTCAGTAAATATGACTATGAAAAAAGCGAAAGAGCTTTCAAATAACCATATTGAATTTTTTTCTCCACATGATTTAAGCGAAAAGATATCAGCTTTAGCATTACTCGAAGAGTTAAAAATCAGTGTTGCAAATGATTTCGAGGGGTTTGAAGTATATTATCAGCCTCAATTAAAGGCGGGTAACTACGATTTATATGGAGTCGAAGCGCTTTTGAGATATAATTCAAAAACTCGCGGAAGAGTTTTTCCCGATGAATTTATCCCAATACTTGAACAGTCGCGTCTTATAAAGGACGTTGGAATGTGGGTTTTGAAAAAAGCTTTAATTCAGTGCAAAAAATGGCGAGAAAGCTTACCTACGCTTCACGTTAGCGTGAATTTTTCCGTCCTTCAGTTTGAGGATAACGCCCTTTCTGAAAAGATAATAGAGGCAATCAGGGAAGTAGGTTTACCGGGAGATGCTTTAACTGTTGAGATCACCGAATCCATCGAACTCCATTCAAGTGAAAAAATTCTCAATTCTATCAGATATTTGAAGGATTATAATATCAATTTCGCAATTGACGATTTCGGAACGGGTTATTCAAACCTCGGCTACTTGAAGCAGTTGAACGTTGATGAAATAAAGATTGACCGAGTTTTTGTGAGCGGAGTTGAAAAAGATAACTATAACCATAAGCTTATAAGTAACGTTATCGAATTTGCAAAGGCAAATTCCATCAGAACTTGTTGCGAGGGCGTTGAAAATACGCGCGAACTTGTTACGCTCGAACTTTTGCTTCCCGATATAATACAGGGGTATTTGTTTGACAAACCCAATACTGCTGAAAAAATTGAAAAAACGTATATTGATAAATCTTCAAATGAATACAGCGAGAGGATAAGGTTTGTTAATAAGATTTATGATTTCAAAGAAAAAATGGGAGTATTTCATTTTGATACGAAAAATATTCTCAGGGAAAATGAGATCGGACTTTGGATGATGCGAATAAACCTAGAAGAAAAGCGTTACGAACTTCATATAGACGAAACGATGGAAAAAATAATGGCGGTAAACGCAAAATATACGCCAAGAGAGTGTTATGAGTATTGGATAAAAAATATTCACCCCGATTATTTCGAAAACGTTCAGGAAAGTCTTGATAAAATGATATTTGGCGAAAAGGCTGTTCAGATCGAGTTTCCTTGGCTTCATCCCGTTTTTGGAGATGTATTGGCACGTTTTAGCGGAAAACGTGTTGACAGTTCGGACGGTATGACAGTTTTAGAGGGATATTACAGGATCATTACTGATGTTACAGGCGCATAAGGGAGAAAGATATAATGAAATCAATCAAGAATAAGATATTGTTTGTTGTTATTTCGGGACTTCTTGTTATAACAGCGGTTGTGTCTATGATTGCCGTAAATATGACGCACGAAATAATGCATAAAGATGCTGACAGAATTTTGAACAACGTAACACAAAAAGAAGCGGCATATATAAATGATGTGTTGGGAGATATTAAAAAATCTGCAGCAATAATGGAGCATTATGCTACTGAAGAGGTTGATGAGTTGTCTCAACTGGAAGATATTGAATTTCGTGCAAAGTACATTGAAAAAACAAAGAAAATGTTTGCTGAAATCGCTCTTAATACCAACGGTATAAAAGGCTTTTTTATGCGACTTAACCCCGAATATACGGACAGCACAACAGGTTTTTATAATATTGTAGAAAACAATAACAAAATACTGGAAATGCAGGTTACTGACCTGTCTAAATATGACAAAAACGATCAGAAAAACGTAGGTTGGTATTATACCGCGGTAAATAAGGGTGAAGCAGTGTGGCTTGATCCGTATTATTTTCCGGGATACGATCTGCAGTTTATATCGTATACTATTCCTATGTACGTTAATTCCGAACTTCTCGGTGTGGTCGGATTTGATATGGACTTTGGATATCTTGTAGACCGTATTGAAAATATTTCGGTTTATGAGAATGGATATGCTGTATTGTTGGACGAAGACGGTGAATCCAATTACAGTGAAGTGAAAACAGTTGAAAGTAATAATCCTCACACAAAGGCAACGACCGATTTGTTGAACGGTATGAAGCTCGAACTTCGCGCAGATTATAAAGATATTCAGAAAGATATTCACCCTATGCTCAAAAAGATAGTCGTAGCGTTTGTAATCGTTTTGATAGTTTCGATAATATACACGATTTTCGTTACGCATAGAATCGTGCGTCCGTTAAAACAGCTTACACGTGCTGCTGAAGATGTAGCTTTGGGAAAAACTAATGGAAGCGCGGCAGATTTCTCTGTTGACTCAAAGGATGAAGTAGGAACTCTCTCAAGAGTGCTGAAAAATACATACGAAAAATTACAGGAATATACTACATATATCAACGCTCTGGCATATAGAGACTCGCTTACGGGTATAAAGAACAGTACTGCTTATACGGAAGCAATTTCCGAACTTAATAAAGAAATAAATTACAGTAATCCTCAGTTTGGGGTGTTGGTTGCCGATATCAATAACCTTAAGCAAACAAATGATAAGTACGGTCACGATGTTGGAAATGATTTGATCATACATACTGCTAAGGTGCTAACAGATACTTTTAAGACAAGTGCGGTATTCAGAATAGGCGGAGACGAATTTGCGGTTATATTAAAAGGACACGACTATGAAAACTATCGCAACTTGCTAACAACGTTGGATGAAGCTTGTTCAGAAGACTATATCAGTGTGTGTGAAAACAGAATACCGTTGGCTCTTGCAAGAGGAGTGTCTTTGTATAACAGTGAGATCGATAGGGTGTACGAAGACGTGTTTGCAAAGGCTGACCATGCGATGTATCTCAACAAAGAAGAAAGTAAGTTGGCTATATCATAAGTTTACTAATTGTACTTAATTTGTTTATAAACATGAGTATAATAGATGTTTGGCAAATACGATGGTGAGAGTTTACTCGCCATTGTGTTTGTTATGTTGTATATTTTTTTGACGATTGGTTTATTTTAGGATAAATTAGAAATGGATAATAAGGTTTTACAGGACAATTTTAGAAAACAATTGACAAACACCCACGCGCTGACAGTTTTGACAGTATCGCTGATAGAAATTATAGGGTATATAATTTTTATACAGCTGGGAATTGAAGAGTGGTCTCTTCAAAATTCTTATTTCAGATATAAGGTTTTGCTTCCCATTTTTATAAATGTTGTAACCCACTTGTGTGCAAGAGTGTTTTTAAATGTTAAAAAATTAAACAGAAGACAAAAGAATAGTGTGATTATTGTTGCCGCCTTGATAACTTCGTTTGTAGTAGCTGTTTTTCATAAGGAATATATCGCAACAGGTTGTGCGTTTGTGTTTCCAATGGTGCTTTCGGCAATATTTAATGATAAGAAGTTGCTTAATACAAGTTTGTTTGCATCTATTGTGATTTTGCTTTGTGTGGCAGGCGTTATAGTTTATGAAAACAATATGGATTTAACCTCAGGGCTTAATTTGGTCGTGCTTTTGGGATTTGCGATAGTATCGTATTTTTGCGGAATTATATCAATCAGGTTTTCAGATGAAAGTTATACGACAATAAAGGCTCAGGCTGAAGAGAATGATAAACTTTTGGACAACGTTCAGCGTGACCAGATGACCGGACTTTATAACCACAATGCTTTCTTTAAATATCTTGATGTGGCGATAGAGCGAGGCAAGGGCGGAGTGGATGTTTGTCTTGTTATGATCGACGTTGACGATTTTAAGATCGTTAACGATACTTACGGACACGACTGCGGTGACCGCGTACTCGTTCGTTTATCGAAGATAATTAAGAGAAATACGACTAAACACGACGTGTGTTGCAGATACGGCGGAGAGGAATTTGCGATAATTTTCAAGCATAAGAGCATAGACGACGTACATAAGATTATGCAGAAGATACTTGAGGATTTTAGAAATCATAAATTTGATTTCAGCGAAAGTGCGATTACGTTTTCGGCAGGAATAGCGAAATACGAAGTGGGCTTAACAAGAAACGATTTGTTTGCGTTAGCTGATAAGACGATGTATTTAGCAAAAGGCACCGGTAAAAACTGCATACAAAAAAGCATAAAAGAAACGGTAAAAATAACAGCGGAGTGATTTTCACTCCGCTGTTTTATAATTTTAGCATTATAATTTGAAAAATATGTAAGTACATCTAATGAACGCCTATGTGAGATAAGGATATTTATATATGAAAGCAACAGGTATTGTGAGAAGAATAGAGGAATGCGTTATAATAGGGCAAAAGTTGTCGAAATACGCATAAATACAGGGGGGTAGCAG
>JBGVPD010000095.1:0-19428 GCA_045126815.1 Eubacteriales bacterium
AAAAACATAATCGTTTGCGCGGGAATCAAGTCAAAGAACGCAAGAAGAGCAGAGCCGAAAGAAAAGCTTTCTTTTGGTCTTATGATGAAACACGCTTTAATTCCTACGGTTATTTACTGTATGATGAACGGTTTCATAAGAAACGCTGTGTCATTCTGGATACCCATGTACATAAAGCAGACGTATCACGTTAGTGATGCTTTCGCATCGGCAATTACGATAATATTGCCTATATTTAACTTTGTCGGAACGTTCCTCGGTGTAATAATGCTTAAAGCGCGTATATTCAGAGGAAGTGAACATATATTAAGTGCGCTTCTTTTCAGCGTGGCAACGTTAACGTTTGCGATCATCGTATTCTTAAACGGTACAAGTCTCGTTATGGCGATAATCTGTCTTGTATTGGCATCGGCATCTATGAACTCTGTATGTAACTTGATCTACGCCGTATACGTATTCAGATATAAAGACACGGGCAGAATTTCAACGTTTACAGGTTCACTTGACTGTTCAGCTTATATTGCATCGGGTGTTGGAACAAAATGCATAGGACTTCTTGTTGAAGGTATCGGCTGGAACAGCACTGTTCTCGTCTGGTGTGCGGTAGCATTGGTTGGATGCGCATCATGTGTAGCGTCAAGCATAATTTGCCGCAAAAACGGCGTTGAAGCAAACAACGGTTAAAATAATAAAGACATAATAAAAGAGGTTTCTCGTTTGAATAGAGAAACCTCTTTTTGTTGTTTTTGTGTTATATCTCAATTATCTCGCAGTTTAGATAATCAAGGTGTTCTTTGTTGTGCGATACGATTATGCATTTTTTGTGTTTTGCGTAGTCGATAATCATATCCATAATTGCTTTTACTCTTTCTTCGTCAATGCCGTTAAAGGGCTCGTCGAGAAGTAACAGGTCGCCGTTAAATGCAAATGCTCTGGCTATTGAGACTCTTTGTCTCATTCCACCCGACATTTTTTCGGGATATGTGTTAATGTCGTCTTCAAGTCCCATTTTTTTCAGCCATTCTTCAGCACTTTTCCGCGCCTCTTTTGTGTTACCGTTCGGTAAAGCAACGTTTTCTAATGCCGTTGAATTAGGGAGTAATCGGCTTTCTTGGAATACGTAGGATATATTTTTTATATCCCCTAAATCAACCTTTCCCGTATATTTTTTGTCAAGTCCGGATAATATGCGCAAAAGAGTTGTTTTTCCTTTTCCCGACGGTCCAAATAAAGCGGTTATACCTTTTTCTTCGGTTTCAAAAGAGAAGTTTTTAAATATCTCTTTTTTGCCTAATTTTTTTGTGAGGTTTGTTATTTTTATCATTTCAAAACCTCCCTTTTGTGTCTGTTGGCTAACTTATCAACGCTAAACATTAATACTTTTTCGATTATTATGCTTATAACGATTATTGTTAACGTCCATGTAAAAATGTCAACCGTTTCAAGATAGGTCTTCGCTTTATATAGTTCGCTTCCTATAGTGCCTTTCAAATTGCATATAACTTCGGCAGCTACCCCTGCTTTCCAGGCTAAACCGAGAGAGGTCTTAAAAGCGGCTAGAAAATAAGGGGAAATAGATGGCAAATACAGCTTCGTGATTTTGTGAAGAGGAGAAAATTTATAGATTTTCGTCATTTCGATAAGCTCTTTAGGTGTGTTTTTTAATCCTTCGGAGACATTTGTGTGAACTATCGGGAAAACCATAAGAGATGAGATGAACGAGGGAATAAGAGGTGTGTCTATCCAAAAGTATGCAAGTAGTATAAAAGAGGCTACGGGTGTAGCTTTTATAACCGATAAAACGGGGGATACTATTTCATCTAAAAGACGTAACTTTGCAGTTATCATACCCGTTATAACACCAAGCAAAACTGCTTTTAAAAAGCCCGACAAAATGTTATAAACAGATGAGAAGATCGTATCATAAAACTGTTTTTCTGAGCTTAAGTAAACAAGCCTTTTTAATACGTCGGACGGTTTTGATACAAGAATATCAAGATTGATTTTAGTGGCGATAATATGCCACACTATAACCCAAAATGCAAGGACAGCCAGAGTCCTTGCAAATTTGAGAATAGCTTTTTTAATAGTAGAATTCATCGCCCGGTAACTTTCCGCCGATGGATTTTGTGTCAAAGCTGAACAAAACTTCAAGCATTTGTTTTACCGATTCTTTCATTTCGTTTCCGGTAATGAGACAGATGTTGCAGTTGGGTATTGCTTTTTTTGCAATAGCGGCTTTGGGTACGATTCCTGCGGATTCGATAAGGTTTGCAGCAAGATCAACAGTGTTGTTAACGTAATCAACGGAATATTTGTATTCGTCTAAAAATCCTTTAAGAGCTTCGGGATATTTTTCTGCGAATTCATTATTAACGATTATACAACCTTGTACAAGATCATATTCGGATATTTTATCCCATTCTTCAGTAAGATTAAGGGCAATTCTCGTTTTGTCGTTGCCCATAGTAGCCACAGTTACCTGAGGTTCGGGGAGCATACCGATTTCAACCTCTCCCGCTTTTAGCTTTGTGGCAAGTTCCGCGTGGTCTGTCAAGAATATAATATTAACGTCTTTGTCGGGGTCAATGTTGTTTTTTTGCAAGATGTAACGTAAAACAAATTCGGGGTTTGAACCTTGTCCCGTAGCGTGAATGGTCTTACCTTTAAGGTCGGATACTTGGTTTATCGTATCTCCGTTTTCAAGCATATAGAGTACGCCGAGTGTGTTTATTCCGGCAACTTTAAGTTTGCCTTCGGTCTTGTTGAATAAAGTTGATGCAAGATTTACGGGAACTGCGGCTATATCGTAGTTACCTTTGATGACTTCGGGGGAAACCTGTTGAGGATCCGATGAAACGGTAAACTCATAGTTGTATTTTGTTGTTTTATTTTTGTTGTCGTCGATAAGTTTTGCCATTCCCATACCGGTAGGACCTGCAAGAGTTATTACACGGATTTTTTCAGGTTTGTTTTCTTCGTTAACATTAGGGGTGTCGTTTTGGTCTTTTGACGAGCATGAGGTAAATGCAAATAATGAAAGTGTCATCAAAAGCGCCATAATGAGTGATAAGATCTTTGTGTTTTTCATAGTGTTTCTCCATATATTTTTTTAAATTCTTCCGGGGAAGTGATTTTTATAACGTTGTTGTTTCTGCATATAAATCCGTTTTCTTCAAGTGTATCAAGCGCACGGTAAAGTGATGCTCTTCCGATATCAAGGTGTTGCGAAAGTTTTGACAAACTCATTTCGATCTTTACCGTATTGTCGCTGTTAACAGGTAAAGAGAGAATGTATCCTGCAACTGTTTTTTCTGCGCTACCCGATGTAAAAAATGCGATTTTTTTGTTGAGAAAGCGTATCTTGTCCGACAAAAAGCAAATGTAGTTTTTTGTGAATACGATGTCGTTTTTTAACATTTCTTCAACGCAGTTTTGCGCAAGGACAGCGTATGTGCAGTTTTCTTTTGCTCTAATGACTGTCATTCCGCAGTTTTCGCCAAAGAGCGATGCCATGCCGAACAGTTTTCCCTCGCTTAACGTGTTAAGAATAACGGGTTTGGTTTTTGATACGCCGTATACCGATGCTTTACCCTTTAGAATAACGAACAGAGAGCTTTTTTCGGTGTCGAAGGCGTCGTTTTTTTTACACTCAAGAACGCTGCAGTTTTCTAATAAGTATTTGACCGTTTTCTCGTTTACGTTTTTGAATAAAGGTACGCTTTTTATTATCTTTTCAACGTCCGTTTTGTTCAATGGCGCACCTCCTTTGATTTTTAAAACTGTCTCAAATGATACAACTCTTCTTTGGTTGTATTATAAAACAAATTTTTAAAAATGTCAATAAATTTTGAGAACTAATCAAATTTTTTTATATAAAGTGTTGTAAAATGAAAAAATGTGTTTTATAATATAGAATTGTTAGAAAATAAAGCAGATAAAGATTTAAGGTAGGGATATTAATGAAAAGAGAAGACCTTCGTAATATTGCGATAATTGCCCACGTTGACCACGGAAAGACGACGCTTGTTGACGAGATGTTAAAACAGGGCGGTGTTTACCGTGAAAATCAGGCAACTGAAGAAAGAGTAATGGACAGTAACGCTATCGAAAAAGAGCGTGGTATTACTATTCTTGCGAAAAATACGGCTATACACTACAAAGACGTAAAAATAAACGTTATCGATACCCCCGGACACGCTGACTTTGGCGGCGAGGTTGAACGTATACTTAAAATGGTTAACGGCGTATTGTTGCTCGTTGACGCAGCAGAAGGCCCTATGCCTCAGACAAGATTCGTTTTGCAGAAGGCTTTGGAATTAAATCACAGAGTAATCGTTGTTGTAAACAAGATAGACAAACCCGATGCAAGACTTGAAGAAGTTGAAGAAGAAGTTCTTGAGCTTTTGCTTGAGCTTGATGCAACGGATGAACAGCTTGACAGCCCGATGATATTCTGTTCGGGAAAAGCTGGAACTGCATCCCTCTCTCCCTTTGAACAGGGAAAAGACCTTGTTCCCTTATTTGAAACTATTCTTGAATATATGCCCGCCCCTGAAGGCGAACCCGAAGAAGATCTTCAGGTGCTCGTATCTTCTATCGACTATAACGAATACGTCGGTAGAATAGGTATCGGACGTGTTGAACGCGGTACTATAAAGCAGAACCAAGACGTAATGATCTGTAACTATCATACCGAAGCGGCTCCAAAGAGAACGAAGATCGTATCTATGTACCAGTTTGACGGTCTTGGTAGAGTGCCCGTAACAGAGGCAAAATGCGGTGATATTATTTGTTTCTCCGGAGCTGAAAATATTACGATCGGTGATACTATTACTTCAATAGAGAAACCCGAACCTCTGCCTTTCGTTAAGATAAGCGAACCTACGCTTGAAATGACGTTTTCTGTAAACGATAGTCCTATGGCAGGACGTGAGGGTAAATTCGTAACGTCCCGTCAGCTTAGAGACAGACTTTACAAAGAGCTTCTCCGTGACGTGTCTTTGCACGTTGAAGACGGCGATACGACCGATAGCTTTAAGGTAAGCGGACGCGGTGAAATGCATCTTTCTATCTTGATTGAAAATATGAGAAGAGAAGGATATGAGCTTTGCGCAAGTACTCCCCGTGTTCTTATGAAAGAAATTGACGGTGTGGTATGCGAACCTATGGAAAGAGTGTCCATTGACGTTCCCGAAACTTGTATGGGTTCTGTTATGGAAAAACTCGGCGCAAGAAAAGGCGAACTTTTAGAAATGTCACCTTCGGGTAACAGAATGAAGATCGAATATCTTATTCCCGCACGTTGCTTGTTCGGTTACAGAAGTGAATTTATGACCGATACGAGAGGAGAGGGCATAATCAATACGCTGTTTGACGGATATCAGCCATTTAAGGGTGAGATAACTCTTCGTTATACAGGTTCTCTCGTTGCTCATGAAGCAGGTGAGGCAACTTCTTACGGTTTGTTTAACGCGCAGGACAGAGGCGTTATGTTCATAGGCCCTGCTACAGAAGTTTATGAGGGTATGATCGTCGGAGAAAACCCCAAGATGGGCGATATAACGGTAAACGTTTGCAAGAAGAAGCATTTGACGGCGATACGTTCTTCGGGCGCTGACGAAGCTTTGAGACTTGTAACTCCCAAGATAATGAGCCTTGAAGAAGCAATTGAATTTATAAGCGACGACGAGCTTATCGAAGTTACTCCCAAGAGCATCAGACTCCGCAAGAGAATACTTAATACAGAACTCAGACTCAAAGCCGAAGCGCAGAAGAGAAGAGGAATGTAAACTGTTTTAAGAAATTTTAAAATATAAAATTAAACGTAACAAAAGGGACTTTAATAGAGTCCCTTTTTTGTGTGATTTCACCTTTTCTATTCCCCAAAAATATTTGCAAAACTTTGTTTTTGGAAGTTTTGGTTGGAGTCAAGAGGGCGCTTTTTCAAAAGCGCGTCTCTTGTGTGGGTTCGGGAGCAAAGCTCCTGACATAATGTGCTCTTTTAAAAAACGCGTTAGCGTTTTTCTTTTTTCACCAACAATATTGGGATAAAAGTTACTTTCCCTCCTAACTGGTAGGGGAGGGGCTTGTCCCCCACCGTTTTAACAAACGGTTTTCACCAATATTATTGAAATAAAAATAACTTACCTTACTTACTTTTTATGTTACTTTCTTGCTGCGACAAGAAAGTAACCAAAGAAGTCGCCATAGGAGTGTGGGGTTGCGATTCCCCCCACTCCTAGACCTCTCCCCCCTAAACGCCTTGTTTCACTGCATCTTACATAAACATAAGATTATTTATCTGTTTAGGTCGGGTTATGCTTACACAAGAAGGGAAATATGATATCGGGGGAGTGTTTGGTTTATAATTTTTTTGAGGCGGAATTTATATCCGCCTTTTTGTTTTTAGTTGATTTGCTTTTATGGAATAAAATGTATGTATTTATATTAATAAGTAAAAATTTTATGCAAAAGAGGTGTGTTAATGTCCTTTGTGTCTTGACATTCAGGTTAATGAATGGTATCATATACGATGTATATATTGTGAAAAATGCAAATTATATAAAATCTTTAGAAAAGGAGGGTCACTATGGCCCATTTGAGTGAAGCATCAGTTGCTAAAATCAACGAAATCTGTGATAGATACGTTGAAGAAAAAACACCTTTGATGATGATTTTGTCTGCAATTCAGGAAGAATACGGATATATTCCTCTTGAGGTACAGGAAATCGTGTCGGAAAGAACCGGAATTTCTGTTGCGGAAATTTACGGCGTTGTTACTTTCTATTCTTTCTTCTCGCTTCAGCCGAAAGGAAAGTATGTTATCGGCGTGTGTCTCGGTACAGCTTGTTACGTAAAGGGAGCACAGCAGATAATTGACAAGTTCTCTGAACTTTTGGGAATTACTCCCGGAGGAACAACCGAAGACGGTTTGTTCACACTTGACGCTCTCCGCTGCATCGGCGCGTGCGGTATAGCTCCTGCTGTTACAATTAACGGCAAAGTTTACCCCAAACTTAAGGTATCCGATGTTCCCGGCATTGTTGAAGAATATCGCAAGATGGAGGCATAAGGATTATGGAAAAGATTAAGAATTTTGAAGAGCTCTCCGCTAAATGTGCTGTATGTGCAGATGCATACGGCAAAAAGATTGAAGGCGGAAGCGGTAAAAGAGCAGTAGTTCTTTGCGGCGGTACAGGCTGTATCTCCTCAAACTCTCTCGAAATAAAGGCTAAATTTGAAAAACTCGTTGAGCAAAAGGGACTTTCCGACAAGGTTACGGTTAACCAGGTTGGTTGTTTCGGTTTCTGCTCTCAGGGGCCTTTCGTTAAGATTTACCCCGAAGATACTCTTTACAGACTCGTTACTATTGACGACGTTGAAGAGATTGTTGAAAAAGATCTTATCGGTGGAGAAATAATCGAAAGATTGCTCTACGTTGATCCTAAGACAAAGGAAAAGATCGCAAAGCAGGAAGATATTGAATTCTACAAGAAGCAAGTTCGTATCTCTCTTCACGGTTGCGGTGCTATCGATCCTGAAAATATTGAAGAAGCTCTCGGTTCAGGTGCGTTTATCGGTCTCGCAAACGCTCTTAAGATGGACAGAAAGGCTGTTATTGATTCAGTTTTGGCATCCGGTCTTCGCGGACGCGGAGGCGGCGGCTTCCCCACGGGTATGAAGTGGAACTTTGCTTATTCTCAGCCCGATGGCGACAAATACGTTGTATGTAACGGTGACGAAGGTGACCCCGGTGCATTTATGGACCGTTCAATTCTCGAAGGTAACCCCTTGGCAGTTATTGAAGGTATGGCTATTGCCGGTTATGCTATCGGCGCACAGAACGGTTATTTCTACGTTCGTGCTGAGTATCCTATAGCTGTTAACAGACTTAGAATTGCTATTAAACAGGCAGAAGAGTTAGGTCTTTTGGGAGACAACATTCTCGGAACAGACTTTAGCTTCCGCGTACATATAAGACTTGGTGCAGGTGCATTCGTTTGCGGTGAGGAAACAGCGCTTCTTAACTCTATTGAAGGTCAGAGAGGTATGCCCAGACCCCGTCCTCCGTTCCCTGCAGTTAAGGGACTTTGGGGTTGCCCCACGATTGTTAACAACGTTGAAACACTTGCTTGTGTTCCTTATGTTCTCCGTGAAGGCGCTGAAAAGTTCGCTCAGTACGGTACAGAAAAATCTAAGGGTACAAAGGTATTTGCTTTGGGCGGTAAGATCAATAACGTTGGTCTCGTTGAAATTCCTATGGGTACGACTTTGCGCGAACTCATTTACGATATCGGCGGAGGTATCCCCGACGGTAAGAAATTTAAGGCTATTCAGACAGGTGGTCCTTCGGGCGGTTGCTTGACAGAAAAAGACCTTGATTCTGCAATTGACTTTGATACTCTCGTTGCTAAGGGCTCTATGATGGGCTCGGGCGGTGCTATCGTTATGGACGAAGACAACTGTATGGTTGACGTTGCAAAATTCTATATGGGATTTATTTGCGACGAATCTTGCGGTAAGTGTTCTCCCTGCCGTATCGGTACAAAGCGTTTGCTCGAACTCCTTAACAAGATTACCGACGGTAAGGCAACAATGAAGGATCTTGACGAACTTGAAGAACTCAGCGAAACCATTAAGATCGGCTCTCTCTGCGCTCTCGGTCAGACAGCGGCTAACCCCGTTCTCTCGACTCTCCGTTCTTTCAGAGATGAATACATAGCTCACGTCGTTGATAAGAAGTGCCCCGCTAAAGTATGTAAGAATCTTATGCAATATGTTATAGATGCCGACAAGTGTAAGAAGTGCTCACTCTGTGCACGTCAGTGTCCTGTTAACGCTATTACAGGCGTTGTAGGTAAAGAACCCTACGTTATCGATCAGGATAAGTGTATTAAGTGCGGTATGTGCGTATCTTCTTGTAAGTTCAAGGCAATCGAAAAGAAATAAGGGGGAAATGAAAAATGGCATTGATTAATATTTATATAGAAGGCGTTTCCTACCAGGTTGAGGCAGGATCGACCGTACTTGAAGCTGCAAAGGCTTGCGGCTATGATATCCCCACACTCTGCGCTTATAATCACGGCGAATGCTCTAAGGGCTCATGCCGTGTATGTCTTGTTGAAGTTCAGGAAGGCAGAAGAAATGATAAGGGCGAAGTAGCATACGGACCTCAGCGTCTCGTTGCTTCTTGCGTATATCCCATAACACCTGATATGAAGGTTATTATTTCATCTCCTAAGGCTGTTAAAGCAAGAAGAGCATCTGTTGAACTTTTGCTCTCCAACCACTCTATGAAGTGTCAGCAGTGCGATAAGAACGAATACTGCGAACTTCTTTATGCTGCAAAGGTTACGGGTGCTAGAGAAGGTATGTTTGAGGGAACTCAGACTCCCGTTACTATTGACCAGCTTACTCCTTCGATCATAAGAGATACATCTAAGTGCGTTCTCTGCGGTCGTTGCGTTGAAAGATGTAAGAATGCTCACGGAAAGGGTGTTCTCGGTTTTGAAAAGAGAGGCTTTAATACGATCGTTGCTCCCGCTGAAAACCGTTCTTTTGCTAACTCTCCTTGTATCCTCTGCGGACAGTGCGTAAGCGTATGTCCTACAGGCGCATTGATGGAAAAGAGCGAAATTGCTTTGGTTGACAAGGCTATGGCTGAAGGTAAGTACGTTGTTGTTCAGACTGCTCCCGCTGTTAGAGCAGCCCTCGGAGAAGAGTTTGGCATGAAGGTTGGAACAGCTTGTACAGGTAAGATGGTTGCCGCTCTTAAACGTCTTGGATTTAAGAAGGTATTTGATACTAACTATGCTGCTGACCTTACGATCATGGAAGAAGCTACAGAGCTTCTCGGCAGAATTAAGAATGGCGGTCAGCTTCCTATGATCACATCATGCTCACCCGGTTGGATTAACTATGCTGAAATCAACTATGGTGAACTTTTGGGACATCTTTCTTCTTGTAAGTCTCCTCACGAAATGTTCGGTGCAATTCTTAAGAGCTACTATGCAGAAGCAAACGGTATTGATCCTAAGGATATGTTTGTTGTTTCGATTATGCCTTGTACAGCTAAGAAGGGCGAAAAGGACAGAGACCAGCTCGTTACAAACGGACTTAAGGACGTTGACGCTGTTCTTACAACAAGAGAACTTGCAAAGCTTATCAAGCGTTCAGGTATTAACTTTACAAAGCTTCCCGATGAAGAGTTTGATAATGATATAGTAGGCGATTACACAGGTGCCGGCGTTATTTTTGGTGTAACGGGCGGTGTTATGGAAGCGGCTCTCAGAACTGCTTACTACGTACTTACAGGCAAAGAACACGAAGGCGTTAAGTTTGAAGCCGTTCGTGGTTTTGACGGTATTAAAGAGGCTGCACTTGAGCTTAACGGTACAACTATTTGGGTTGCTGTTGCTCACGGTATGAAGAATGCTAAGGTGCTTCTTGATGACATCAAAGCAGGTAAGAGCAAGTATGCGTTTATCGAAATTATGGGTTGTCCCGGCGGTTGTATCGCAGGCGGCGGTCAGCCTTACATCAAGCCTCAGTTCCTTCCCAACGAAGATGCTGATATTGTTGATACATTTAAGGAAAAACGTGCAGCAGCACTTTATTCCGAAGATGAAAGACAGACTCTCAGACAGAGCCATAACAATCCTCAGATCAAGGCTCTTTACGAGAAGTTCCTCGGAGAACCTAACTCTCACAAGGCTCACGAATTGCTCCATACAAGTTATGCTGCAAGAGAAGCTTTCAGAGACTAATATAGGTTTTATAGCTTAAAAGAACAAGCGGATTTAAGGGTTACCCTTAAATCCGCTTGACTAATTTACGGAAGTTGTGTTATAATTCTTTTTGTTAAAATTATACAATATAAAGGAGAAAAGATATGAAGACAGCAGTAATAGAAATGGAAAACGGCGGTAAGATGACTTTTGAACTATATCCCGAAAAGGCGCCTTTGACTGTTGAAAATTTTGAAAAATTGGCAAACAGTGGGTTTTATAACGGTCTAATTTTCCATAGAGTTATTCGTGGATTTATGATTCAGGGCGGTGACCCCGAAGGCACAGGTATGGGCGGCCCCGGTTACAGTATTAAGGGAGAATTTGCGGCAAACGGTGTGCAGAATGACCTTAAACATACAAGAGGTGTTATATCGATGGCAAGATCGATGAACCCGAATTCTGCAGGTTCACAGTTTTTTGTTATGCACGAGGATGCTCCACATCTTGATGGTCAGTATGCGGCTTTTGGTAAGATGACAGACGGTTTTGATGTGTTAGATGAAATAGCAACAACAAAGACCGGATATGCAGACAGACCGATGTTTGATATGGTTATAAAGACAATAGAAGTTAAGTGAACACTAACAAAATTTAAAATGTATGTGACGAAAAAGGGCTGAAAAGCCCTTTTTTTGTATCAAAAAAGTAGTAAATGCAGAATTAACAAAAAATTTAATATTTGTGTATAATGCACAAAAACTGGATAATTGTAGAATAATGTTTTTGTTTGTTTTATGGTGTCGCTTTTTGTTTAGGGGTTGACATATTTGTATTAATAATATATAATTAAATATATATCTACATCTATGTGTTAATATTTACTTATAGGAGTGGCAATATGTACAACAAGTTTTTTAAGCGAATAGGCGATTTTGCGTTATCGTTAATCGGGATTATTGTATTGATTATCCCGATATTGATTGTTATGTTGGCGATAAAAATAGATTCGAAAGGCCCGATTTTCTTTAAACAAAAAAGAGTGGGTGTACATAAAAAACATTTTAATATCTTGAAGTTTCGTACTATGAGGATCGATACGCCTCACGATATGCCGACACATATGCTTCAGAATCCTGATATGTGGATAACGAAGGTAGGAAAGTTTTTGAGAAAGACAAGTCTTGATGAACTTCCGCAGCTTTTCAATATTCTTGTTGGAGATATGTCTGTAATAGGACCTCGTCCGGCTTTGTGGAATCAATACGATTTGATTGAAGAAAGAGATAAATACGGAGCTAATGATGTAAGACCCGGTCTTACTGGATGGGCGCAGATAAACGGAAGAGACGAGCTTGAAATTGACGTTAAGGCAAGACTCGACGGAGAATACGTTGAAAAAATGAGTTTTCCGTTTGACTGTAAGTGCTTTTTCGGAACGGTTGTGTCAGTGCTTAAGTCTGACGGCGTTGTCGAAGGTGGAACAGGTGAAATGAAGAAGCGCGAGGACGTTAAACAGGAAGAAAGAGAAAAAGAGGAGATCAAATGAAGAAGATTTTGATTACCGGAGCCAACAGCTATATCGGTATGTCATTTGAAAAGTACATAAAAGAAAATTATAACGATAGCTACATAGTAGATACTGTTGATATGATTGACGGTACGTGGAGAGAGAAGGATTTTTCAGGCTACGACAGTGTGTTTCACGTAGCAGGCATAGCTCATATAAAGGAGACTGAAGAGAACGCTCACTTGTATTACGAGGTTAATCGTGACTTGGCGGTAGAAACTGCAAAGAAAGCTAAGTGTGATGGAGTTAAGCAATTCGTGTTTTTGAGTTCTATGAGTGTGTACGGGATTGATACCGGTGTGATAACGAAAGATACGCTTCCCACACCGAAGTCGAATTATGGGAAATCAAAGTTACAGGCGGAAGAAGAATTATTAAAATTGCAGGACGAAAGTTTTAAAATTGCAATTGTAAGACCTCCTATGGTTTACGGGAAAGGTTGCAAGGGAAACTTTCAGAGTGTTGTAAAGATTGTAAAGAAACTTCCTGTTTTCCCAAAGGTTAATAACCAACGTTCAATGATTTTTATAGATACGTTGAGTGAGTACGTTAAAAGCTATATTGACGGTATGGTTAGTGGTTTGTTTTTACCGCAGAACAAAGAATATATGAATACGAGCCAAATGGCAAAAGCTATTTCTGAAAAGTTAAATAAAAGAATTTATTTGAGTGTTATGTTGGGAATAGCGGTTAAAATTATGTGTCCGTTTGTAGGTGTTGCAAATAAGGCTTTTGGAACGCTTGTTTACGAAAAAGAGGGCAATGTTGTTGAAATAAAAGAGAAAACTAACAAAGAGTCTGTTTTGGAGAGTGTGTAACAGACAGAGGTTTTGAGAATGAAAAAAGATATCTTGTTTTTGTGCCAGTTTTTCTATCCGGAAAACGTATCTTCGGCTACGTTGCCGTTTGATACAGCATCAAGTCTTAGCAAGGCCGGTTTTTCGGTTGGTGCCGTTTGCGGATATCCTAAAGAGTATGCAAACGAAAAAAACGTGCCGATTAAAGAAGTAAAAGACGGAGTAGAAATACATAGACTAAAATATATTCAATTATCAAGAGTGGGAAGTATAGGTAGACTTATAAACTATTTTTCCTTTACTTTCAAGGCTATTTTGAATATAGGTGAATTGAGAAAGTATAAATCGGTAATTGTGTATTCAAATCCTCCGATTTTGCCGATAGTACCTCTTTTGGCGAAAAAGCTGTTTGGCACGAAGGTCGTATTTGTTGCTTATGACGTTTATCCTGAAATTGCGTATGCATCAAACAGTATTGGCAAAGGCAGTATCATTGACAAAATAATGCGAAAGATTAACAAGAGTCTTTATAGAAAAGCAGATGCTATTGTTTCATTAACCGATGAAATGAAAGAGTTTTTGTTAGCCAACCGTGATGGATTGGAAGAATTACGCGTTCATACAATAGAAAACTGGGCTCACGAAAAAGATGTTGTTGAAGTTACTGTTGAAAGTTATAAAAAATTCGGGTTTGATGAAAGGCAGTTTATAGTAGGTTATTTTGGAAATTTGGGTACGTGTCAGGATATAGACACGCTTCTTGATACAGCCCTCAAACTTAAGAATGATAAGCGTTTCGGTTTTTTGATTGTAGGTCACGGGAATAAGAAAGAGAAAGCAAAAGAGTTTATAGAACAAAACAACCTTGAGAATATAAAAATATTTGACTTTTTGACCGGCGATGATTTCAAACATGCTGTGGCGATTTCAAATTGTAGTGTGGTTAGTCTTGAAAAAGGGTTGATCGGAACTTGTGCACCGAGCAAATATTATTCTTGTTTGCTTGGAGGACATCCTGTAATCTCAATTGTTGAGCCTACGTCGTACCTTGCTTATGAGGTTGAAAAAGAGAATGTCGGATATCACGTGAATAATGGTGATAGCGCCGGATTTTGTCAGGTTCTGTTTAAGATGTTTGAGAACCAAGAAGACGTATTGAAGATGAGCGAAAGTGCTAAAAAGCTATATGATGAAAAATATAGCATAGAAAAGGCTATGGAAAAATATAAAGCTCTTTTTGGAAAATTGGTATGAGGAGAATAAAAATGACGGATATTACGGTTATTATCTTAACAAAAAACGAAGAGGTCAATATAGCGAGGGCGATAAATTCGGTAAAAAATGTAGCTGACCGTATATGCGTTGTTGACAGTGGAAGTACTGACAAGACTGTTGAAATAGCTGAACAAAACGGCGCTGAAGTAGTTATACACCCTTTCATAACCCACGGACAGCAGTTTAACTGGGCATTGAAAGAGTTGAATATATCGACCAAATGGGTGTTCCGTCTTGATGCCGATGAAGAGGTAACGAAAGAACTTGGTGAAGAAATAGTTAAAAAGTGCGCACTTCACAGCGATGATGACGTGAATGCTTTTGTGGGTAATTTCAAGATATTCTTTATGGGTAGATTTTTGAAGCACGGTGGTATGTATCCGTTTTACCGAACAACTATTTTTAAGACGGATAAAGGTTACATAGACGAAAACGGTATGCGCGATCAAACCGTTATAAAAGAAGGCAAACTTGAATACTTGAAAAACGACTTTTTGCATTATGATTTTAAAGATTTGCAGTCGTGGATAGCTAAACATAACTGGTATTCCGATTTAGAGGTTAAGAATTTAACCGAAAGTACGGAAGATGCAAACGGTACAAGAACAGAGACTGCTGATAAAACTATAAAGATGCGCGACGGTTTTTATTACAAACTGCCGAGATATTTCCGAGCAAGATTGTACTACTGGTACCGTTATTATTTCAAACTTGGTTTTTTAGACGGAGAAGCGGGCAGAGTACACGCATTTTTGCAGGCTTATTGGTACAGATATTTGATAGATGCAAAACTGTTTGAAAAAGAGGTTAAGAAAGATGGGAAAAAATAAACCCACGATTCTTGTAATAAATGGCGGGTATTTCCCCGGAGTGAATTTTGGTGGAATTGCTACGAGTCGATTTAATTTTTCTCAGGCTTTGGGTGACGATTACGATATAGCAATAGTAACGAGAAATCACGATTATAAGACGACTGTTCCGTATGACAACATAAAAGATGGTTGGAACGAATACGGAAAAGGAAGGGTGTTATATCTTTCCGACGAAGAGTTTTGCGAAGAGTCGTTTTTGAAAGTAATGAAAGATATAAATCCGATTGTAGTTTACCTTTCGGGAACGATAACGTCGTATTTTTATTTTAACAAAGGTGCAATCAATGCAGCAAAAAAAATGGGCGTACCCGTACTTTTGACACCCGATGGAGACCTTTTGGAAAATGCTATGCGTACCAAACCGCTTAAAAAGATTGCAGCGGTTGCGATATGTAGATTGTTAGGTGCATTTAAAGACGTGTGGTTCCAGCCTACGTCTACGGATGAAGTGAAAAAATTACCCAAGTATTTGGGAATAAAAAAAGAAAAAATAACACTTTTGGCTAATATGCCTTCACAAGCTTCTTTAAGAGAAGATTATAAAAAACAAAAGGATACGTTGAAACTTGTGTTTGCCGCAAGATTACATCCGATAAAAAATCTTTTGTTTGCGATTGAAACAGTATCAAAATTGAAGAATAATATTGAGTTTGATATTTATGGTTCACTTGAAGACGAGCAGTACTGGGAAGCTTGTGAAAAGGTAATTTCTACTTTACCTGAGAATATAAAGGTTCAGTACAAGGGTAGACTTGATGCTAATGAGGCAAGAGTGATTGCAAAAAATTACGATGCATTTTTCTTGCCAACATTAAGTGAAAATTATGGATATTCAATAGAAGAGGCTTTGCTTTGTGGGTGTCCTGTAATTATCAGCCGAGGAACAACGCCTTGGGATGATGTTGACGGCAAGGGCGGATTTGCGGGAGATTTAAACAATCCTGAATCTTTTGTAAACGAACTTGAGAAAATTGCCGAAATGGACGAGAGCCAGTACAGAGAATACACAAAAGATTTAGGCGAGTATATTAAAGAAAAACTATCTTATGAAAAACTTGTTGACGATTATAAGACGCTGATTGAAAAAGTGGCGGCGACAAAATAATAAGAAAGGGGAGATAACGCGATGCTTTTTAAAGTAAAAGAAAGAATAAGAAATTTAATTATTTGCTTATTTATGGCAAAACATAATCGTCTTGAAAAAGAAGCTCGTACTGATTTTACCCCCGAAGAATATAAAAAAAGACATATTGCAAATTCAAGTATAATTACGATGTACAAAAAAGAAGGTTGTACGGTTTTCTTTCGCGAGTGTAGAAAACATAAGCCTATGAAGCAGTACATTCTTGAATGTATCGACGATTATTTTGATAATATCTGCAAGTATGAAAATAAGGATTTGTTAAAGGCAAATATTTTAACCGATATAAGCAAAAAAGAGAATTATAAGAAACTGATAAATATAACCAATGTATTTGACAAGCACTTGTTGGAAATATTGAGCGGAAATTACAGTGATTATTCTTCCGTAGGAGTTGACTGTTTTTCGAATATTGAAGACAACGGAGAATTTATAGACTTTATAAAATACATATCTTGCGTTATTATCAGCCATAACACGAACGGTTATTTAAGAAAAGGAGCATACGAGAATTTCAGTGCGAATAAACAGTTGGCAACGTATAAATTGTCGCAGCTCTTGGGAATCGAGGATATGATACCTGCGGTTTGGGTATGCAGTTTTAAAGAAGACGGAAAAATACGAGTCGGAACGATGATGGATGAAGCCGACGGTATGTCTCCGGCGGAGATATTACCAAAAGAGCGTGAAAATTACGATAGAAAGACTTTCTTAAAAGATATTACGAATCTTGAATATTTTGATGCTATTTGTTATCAATTAGACCATAGGTTAGATAATTACTACGTAACACGGGACCAAACCGGTAAAATTAAAAATGTTTTAGCGTTTGATAATGATGCTGTAAGAACGTTTTTTATAACTCCCAACGTTCCTGAAATGAACTATGCTGAAACAACAAGCGTTATAGATAAAGACGGCACAGTAAAAAGGCCGTATATAGATAAGGATTTTGCCCAAAGACTTTTGGCGATTAAAGATAGTGATGTTAAAGAGTGTGTGGGTAATTATCTTTCTTTTTTACAACTGTGGGGATTAGTTAAGAGAATTAAGAAACTACAGAATGCCGTTAAGAAAACAGTAATACAAAGAGAAGATTTTTTGGTTTCGGATTGGGAAAGTGTAAGTCCTGAGAATGAATTGTTATCAAAATGGGGAAAAACATATTTTTCTCTTTACGTGAATGATACGCTGTTCTTTGACAGACAGAAATTGTTTAAGGAAATGAAAAAATAATTTGAAAAAGGATGTGACCGGAATTATGCATATTATTTATCTTGGAATTATTTCAAGACCTGAAGATATTGGAAAAAAAGGAGAGTCTTCAGTAGCAGGTAATAAAATGCAGTACAATCTATTGAAGTATCTTTCTCGATATGACGATTTGAAGATAGATGTTGTGTCTTTCCATCCGTACAAGAATTTTAATCGTTCAAAGAAGTTGTTTGTAAAAACAGAGAAAGAACAATTGTTTGATAATGTTGATTTGTGGCAGGTTGGATATATCAATATCCCTGTGATAAAACAATTGATAATTCCGATTGTTACATATTTTAAAACGAAGTCGCTTTTAAAAGGGAAAGACGATATTCTTTTTGCATACGATATGTATCCCAATCAGGGCGTACCTATGAGTATGTTGAGTAAAAAAGTTAACGACAGAACTCTTTGCTTGTTGGCAGATCTTTCCGTAGGACAAGTAGAGAAAACAAAAGGACTTAAAAAGCTTTTGAGAATAATGTACGAAAATAGCACACTTTCTAATATGAGAAAGTGTAAAAACTATATCGCGCTTAACGAGAATGCGATGAAAGAGTACGTACCCGAAAGCAAATACATAATAGTTGACGGTGGGATAGAGCCTGACGAATTTGCGAAAAAGGAACACGTTTGGTTAGGCAAAGAAAAAAATGTAATATACACAGGTGCGCTTGTTGATTACAGCGGAATTATGAATTTGATCAAAGCTATGGAGCTTATAAAAGACAAAGACATAGTTTTGGATATATATGGTGAAGGTGCGTTGCGCGAAGAAATAGAGAGAATGGCTAATGAAAATCAGAGGATTAGATTTCACGGCAAGGTAGACAACAAAACAGCTATTAAAGCTCAACAGTCTTCGTGGCTTTTGGCAAATCCCCGTCCTACGCAGTCTAAGATTGCATCTTTGACGTTCCCTTCAAAGATATTCGAATATCTTATGAGCGAACGTCCGGTTATGACGACTCGTTTGAACGGATTTTCAAAAGATTATGATGAGATTCTATATTGGATAAACGGAGAGACTCCCAAAGATATAGCTAATTGCATAGATGAAATAAACAAACAATCTCCGGAGGTGCTTCTGGAGAGGGCAAAAAAAGCGAAAAATTATTTGTTAAAAAATAAAACTTGGGAAACCAATGCAAGAATTGTACACGATTTTATTATAGAAACATTTGGAGAAATTAATGGAGAATTATAGAACGGAAAAATCTATAAAAATTGATTTAATAACGATCTTGGCAATTGTTATTTTGGCAAGAATATCTTGTCCGGCGCTTAGTAACATTCCGTTTTTTAGTATGGCGTTCGTTTTTATATACGGTGTTGCTTTTATGGTTTTGTTTTTTGTTAAAACAAACAGTATAAAGAGAAACGACGCTTGCCTTATTTTGACGGCTCTGATTTATACGCTATATATTTTTTTCAGAGATTTTATAGCTAATAAAGGACTGTTTGCCAGAGACTCGTTTAACGCTTACATCATTGTTTTTTTAACTATGATACTTATTTGGGCAAAACAACAGTCGGCACCAACCAAAAGATTGCTTTTAAAGCTGATTTTTGCATGTCTTATATTTGACTATGTATATTCAATCACAGTACTGTTTTTCGACCCCGGTGCAAGTAGAATTGCGGCGGCGACAAGTGTACTGGAAAAAAGCCCGTACGACATTTTGAATGCTATCGGTGGATTTGATGCGGTTTACGGTGGTATATCGGTTATAACTATCAGTTTATTTATGAGAAGAACCTTTAAAGAACACAGTGTAAAAAACAA